>CALXZC010000013.1 GCA_944393135.1 uncultured Clostridia bacterium | reverse complement strand
AATCGAGGGCTTAACCACAGTATAAAAATTGGAAAAACCTAAAACAAATATTCATCTATGTATTTTTCAGTGTGCTAGTATAAAAATAAAAAAATTGCATAAAATATATAAAAATACTTGAAATATTTTTTAAAGTAATATATAATTAAAAAGTATTTTGAATTAGTAATCAATTTTCTGGTGATGATGACGTTTAGGGAAATACCTGTTCCCATCCCGAACACAGAAGTCAAGCCTAAATGTGCCGAAAATACTTGTGGGTTACCCTGCTGGAAAGATAGGTTGTTGCCAGATTTATATATATTCCTCGTTAGCTCAGTTGGTAGAGCGCTCGGCTGTTAACCGATAGGTCGTTGGTTCGAGCCCAACACGAGGAGCCAATAAGAGTTTTCATCTAACTTTTTGTAATCTTGAAATTAAGTTATATCAAGGTTTTCAAAAAGTTAGATGAACACAAAAATTGAAAACCGTTTCAAAAGAAACGGTCTTTTTTTGACCCAAAATATTGAAAAAAGGAGGTTTTTGTGGTATTATGTTACATATTGCAAGTTATATATTAGATGGACTATGTTTAGAAATGAATAAAATAGTAATATATGTTAATGCCTTTTATAAAGCAAAAGCTGGTGTAGTTGCAATTTCTAATAAGAAAATGGCTTGCCTAGACTGTTTAACAGAACAAATAGAAAATATGAAATCTAAGTTACCTGATTTTAATTTAGGAATGGATGATAATTATAGGTGTGCAAATAGTAGTTATATAGCAAGTCAAATTTACAATCTTAATATTGTAAATTTAGGTGTAAGAATAATATTAAACTATTTAACTAATAAAATACCAAAAGATAATGAAGGGCATATGTATAATTGTTATTTTATCGGAAATGAAAAAATGAAGTCATTGGATGGAAAAGAGTTCTTTACAAATGAAATAACAATTAGAAGATATAGTATACCAGGATATAGAGGATGTTGTGTGTGTGGAAATGAGTAAAGTATATGTTGATAAGTCAGTAATTGAATGTATGAGGAAAGAAATAGATAAAGTTTGAGAGAAAGAAATAGAAACAGGAGGAATAATATTAGGACGAAATAGTGAAAAAGAGACTGATATTATTATTTCACATATTATAGATGGAGGATATAATGCAGAAAGAAAGAGTAGGTCATTTAAAAAAGATATAAAATATTCAAAAAAATGGAGAATAAAATTTTTGAAAAATATGGGTTTTATTATATTGGAGAATGGCATACACATCCTAATAATAATATGCAATATAGTTTAATGGATATGGAAAGTATGATAAGTATTTCTAATAATAATTTAGGATATAAGATGATTTTCATAATTTTAGGAAATGATTATAAGAAACCTTTTAAAATTTATTGCTATAATCAAACAACTAGAAATATAGAAGAATTAACATATGAGGTTATAGAGGTAGAAAAAATATTAAAAAGAGGAGAGTGAAAAATGCAAAATATTGAAAATAACCGTATAGAAAACAAAGAGCAATTAAATGAAGATTTTGAGCAAGAAGTAATAGCTTTTCTAAATTATAAAGAAGGCGGAATTATTTATGTTGGAATTAGAAAAGATGGACAAGTAGTTGGTGTCGAGGATATTGATAGAATACAGTTACAAATAAAAGACAGAATAAAGAACAATATACAACCATCTACATTAGGATTATTTGATGTTATTGTAGAGAAAATAGAAGAAAAAAATGTAATAAAAATTGTAATATCAAGCGGTACAGAGAAACCTTACTATTTAAGAAAAAAGGGAAGAACACCAGAAGGATGTTATTTAAGAGTTGGAAGCAGTAAAGAGAGAATGACTTTTGAAATGATTGATAATATGTATGCTAAAAGAGTAAAAAATACATTAAAAGAAATTGAATCCCCAAGGCAAGAACTAACTTTTAATCAATTAAAAATATATTATGAAGGACAAGGTTTACAATTAAATGAAAACTTCTTAAAAAATTTGGATTTATTAACAAGTGATGGAAAATATAATTACAATGCATTTTTACTTGCTGACGAAAATAATGTTTCTATTAAAGTAGTAAAGTATTTGGGAACGGATAAAATGGATTTAGTAAAAAATCAAGAATATGGGTATTGTTGTTTAATTACAGCTACACAGAAAGTGCTAGATAGATTAGATGCTGAAAACACTGTTTATGCTAAAATAGAATACAAAGGAAGAAAAGAAGTGGAAATGATTGACAGTAAGGCATTAAAAGAAGCGGTTATTAATGCTATTGTCCACAATGATTATTCTTATGGTAATTCACCAATAATAGAACTATATTCTGACAGAATTGAAATTACATCTGCAGGAGGTTTACCACAAGAGTTATCTAAAAGCGATTTCTTTAAAGGTGTTACAGCACCAAGAAATAAGGAATTAATAAGAGTTTTTAAGGATGTAGATTTAATTGAAAATATAGGGTCTGGAATATTAAGAATTTTGAAAGCTTATGATAAAAGTTGTTTTATTTTCATGGATAATTTTTTAAGGGTTTCATTTAAGTATAGAGAAAATCCATTTAAATATGAAAAAGAAACTACCCAAGAAACTACCCAAGAAACTACCCAAGAAAATTATGCAATGCTAAACGAGACACAAATACACATTATAAAATTGATAAAAGAAAATCCATCAATAACTCAAAAGGAAATAGCAAAAGAATTAAAAATGACAAGAGATGGGGTAAAATATAATATGAATGTTTTAAAAGAGATGAACATAATTTCAAGAGAAGGTTCTACTAAAAAGGGAAAATGGAAAATTTTAAAATAAATAATCTAATGAGGTAAATATGGTAAAACAAGAATTATATGATGTGTGTAAAAGTATTATAGACTTGAATAAACAAAGATATGTTATAATAAAAAATGACATAGAAGATATTATAAGAAATAACATAGAAGAAATGGTTGAATGGAATGAGGTGGATGTATTAAAAGTAGCGCATCATGGTTCAAATAGTAGTACAAGCCAATTATTTTTAGAAAAAATTAAACCTAAATATGCAATAATTTCAGTTGGAAAAGGTAATTCACATAATCTTCCTGATATAGATATAATCGAGAGATTAAAAAACAATAATATTAAAATATATAGAACAGATGAAAATAATACAATTTGGCTTACTAGTGATGGAACAGAAATTTATATAAATCCTTTAAAATATAATTTAGATGGAACTGGAAGAAAGCAAGCAATATTTCTTAAAAGAAAGTATGGTTTAGCTTTCTTTTTTAACTATCATGAGTATGAGGCAATTCAGCTCGTCTAACTACATGATATAATCCATCATCTTGTAATTGAAGTTTGATAAATCCATCATTAACTAAGCCATTTAATTCTTGTTTATAAATCATTTCGTTTGGAATATTATATTCTTCATGATTAAAATAACATTGAATATGATTTTTTTCAATTTCGTTAATATCAAGTAAGGTATCTTTTGGTAACTGTGATAATCTATAAGTAACATCTGACTTAGCTAAATAATCTCGTAATTCATGTATAAAATTATCTACAAAAGTATCTTTTAATTTTGTCTTATGAAGTGATAAATCAAGTTCACGCAATCCATCAGATAAGGAATTAAAAAAATCATTCATGAATAAAACCTCCTTTGATAATAAATCTTTTTTGAATAAAAAGTAAGTAGATTATACTACGGATTAGGAGAAAATTCAATAAAATAAGAAAAATTTAGTTATTATTAATCTAAATAACATAAGTAAAAATTATAATTTATGGTAATATAAAGTAAGAAAGATGGCTATGAAAACAGACACAAAATAAGAATATTAGAAATAGAAAAAGGATAATAAATAAATCAGAAAGTTTAAGATGTATAAAAAATGAAAAATATAATTATAATATTTTAGAAACTTATTTGTAACGATACTTAAGGTAAATAAAACAATTAAAAAATATCTGGTTCCTCATGTTGGGCTCGAACCAATAACTATTTATTAATTCTTTAAAATCGAAAGAGTTGCTAAAGTATCACCTAATTGTGTAAAAAAAGTAGCTAAAATTGCAATTTCATCTTGTGATTTATCCTTTGCAATATCACAAGCAAGAAGAGAAATAAAATTAACAAAAGCACAAGAATTCATAGAAAAATACACCTCGTAATATAATATGAAAAAAATAAAATTTAAGTGAAATCAAAATATAATAATTTCCTAAAAAATAGAAATACTACATTTAAGGTGAATGTAGTATGAAAAAACAAGAAATAATAAAAAAGTGGAAACAAGGATTAAGCAAAGAAGTTCTGGCAAAAATATATAGAAGAGAATATAATCAAGGAATAAAAGTGATAAGAGCAACTGTAAAAAATAGACATAAAGGAAAGTTTATCACTAATTATGAAGCTTTATCATATATAGAAAAAATAATATATATTTATATAAAGAATGAAGAATAAAAATTCATTCTTTTTTACTTTATATGCCTTAATAAATTCTTCATATATATTTAAGAAAAAATAAATGGTATTTAGAAAATTGCGATGATAAAATAATAAAAAATGAAAAGAAGGAGGATAAAAATGAAACAAGCAATTTTACAATGTGAAAACTTATACAAAAATTTCGGAAAAAAAGAAATTCTCAAAAATGTCTCTTTTGAGATAGAAAGAGGTGACATCTTAGGATTTATAGGACCAAATGGAGCAGGAAAAACAACAACGATAAAATTGATATTAGGACTTCAAAGTATAACAAAAGGAAAAGTAAAAATAAATGGATATGATATAGAAAAACAATTTGAAAAAGCAATAGAAAAAGTAGGAGCAATAGTAGAAAATCCAGATTTATATATGTATCTTACAGGATATGAAAATTTACAATTAATGGCTAATCTATATAAAAAAATAGACAAAAAAAGAATAGATGAAGTAGTAAAATTAGTAAAACTGGAAAACAGAATAAATGACAAAGTATCCAAATACTCATTAGGAATGAGGCAAAGGCTTCGGAATAGCACAAGCAATACTTCATAAACCATCATTATTAATATTAGATGAACCTACGAATGGACTAGATCCAGAAGGAATAAAAGAAATGAGAGAACTACTTTTGGAATTAGCAGAAAAAGAAGGAATGGGAATATTAATATCTAGCCATAATTTAGCAGAATTAGATAATCTAGTAAATAAAGTATGCATAATAAAAAATGGAGAAATAATTGAAACAAGTGGAATATCAGAAATAAAAAAAGAAGAAAAAGCAAACTATAAAATATTTGATGTAAAAGATACAAGTAGGATAAAAGAAATATTACCAGGGGCAATAATTTTAGATAAAAATAAATTTAAAATAGACGCAGTAAAAGAAGAAGTAGCACAGATAGTAGAAATATTAGTAAATAGAAAAATATCAATTTATGAAATCAAAAAAGAAGAGAAATCATTAGAAGAAGCATTTTTTGAAAAGACAGGAGGGAATGTAATTGAGTAATTTAATAAAAAACGAAATAACAAAGATTTTTAAGAAGAAATCAATTTATATAATTTTATTTGTAACATTTGCATTTGTAATACTATCAAACTGTATGTATAAATATTTCTATAATAATGGAAACTATTCGTATTATAGTGAAAGCTATGTAGAATATGCAAGAGAAGAAATAAAAGGATTAGATCCTAATAAAACAAGTGATACAAAAATGTATATAGAATATAAAACAGTACTAGATGTATATGATATGATGAAAAAATATGATAATGATGCTTGGCAAGTACAAATAATAGCATCAAGGATAGAGCCATATGTAACTGAGAAAAACACATATCTTTATGGAGCAGAAAAAAATGATGAACAAGCGGAAAAAATAAATGAGCAAATAAACGAATTGACAAAAAGACTAGAAAATGACGATTGGAGATACTTTGCAAATGAAGAATTAAAAAGTGCAGAAGAAAAGGTGAAAACATTAGAAAATGAAAAAAGTAATACAGAAGATAAACAAAGATTAGAAACATTAGAAAAAGAAATAGCAATAGCAAAAATAGACTTAGAAGTAGCAAAATATAGAGTAGATGAAGATATAAAATATGGATATGACCATATGAACACAGCACTTATGAATTATCAAGAACAAAGTTATTTAATAGTACAAACAGAAAAATCAAATACAGATTTAACATATCAAGAGAAAAAAGATTATAATGATGCTATAGAGAATAAAGAAATAAGCAAATATATAATAGAAAATCATGTAGATGTAGAAAAAGCAAATGATTTAAGAGGAATTTTAACTAGATTTTTCAATGAGTTTGGATTATTTATAATAGTAATTATAGTTATGATAGCAGGAACAATAGTAAGTGAGGAATTTAATAAAGGAACTATAAAATTATTATTAATAAAACCATACAATAGAAATAAAATTCTATTATCTAAATTTATAACAGTATTAATAATAACAATATTTGCAATAATAGTTATATTAGGAATGGAATTAATTGTAGGAGGAATAGTGTTTGGATTTGAAAGTTTACAAACACCAGTAATAGTTTATAATTTTGACACAAATATGATACAAGAGATAAATATATTTACATATGTGGGAACTCAAGTTATAATGGTGCTTCCAAGTATAATATTACTTGCAACACTATCATTTGCATTAAGCACAATATTTACAAACTCACCAGTAGCAATAGCACTTCCATTACTTGGATATATGGGAGTGACAGTGATAAATCAGTTAGCAGTACAATATAATATAGAAATTTTAAAATACTTTGTAACATTAAATTGGGATTTTACACAATATCTTTATGGAGGAATGCCATTGATGCAAGGGCTAACACCGATATTCTCAGCAATTATATGCATAGCATATTTCCTAATAATGACAATACCAACATTTATAATATTCAAAAAGAAAAATATAAAAAATATATAAAGTCTAAAATGTCGCATTGGGGACAGTCCCTATGCGACATTTTATAGGCATGGGGACTGTCCCCATGAGACACCCATGAGACACCCAATACGACATATTGAAAAAAGTTGTAAAAAGTGATAAAGTAGAAGCATAAAATAAAAATGAGGTGAAAGAATGAAAGTTATTTTAGTAAATGGAAGTCCGCATAAGGATGGATGTACAAATAGAGCTTTAGAAGAGGTAGAAAAAACATTAAATGCAAATGGAATAGAAACAGAAATTTTCTGGCTTGGTAATAAAGCTATATCAGGTTGTCTTGGATGTGGAGGATGCAATAATACTGGGAAATGTGTAATTGCTGATAAAGTAAATGAATTTATAGATAAAGTAAAAGAAACTGATGGATTTGTTTTTGGAAGTCCTGTACATTTTGCTGCTATATCAGGGAGTTTATCTTCTTTTATGGATAGAGTTTTTTACGGAAGAGGAAATTTATTTGCTAATAAAGTAGCAGCAGGAGTTGTAAGTTGTAGAAGAGGTGGAGCAACAGCAGCGTTTGATGAAATAAATAAATACTTTTTTATAAGCAATATGATTGTTGTAGGTTCTAGCTACTGGAATATGGTACATGGAAGTACCAAAGAACAAGTTGAGGAAGATGAAGAAGGACTTCAAACAATGAGAATACTCGGAAATAATATGGCATGGATATTAAAATCAATAGAAGCAGGTAAAAATACGGGTATAGAATTACCGAAAAAAGAAAAAAGTATAAAAACTAATTTTATAAGATAGGGAGCGCAAAAATAAATGCAAAAAGAAATTAGAAAAAAAGATATAGGAATATTTGATTCTGGGATTGGTGGAGTAACAGTACTTAGAGAAATAATAAAAATACTTCCAAATGAAAGTTATATATATTTTAGTGATTCTAAAAATAACCCATATGGGGATAAAACAAAAGGTGAAATAATAAAAAGATGTGAGGAAATATTTGAGATATTACTTAAAAGAGATTGTAAGGCTATTGTAATTGCGTGCAATACAGCAAGTAGTATAGCGGCAAACTATCTAAGAAAAAAATATAAAGATATTCCGATAATAGCAATAGAACCAGCATATAAAATGGTCTATGATTATGCATATGACAAAAATACCTTAGTTATGGCAACTAAGGGAACAATAGAAAGTGAAAGGTTTAATTTATTATTCCATAAATATGATAATCATAAGACAAAAATTTTAGAATGTGTAGGGTTAGCAGATGTTATTGAAGAAGGAAATAAAGATAAGATAAAAAAATACTTAGAGGAAAATATAGGTAAATATAGGGGAAAAATAGAAAATGTGGTATTAGGTTGTACACATTATCCCTTAGTTCAAGAAGAAATTGGACAAGTTCTAGGAAAAAATATAAGATTTTTTAATGGTGCAAATAGACTAGCTGTTCATTTGAAAGATATTTTGACAAAGGAAAATTTGATAGGAGATAATGAAAGAAAGATAGAATTTATAGACTCTTCAAATAAAAAAGAAAAAGAGGAAAGATTTTATAAATTCTTAGAGGAGGAAGATTTATGAAACTGAAAAAAATATTATTATTAATTTTTTCTACAATATTTATATTATTAAGTATAAATATTGTAGAAGCAGTAGAAATACCAGAAAATATTGAGAATGTTACAAATGAGGATATTTTAAATATTTATGATAAAATAACTGAACAATATTCAAATGATGAAATTGCAGATATGATACTAGAGAATAAAGAAGAAATATCACAAGAAGTAGGAATAAGTGAAAGTGTAATTAATACAGGAGCAGAATTTATAAGAAATACAGACGAAGAGGACATAAAAAAGATTTTAGAAAATGATGAAAACATAAATGAAATAAGGAAAAAACTTAAAGAAGGAGAAAGTCCAGAAAAAGCTATAGAAAGTGCTATTGAAAAAACAAGTACATCACAAAAAATAAATTTATTAATGAAAATATTGTTAGCAAATAAGATTGTAAAAACAATAAGTTTGGTAGTTTTAATATTATTTATATATTGCACAATAACAAGATGTATAATATATAAAAAAGCGGGGAGAAATTGGTTTGCAGGAATAATTCCATTTTATAGACAAGTTACAATGTATAAGGTCTGTGGAATATCACCATTTTTAATGCTCCTTTGGTTAATTCCGATATTTGGTTGGATTGCAATGTTTATTATAGCTATAATGAAAAGAATATTATTAGCAGAAAACTTTGGAAAAGGCGGATTATTTGGAATAGGAATATTAATACTTCCACCAATATTTTACTCTGTATTAGCATTTAACAATAATATCGAATATGAAGGAGAATAATAATGAAAATATTAAGAAATAAATTAAAAAACAAACTAAATCTTAGAACTGAAAAAAATTACCCAATTAAAGGAATAGAATTTATTGATATAATGCCACTAATAATTCAAAAAGAAACATTAGGAGAAATAATAGATTTATTTGTAGAAGAAATAAAAAATAAAAATGTAGATTATATAATTGTGCCAGAAGCAAGAGGATTTTTATTAGGAACAGCGGTAGCTTATAAGTTAAATATTGGGTGTATACCTGTAAGAAAACAGGGAAAATTACCACCAACGACAGTGGAAGCAAAAATTGAATATGAAAAGGAATATGGAAAAGACATAATAGAACTTCCTAAACTAGTAAATACTACATATGAAAATAAAAAATTTTATATAATTGATGACATATATGCAACTGGAAATACTATGAAAAAAATAAAAGAAGTAGTTCAAGAATTAGGAGGAAAAGTTATAGGAGAAGGTGTAATTCTAAATATAGTGGAATTAAACAAAAATAAAGAAATATTTTCTTTAATAGATATAAATGAAGAGTAAGGAAGGTAAAAAGCCTTCCTTTTATAAATATTTTTTAAGTTGTTCAACAGTATTTTCTTGGAATTTAATAAATTTATTTAAAACATTTTTTACTTCTTCATCTGCATCAGGATTTTGATTAAGTAATTTAACACCTTCAATAATTCCCATGTTTATTCCCTGAAGCATTAACTCTGCTATTTTAGAATTACTTTTATCTGTAATTGTATTCATTTCAACACCCATCCATCCCATAGCTTTTTGCATAGGATTTAATTCCTTAGGAAAATCATTATAATTAGTAAGTTCTTGATTTACTTCATTTAAAATTTTATTATATTCATCATATTGATACTTTAAATCTTCTTTAAATCTATCATCTTGAACTTTTTCAGAAACATTGGAGATGGAATCCATTCCCATTTTAATTCCTTTATTTAATTCATTTAATATATAACGATTATTATACATTTAAAAACCTCCTCAAAATATTTATAATATTAGTATTTACAAGTAAAAGAAAAATATTAATCAAAAAAATGTATAAAATAAAAATGTTTGGAAAAATTAAAAAAAGAAAGAGGAGGATTTTATGGAAGATTTAGTAAAAAAAATAAACTGTTTATTATCAGATTTAAATATATTTTATAGAAAGCTACAGAATTATCATTGGAATGTATCGGGAAAAAATTTTTTTATAATGCATGCTAAATTAGAAGAATATTATGATGAAATAAATGAACAAATAGATGAAATAGCAGAGCATATATTAATGCTAAATCACGAACCACTAGGTAGTATGAAAGATTATCTTAATAATACATGTATTGCAGAAGCTAAGAACGAAAAAATAGATGAATGTGAAGTTATTAAAAATATAATAATAGATTATAACACTTTACTAAAAAAAGTTACTGAAATAAAAGAAAATGCAGATAGTAAAAAAATTTATTCAACATCTAGTTTGATGGATAATTATATATCTTTATACATGAAGAATATATGGATGTTAAAGCAAATAAATGTTAAATAAAATAAAAAACTAGAAGAAATAAAAAAACTTCTAGTTTTTTCAGACTGTTGACAAAGTATATAAAAATATTTTTCTCAATAGTCTTTTCTTTTTTTCACAAAAAATTCACAAATAAATTTAGCACAAAGTATTGACAAGTGCTAATAATGGGTATAATATATAAAAAGATTAGCAAACGAACTAAAGGAGTGCTAAAACTAACAATTAAAAAAGAGGTGGAAAAATTGTTAGATGATAGAAAAAAGAAGGTACTACAAGCAATAGTGGAAGAATATATAAATACAGCAGAGCCAGTTAGTTCAAATGCTTTAACTAAAAATCATGGGCTAAATTGTAGTAGTGCGACAATAAGAAATGAAATGGCAGAACTAGAAAAAAATGGATATTTAGATAAAACACATACATCAAGTGGAAGAGTACCGTCAGAGAAAGGATATAGATATTACGTAGATGAACTAGTAAATGATAAAGATATAAGCTTAGAAGAAATAAAATATATTAGTGATAAGTTAGAAACAAAAGTAAATGAAATAGAGGATTTAACAAAGATAACAGCAAACACAATATCAGAAGTAACACATTATACAACAATATCTATTGGACCTAAAACAAATTCACAATTAATAGAGGAAATAAAATTTGTATTATTGGGAACAAGAATGATGATGGCAGTAATACTAACAGATACAGGGATGGTAAAAGAAACAATAATAAAATTTGACGAAGATATAACAAACAAACAAGTAGAAACAATAAACTATATGTTTAATAAAAAACTAAAAGGACAGCCTCTAGAAACAATAGATAGACCATTAGAAGATTATCTTTATGATGAAATGATATATAGCATAAATGTTGTAAAACCAATAATAGAGCAAATAAAAAAAGTACTAGAAGAAGATGAAAAAATATATTTAGAAGGTGCAAATAAATCATTTGAATTACCAGAATTTAATAGTTTAGAAGTTGCAAAAAACTTTGTAAACATATTAGATACAAAAGAACTAGTATCAGACATGTTAAACAATGGGTTCGCAGAAGATATAAAAGTATATATAGGTGATGAAAATGAAAAAGAGCAATTAAAAGACTTCAGTGTTGTAACATTCAAGCATAAAGTAAATGGAAAAGATTTAGGAACAATAGGAATTATAGGACCAAAAAGAATGGATTATTCAAAAGTAATATCTGTTATGAAATATATAAATAAAAAATTAAATGGAAAAGATTAAAGAAAGAAGGGATAAGATGGCAGAAAAAGAAGAAAAACAAAATGAAGAAGTAGAAAAAAACGAAAATGAAAATTTAGATGCAAAAGAAAATAAAGAAGAAATGGTGCCTAAAGAAGATTATGATGCATTAGATGACCATTTCAAAAGAATACTTGCAGAATTTGAGAACTTCAAAAAAAGGAGTAAGAAAGAAAGAGATGTACTATATAACTCAATATTATCAGATGTAGTAGAAGGAATACTTCCAATACTTGATAACCTAGAAAACGCAGTAAAAGCAGAAACAAAAGACGAAGGATATAAACAAGGAGTAGAATTAGTATTAAAACAATTTAATGATGTCCTAAAATCAAAGGGAGTAGAAGAAATAGAAGCAATCCGGAGAAACATTTGATCCAGAACTACATGAAGCGGTAAGAAGTGTACAAGATGAAACAAAAGGCGAAAAAGAAATAGTTGAAGTATATAGAAAAGGATATAAAATAGGAAATAAAATAATAAGACATTCAATGGTAGCAGTAGCAAACTAAAAGGGGAATAAAAATGATAGGAATATTATTTGATATAGTAATATTTTATATTATATATCGTGCTATGAATGAAAATATTGGCTATTTAAAAAATGTACTTATCTATACAATAGGAATGGAAATAGAATTATTTTTAACAATCTTATTTTCAGGATATATATCAATATTAGTATTTTTCTTAGTATTTGGAGCATATTTCGTACAAGGATTACTAGTAATATTTATATTAGATAAATTAAATAATCGCTATCTTCTTGAAACTGTTCCATTTGTAATAATTGCTGTAGCAATAAATCTAATTATTAAATATGCTACAGTATACATATTTGGTGGATTAGTTTTTATAGGATTAGTATAAAATACATAATTTAAGTTATTAATTTTTTATATAAAAGCTTCAGTGATGGGGTAGAGGCAAAAATAAAATTAGACCCATCAAAAAAACAGTAAAGAAAGGATGAATAAAAATGGGAAAAATTATAGGAATTGACTTAGGAACAACAAACTCATGTGTAGCAGTTATGGAAGGAGGAGAACCAGTAGTTATACCAAATGCAGAAGGAAACAGAACAACACCTTCAGTAGTTGCATTCTCAAAAAATGGTGAAAGACTAGTAGGACAAATAGCAAAACGTCAAGCAGTAACAAACCCAGAAAATACTGTTATATCAATAAAAAGAAAAATGGGAACAAATGAAAAGGTAGATATAGAAGGAGATAAATTCTCTCCACAAGAAATATCAGCAATGATATTACAAAAATTAAAGGCAGATGCTGAAAATTATTTAGGACAAAAAGTAACACAAGCAGTAATTACAGTACCAGCTTACTTTAGTGATAGCCAAAGACAGGCAACAAAAGATGCTGGAAAAATTGCAGGACTTGAAGTACTAAGAATTATAAATGAGCCAACAGCAGCAGCACTAGCTTATGGTATGGATAAAGAGCAAGACCAAAAAATTATGATATATGACTTAGGAGGAGGAACATTTGATGTATCTATCCTAGATATTGGTGATGGTGTATTTGAAGTTTTAGCAACAAATGGTAACACACATCTAGGTGGAGATGACTTTGATGAAGCAATAATTAATTACTTAGTTGATGAATTCAAAAAATCAAATGGAATAGATTTAAAACAGGATAAAATGGCTATGCAAAGATTAAAAGAAGCAGCAGAAAAAGCAAAAATTGAATTATCAGGTGTTCAACAAACACAAATAAATTTACCATTTATTACAGCAGATAGTTCAGGACCAAAACACTTAGATGTAACACTAACAAGAGCTAAATTTGAAGAATTAATACATGATTTAATAGAAGCTACAGCAGGACCAGTAAATCAAGCATTAAAAGATGCAGGGTTAACACCAAGCGACATTCATAAAGTATTATTAGTAGGAGGTTCTACAAGAGTACCAGCAGTTCAAGAAGCAGTAAAGAGAATTACAGGAAAAGATGCAGATAAAGGAATAAATCCAGATGAATGTGTTGCAATAGGTGCAGCTATTCAAGGTGGAGTTTTATCAGGAGACGTAAAAGACTTAGTATTATTAGATGTAACACCATTATCATTAGGTATTGAAACATATGGAGGAGTATTTACAAAATTAATCGAAAGAAACACAACAATACCAACAAAGAAATCACAAGTATTCTCAACAGCAGCAGATGGTCAAACATCAGTAGAAATTCACGTATTACAAGGTGAACGTGAAATGGCAGCATATAATAAAACTTTAGGAAGGTTCCAATTAACAGGAATACCAGCAGCACCAAGAGGTGTACCACAAATAGAAGTAACATTTGATATAGATGCAAATGGTATAGTACATGTATCTGCAAAAGATATGGCAACAGGAAATGAACAAAATGTAGCAATTACAGCATCAACTAACCTTACAGACGAAGATATAGATAAAGCTGTTAAAGACGCAGAAGCACATGCAGAAGAAGATAAAAAGAGAAAAGAAGAAATTGAAGTTAAAAATAACGCAGAAAGTTTAGTATATAATAGTGAAAAAACATTAAAAGATTTAGGAGATAAAATCTCAGGAGAAGAAAAAGCAAAAGTTGAAACAGAAATAGAAAATACTAAAAAAGCATTAGAAACAAACGACACAGCAAAAATTAAAGAAGCTACAGAAAAATTAACAAAAGTATTTTATGATATGTCAGAACAATTATATAAAAATGCAAACCCAAATGGAGCAGCTGGAACAAATAGTGCAGAGACAGGAGCAGAAGGACCAAAAACAGATGAAAACGGAAATGTATATGATGCAGATTATAAAGTAGAAGATGATAATAAGGATGACAATAAATAGTAAAATAAATGAGAGGATTAGAGGAATTTCCTCTAATCTTCTTTAAAGTCTTTAAGGAGGAAAATAGATGGCAGAAAAAAGAGACTATTATGAAGTATTAGGAGTAAATAAAAACGCAACTGATGATGAAATAAAAAAGGCTTATCGTAAACTTGCAAAAAAATATCATCCAGATGCAAACCCAGATAATAAAGAAGCAGCAGAGGCAAAGTTTAAAGAAGTAAATGAAGCCTATGAAAATTTGTCAGACCCTCAAAAAAGAAAAATGTATGACCAGTTTGGACATGGTGGACCACAAGGATTTGGAGGTCAAGGAGGACCATTTGGACAGGGAGGATATTATTCATATAGTAGTTCTGGCTTTGATGGATTTTCTGATTTTGGAGATTTAGGAGATATATTCTCATCATTTTTTGGAGGTGGATTTGGTGGAAGAAATTCACAAAATAGAAGAAACGGACCTTCAAAAGGAGCAGATTTAAATGTAAGAATGGAAATTACATTTGAGCAAGCTTTTTCAGGAGTAGAAAAAGAAATAGTTATTACTAGAGACGAGGAATGTACTCACTGCCATGGAACAGGAGCAAAACCTGGAACATCTCCTATAAAATGCCCTACATGTCACGGAACAGGACAGGTAACACAAGTGCAAAATACTATTTTAGGTCAGATGCAAACAACAAGAACATGTTCAGCATGTCATGGAACAGGTGAAATAATAAATGAACCATGTGAATATTGCCATGGAAAAGGAACTGTCAGAAAACAACCTAAGATAAAAGTAAAAATACCTGCTGGAATTGATGATAATCAAACAGTGGTACTAAGAGGAGAAGGAGAGCCAGGAAAAAAAGGTGGAGCAAAAGGTGATTTATATATTACTGTAAAAGTTAAAAAACACAGTATATTTACAAGAAAGGGAAATAATGTACTTTGTGAAATACCAATAACAATAACACAGGCATCTCTAGGAGCAGAATTAGAAATCCCTATGGTTGGTGGAAGTAAAGAAAAATATAAAATACCAGAAGGAACACAAACAGGAAGTAAATTTAACATTAGAAATAGAGGATTTAGGTCAATTAATTCTAATAGTATAGGAGACTTTATATTTACAGTAATAGTTCAAACACCTAAGAGATTATCAAAAGAACAAAGAGAGTTATTAACACAACTTGCAAAAACTATGAATGAACAACCACCAGTTAAAAAACGTGGATTATTTGGATAAAAGAATGTAGAAAAATACATTCTTTTTTTATATTGAAAATTTGAGTTTTATAATATGATATGATAAAATAGTAAAAGCAAAAATAATAGGTGGTGAAAATGAAAAAGAAAATAATCATAACAATAATTGGAACATTATTGATATTAATAGGAATAGGGTTAATAATTTTAGGATATTTAAAATTTACAGACATAGAATCAAAAGAACCTATTGAAATAGAAGAAGAATGTAATGTAAAAATAGAAAAATATAGAGAAAGAAATGTGTTTGTTATAACACCAAAAGAAGGAGAAATAACAGACAAAAAAATATTATATTTCCATGGTGGTTCATATATGGCGGAAATGAGTAGTAAGCATTGGGAATTTATCAAAAAATTAACATTAGATACAAAAAGTACAATAATAATACCAGACTATCCATTAACACCAAAATACAATTATAAAGATGTATATGATATGGTAGAACCATTATATGAGGAAATACAAAAAAGAATAAATAATGAAAACCTAATAGTAATGGGAGATTCTGCAGGAGGAGGACTAGCATTAGGATTACTAGAAAAAGTGTCACAAGAAAATATGGCTATACCAAAAAAAATAATCTTAATATCACCATGGTTGGACGTAAGGCTAAATAATCCCAAAATAGAAGAAGTCCAAAAAAATGATAAAGAATTAAATAAAGAAACACTAAAATTAGCAGGGATAGCATATGCGGGAAATGATGGAATAAATAGTTATTTAGTAAATCCGATAGATGGAAACTTATCAAACTTAAGTAATATAACAATAATTACAGGAACAAATGATATCTTAAATCCAGATGTACATGTATTAGAAGAAAAAGCAGAAGAGCAAGGAAAAAATATTGAAATAAAAGAATATGAAGGAGCAGGGCATATTTGGATAATAAACGAAAAAGGAGATAGAGAATTAATTAAAAAAGGATATCAGGATTTAATAAACATTGTAAAAGAAATAAAATAAAACAGACTTTGACAAAAATTATCAAGAAAGGTATAAAAATAAAAAATGAAAAATAAAAAAGAAAATAAATTAAATTGGAGGAGACTAGATAATTCAGCTAAAATTTTCCCAATAGCAGCAGGTAGAAAATATAGTACAGTATTTAGACTTTCAGCAGTATTAAAAGAAGAAGTAAATGAAAAAATTTTATATCAAGCTGTAAATAGAGCTCTAGAACAATATCCATCATTCAAAGTAAGAATGAAAGCGGGATTTTTTTGGTATTACTTTGAATATAATCCTAAAAAAATAATAATAGAAGAAGAAAAAGACTATCCATGTAAATATATAGAACCAAAAACAAACAATAATTATCTGTTTAAAATAACATATTTTAAAAACAAAATAAATATAGATATATTCCATTCATTGACAGATGGGAATAGTGGAAACATGTTTTTTAAGGAGATAATATATAACTATTTAGAAATAGCACACAAAAACGAACTAAAAGAAGAAAGAAAATCAAGAAAAATAATAGAATGTGATACAGAAGATAGCTATATAAAAAATTATGATAAAAAAGCAAAAGGAAACAGTTCTAGCAAAAAAGCATATGTATTAAAAGGAAAGAAAATAAGATTTGGAGGAATTTCAACAATACATGAAATCATAGATTTAGAAGCATTAAAAGAAGAATGTAAAAAATATGGAACAACTGTAACACAATATCTAACAGCAGTACTAATATACTCTATATATGAAGCAAACTATAAAAAATACAACTATAAAGGAAGTAAACCAATAAAAGTATGTATACCAGTAAATCTAAAAAAATACTTCCCATCAAAAACAATATCTAACTTCTTTTCTTATATAACATTAGAAGCAGAAATGCAAAAAGAAAATTTAAATACATTTGACAAAATAGTAGAATTCGTAAAATCAGACTTTAAAAAAAGACTACAAGAACAAGAAATAATAAAAACAATGTCTGCAAATGTAAAACTAGGAAACAACTTTCTAATAAAAATAGTACCATTACCATTAAAAAAATTACTAGTAAGACTAAGTTATATAGAAATCAGAAAATATACAACAATAACATATTCAAATATAGGAAGAATTGGTATAATAGGAAAATATAAAAATTATATAGATTACTTTTTAATGCTTATCGCACCAGAACCTGTTGAGAAAATAAAATGCTCTAGTTGTACATATGAAAACAAAATGGTATTTACATTTACATCAATATTAAAAGACAACAGTATTGAAAAAAGATTTTACGAATTTTTAAAAGAAAAAAATATAAATGTGGAAATAGAAAGTAATGGTGTTTTAGATGATATATCCGAAGAAATTAAGTAGTAAAAAGAAAGATTTAATATTTAAAATATTTCTTATAAGTTCATTTATAGTAGGACTTCTTTTAGTGCTAATAAACAAAATAACAACTCCAACAACTCCATGGGCTGCACTTGCAAATGCTGGAATAATTTATATATGGATAACAGTTTTTTACTCAATTAAAAAAAATACAAACATAGCAGGACATGTATTAATACAAGCAATAGCAATATCACTTCTTACAATATATATAGATTATGAATTAGGATTTGAAAAATGGTCAATAAATATATCAGTACCAATAATAATAATGATAGCAAATATAACAATGCTAATACTAACAATAGTAAGCTATAAAAAATATATAAAATATGCAGTATATCAACTAATAATAGTAATATTTAGCATGATACCTGTAATATTAATTAGTGAAAATATAATACAAAATAAGGTATTAAGCATAGTAGCAAGTAGTATATCAATTATAAACTTAATAATCACTCTAATCCTAAGTGCAAAAGATGTAAAAGCAGTAATAATAAGAAAATTTCATATATAGAAAATATAAAAACAACTAAAAATGAATTAAAAATAAATTAGAAATAAATTAAAAATAAATTATAAACAAACTAAAATACCTATTTTAATTAAGAGGTGGTATTGTGGAAACAGGTTTAATAATAAGAAAAGAAACAAAATTTGATAAAATAAGAAAAATATTAAATAGAATATTCTTCAAAGAAGAATATTTTCTAGAAATGGAATTAGAAAATCTGTTAAAGAAAAAAGAAATAAACACATCCAAAATAGTAATACCAAAAGAAATAGGAAAAATAAATTTAAAATATGAAAAATAAGAAGGGTAAAAAAATGAAAAATATAAAAGACTATAATTTAGAACAATTAGAACAAGAACTAATAAAAATAGGAGAAAAAAAATTCAGAGCAGAACAAATATTTAAATGGATTTATCAAGAAAAAGTAAAAACATTTGATGAAATGACAAATATATCAATAGAATTAAGAGAAAAGTTGAAAGAAAACTATACAATGTGTAATTTTAAAATATTAAAAAAACAACAATCAAAAGATGGAACAATAAAATACCTATTTGATGTATTAGATGAAAATGCAATAGAAACAGTTTTAATGAGCTATCATCATGGATATAGCATATGTGTATCATCACAAATAGGATGTAAAATGGGATGTAAATTCTGTGCCTCAACAGGAATAAACTTTATTAGAAATCTAAGTTCAGGAGAGATAGTAGAACAGATATTGGCAGTAGAACAAGACACAGGGATTAGAATATCAAACGTAGTATTCATGGGAATAGGAGAGCCACTAGATAATTATGAAAATGTAATAAATGCAATACATATATTAAACAATCAAAAAGGATTAAATATAGGAGCACGCCATATTAGTATATCAACAAGTGGATTAGTACCTAAAATATATAAATTAGCAGAAGAAAACATACCATGTACATTATCAATATCATTGCATGCAACAACAAATGAAAAAAGAAGTAAAATGATGCCAATAAATGATGTGTATAAAATAGAAGAGCTAATAAAAGCATGTAAAGATTATACAGAAAAAACAAAAAGAAGAATATCATTTGAATATGCACTAGCAAAAGACAACAATGATAATTTAACAGATGCAAAAGAACTAGTAAAACTATTAAAAGGAATGTTATGCCATGTAAACTTAATACCAATTAATAAAATAGAAAATGGAAGTTATACAAAAAGTTCAAACGAAAACATAATGAAATTTAGAGATTATTTAAACGACCATGGAATAGTAGCAACAATAAGAAGAGAACTAGGGTCAGACATAGAAGCGGCATGTGGTCAATTAAGAAGAAAAAATTTGAGAAAATAGGGGATGGGCAATTTTTGTCTCACTTATTTACATAATGCTATATATTGTTTATTTTTCCTTGTAGAAGATAAAATAAAATGTTATAATATAAATTGTAATTATAAAAGTTTAAACAGGAGTGAAAAATGTTATTAGATGAAATTAAAGACAAGTTACCATTTATGAAAAAAATTAAAGTTTATGCTTTTGTTGGACCATCAGGTACAGGAAAAAGTTATAGAGCACAAATGGTGGCTAGTGAAAAGAATATTAGTTTTATAATAGATGATGGGTTGTTAATTAAAGATAATGAAGTAATCGCAGGAGAATCTGCCAAAAAAGCCGAGACAAAAGTTGCAACTGTAAGGCATGCATTATTTTATGAAGAGAAAGAAAGAGAGCCTATTATAAAAGCATTAAAAAAATATAAAGCAGATAAAATATTAATACTTGGTACTTCTGATGGAATGGTGCAAAAAATTGCAGCAAACTTGGGACTACCAGAAGTTTCAGATACAACATATATTACAGATGTCGCAACAGAACAGGAAATGAAAACAGCAAGAAGAATAAGGGTAACTGAAGGGAAACATGTAATTCCAGTACCAACATTTGAAATAAAGAAGGATTTTTCAGGATATTTATTAGATCCACTTCAAATATTTAAATCAAAAGGAAAAGGTGAAAAACCATATATATCAGAAAAATCAATAATAAGACCAACATTTAGTTATCTAGGTAAATTTACAATATCTGATTTAGTGTTTAGGCAAATACTTGAATATTTAGCTACACAAACACAAACAATACACAAAATCTTAAGAACAAGGGTAGAGAACTATGGAGAAGGTGCTAAAATATATATGGAAGTTAGCATTGTTTATGGATTTAATGTAGTACAAGGGCTAAATGAATTTAGAGAAAAGGCTAAAAAAGAGATAGAAAAATTAACAGCAATGAATGTGGTGGATTTAGAAGTTGTAGCAAAAAATATATATGTGCCACAAGATGGGGAGGTAAATTAAATGTCTTTTATAGTAGCAATAGATGGACCAGCAGGAAGTGGTAAAGGAACAATAACAAAAATTATTTGTGAAAAATTAAACTTAATAAATATAAGTACAGGTGGAGCATATAGAAGTGTAGCTTTAGCAACTTTACAAAATAATATACAAATAAACGAAATAGAAAAGATAGTAGATTTATTAGATAAAATTAATATAGAGTTTAAAAGAGAAAATAATAAAGATTTAGTTTACTTGAATGGAAAAGATGTGACTAGAAGGATTAGAGAGAAGGATGTAACAAATATAGTGTCTAAAGTATCATCAATAAAAGAAGTTAGATTTAAACTAAATGAATTGTTTAGAAAGGTGGCAAAAGATAAAAAGGTAATAATGGAAGGAAGAGATATTGGAACATATGTATTTCCAAATGCAGATGTGAAGATTTATTTAGATGCAAGCCTAGAAGAAAGAGCTAAAAGAAGAGTAAAGCAAAATGAAGAATTAGGAATTCATATACCATATGAAGAAATAAAAGAAGATATAAGAAAAAGAGACGAAAATGACAAAAACAAAGAAATAGGAGCATTAAAAAAAGCAGATGATAGCATATATATAGATACTAGTAATATGACAATAGAAGAAGTTACAAATGAAATTATAGATATTATAAAAAATAAAATGACATAGGGAGATTGATTATGAGTAAGTTAAAGAGTGGAATTAAAGAAGTTATAAAATTTATAGTTAGAGGAGCCTTATATATATGGTTCAAACTATTTTATAGACTAGAAATAAATGGAGGAGAAAATATCCCAAAAGAAGGACCACTTATATTTTGTGGAAATCATAGAAGCTATATAGACCCACCATTGATAGTTACCACTGCTAAAAGAGATATTAAGTTTTTAGCAAAAGAAGAATTATATAAAAATAAATTTTTAGCTTTCTTAGGTTGGGCTTTTGAAGCAATACCTGTAAAAAGAGATGAAAAAGACATAGCAGCAATTAAAAGTTCTTTAAAGGATTTAAAAGAAGGTAAATGTATTGCGCTTTTCCCAGAAGGTACTAGAAATGGTCTAGAAAAAGGAGAAAAAGTAAAAGATGGTGTAGCATTTTTTGCAGTAAGAAGCGGAGCAAAAGTAATTCCTTGTGGTATAAAAGGAGGAACAAAAGAACTAAGAAAATTAACTATTAATTATGGGAAACCTTTAGATTATAGTGAGTATAAAGGTTCAAAGGATAAAGAAGTTTTAGATAAAATAACTAAAGAAATAATGGATAATATAATAGAGCTTGCAAAATAAATATATCTTATAATGAAAGTAAAAGAGGGATTTTCTAAATGTATAAAAAATTTTTAGGAATTGGAATAATAATTGTAGTCATCATCATAATAATATTAATTATAATGTTATCTCTAATAAATAAAACTGAAAACAAAGAACAGTATATGGAAAATAACATAGCAACAGCAGAAAATATAAATGAAATGGATAATCAGCAAAAAGTTGAAAATATAATAAACAAATATTATAATAATATGAAAAACAAAGACTTTAAATCTGCATCAGAATTGTTTGAAAAAAATGAGTTTTATAGTGTTTTAGGAGAGACTACAGAAGAACAAAGAATAGAAGAACTTTTAGAAATGGCATATAAAGACTATGAAGAGTTTTACTTATATTCTATAAAGGATATCAGGCAAATAACAGGAATAGAAGATTTTAGAAATAGTACAAATATAGATATAACAAATGAAGAATATCAACAAATATTTGGTAGCTATATACTTTATTTAGTACAAATAGATGCTAATCATGAAAATATAACAAATAATGAAAATATAATTGATGTATACTTATTTACACCAAATAATAAAATGGCTTGTACAATTAGAATAATGAATACTTATGCCACAGGTGGAATGTTAGAACAAGCAAAAGATGCAAAAGAAGGTAGTGATAAAGCAGAAATAAAAGAAAGATTATTATTAGCTATTTCATCAATAATACAAGAAATACATAATAATCCCAATATGGAATTTAAAGAATATTGTAATAAGGAAGTTCTTCAAAATTATATAAGTAGAGCAACTATAAATGAATTTAATTGGGAAAATGATATAGGTAAAGGAACAATAACAAATGAAGATGGAAAAACATATAATTTTACGATAAATCTAAATTATGAAGTAGAAGTAACAGATATCATAAATAACTAATAAATCAACAAAATTGTAAAGCAAAACTGGT
>CALXZC010000012.1 GCA_944393135.1 uncultured Clostridia bacterium | reverse complement strand
TTCTAAATTATCTACTTTAGTTTCTAAGGTGTTTACTTGTGTTTTTAAATCTAGAATTGACTTTGTATTTTCTTTTGTTGCTTGCTCTAAACTATCTACTTTATTATTTAGTTTAGATATAGCTTCAGTATTTTCCTTAGTTTCCCTTTCTAAGTTAGATAACCTTTTCTCATTTTCTTCCCAACGCTTTCTATTTTCCTCCCAGCGTTTGTTTTCATCTGACCTAAACTCTCTTAGTTCTCTTAAAATAATGTTTACAACTTCTTCTTGCATAACAAATACCTCCTTCAAATATTTTATTTCTCTAATGCCTCTACTCTTTCCGTCAAATTCAATATTTTAATAAATAAGGTATTTAATAATCTTTCTTTCTCTATATTATTTACTGTAATTTCCTCTTTTAAATTTCTTAATACTTCTTCTAAATTTTGAACCTTTGCTCTAATATTAATCATTTCTACAGTATTTTCAGCAAGAACTTTTTCTAAATCATCAATTTTTGAGGCTAGCCCATTAAAATATACTTTTAAACCTAATATAGTCTCTGAATTTTTCTTAAGCTCTTTAATGATAGTATTTGCTACAACTTCTTGCATATTTTACTCACCTTCTTTATTATTTATAAATTTCATTTATTTTTTCTCATACAGACATTTAACCATAGAGTTATAAAGAAGTCAAGAAAAAAGAACAAAAAAGTTAATTTTTTTGTTCTTTAAATTTATTATTTACTAATAAGTTGCACTAGTTTTTCTGTCTCTTTTGCAATCATCAATTCTTCATTTGTTGGAACTACATATACAGTAACTTTAGATGTATCTTTAGAAATAATTTTCTCTTCTCCTCTCATATCATTTTCATCAACATCAATTTCCACACCCATGAACTTTAATTTTTCACAAATACCTTTTCTAATATTTATCTGATTTTCACCAATTCCACCAGTAAATATAATATAGTCTACACCATTCATTGCTGCTGTATATTTAGCAATATAAGATGCTATTGAATACTCAAAACTCTCAATCGCAATTTCTGCTCTCTCATTTCCTTCATTTGAAGCTTTCTCTATTACTCTAAAATCTGGTGCAAGTCCTGAAATTCCCATAACTCCTGATTTTTTATTTAAAATATCTTCCATCTCTCCTGCTGAAATATTTTCTTTTTTCATAATATAAGTCAAAACAGAAGGATCTAAATCTCCACTTCTAGTAACCATAGGAATACCACCTAAAGGAGTTAATCCCATACTAGTATCAAAAGACTTACCATTTTTAATAGCACATATACTAGAGCCTTGTCCTAAATGACAAGAAACAATTTTCAATTTTGTAACATCTTTTTTCTCAATCTCTGCCAACCTTTGTGAAACATACATATGAGAAGTACCATGTGCTCCATATTTTCTTATTCCATATTTTTTATAATATTCATAAGGTATTGGATAAATATAATTTTCCTTAGGCATTGTTTGATGGAAAGTTGTATCAAAAACAGCAACCATAGGCTTTCCTGGCATAACCTTTTTACAAGCCTCCATTCCAAGAGCAGCAGCAGGATTATGTAATGGTGCAAACTCTCCACACTTTCTAATATCTTCAATAACTTTATCATCAATCACAGCAGATGATTTAAAAATCTCTCCACCATGAACTACTCTATGTCCTATTGCCTCAATTTCATCTAAACTATCTATAACCTTATACTCTGGATTAGTAAGCTGAGCTAAAGTAAACTCAATAGCCTCTTTATGGTCATAAGCTGGCTTTTTAATCTCTACTTTTTTTCCTAATGCCTTATGAGTAATAAAAGCCTCTTCTTCTCCTATCCTTTCATATTTACCAGAAGCTAAAACCTCTTCATTCTCCATATTAATTAATTGGTATTTTAAAGATGAACTTCCACAATTTAATACTAAAATTTTCAATTTATTCATTCCTTTCTATAATTATAATTAAAATTAATCTTTTATATGTTTAATAGTTTCTTTCGCTATCATCAATTCCTCATTTGTTGGAACAACATAAACTAAAACATTTGAATTCTCATTTGATATTTTTGCCTCCAACCCTTTTATCTTTTGATTTTTTTCCTTATCTAATTCAATCCCAAATATTTTTAAATCATCACATATTGCCTCTCGAGAATCTTGACCTTTTTCTCCAACACCTGCTGTAAAAGTTAAAACATCAATACCTCCCATAGCAACAATACACTTAACAATATAGGCTGTGACCGTATTATGGAATATTTTTAAAGCAAGTTTTGCATGATGTCCACCACTAGCTGCTTCTGCTTCTATATCTCTAAAATCCATTGACACTCTAGAAATCCCATATGCACCTGCTTCCTTATTCAAAATACTTTCTATCTCTTCTGGTGTTAAATTCTCTTTACTCATCATATATGTTACAACAGAAGGGTCTAAATCTCCACTTCTAGTACCCATCACAACTCCTCCAAGAGGTGTTAATCCCATACTTGTTTCAACTGACTTTCCACTTTGAATAGCACACACACTTGCACCTTGTCCCAAATGACAATTTACAATCTTTAAATCTTTAACATCCTTATTAAGTAAATGTGCAACCCTTTCTGCAACATATTGATGAGAAGTTCCATGAAATCCATATTTTCTTACACCATATTTTTCATAATACTCATAAGGTATTGGATAAATATATCTTTCTTTTGGAAGCGTTTGATGGAAAGCAGTATCAAAAACAGCAACCATCTTCATATTAGGAACCACCTTTTTACAAGCCTCCATTCCAAGAACTGCTGCTGGGTTATGTAATGGTGCTAAATCACTACATTTCCTTATCTCCTCTATAACATCATCATTAATTAAAACAGGGCTAGAAAATTTCTCTCCTCCATGAACAACTCTATGACCTATACCAGCCAATTCATCTAAACTCTTTAAAACACCATAATGTTCATTTGTTAACCTATCTAAAACAAATTCAATAGCCTCCTCATGGTTTCTTGCCTCACGTTCAAAAATATGCTTTTGACCATTTACCTTATGTGTAACAAACGACTTTGGCTGTCCAATTCTTTCAAAATTACCTTTAACTAAAGTTTTTTCCGTCTCCATATCAATCACCTGATATTTTAAAGACGAACTACCTGAATTAAGTACTAAAACTTTCATATACCTCTCCCTTCTTGAGACAAAAAAGGTCCGTCCCTTTAAGTCTCATCTTGTGCTTGCACTGCTGTTATTGCTATTACTCCTGCTATATCTTTGCTTGAACATCCCCTAGACAAATCATTTACCGGTCTTGCAATTCCTTGGCAAAGTGGTCCATATGCTTCTGCTTTTCCTAATCTTTGTACTAATTTATATCCAATATTTCCAGCATCTAAATCTGGGAATATTAAAACATTTGCCTCCCCCTTAACTGGACTATCTGGAGCTTTTAACTTTGCAACTTCTGGTACTATTGCTGCATCTAATTGTAACTCTCCATCTACTATTAAATCTTTTGCTTTTTCCTTTACTAGGTTTGTCGCATTTATAACTTTTTCTGTTAGCTCTGACTTAGCACTACCTTTAGTAGAATAAGAAAGCATTGCAACTTTTGGTTCTTTTCCAACCAAACTTTTAAAACTCTTACTTGATGATATTGCTATTTCTGATAAACTATCTGCATCTGGATTTTCATTTAGTCCGCTATCTCCAAATATAAAAATTCCATTTTCTCCATAATCACAGTTTGGAACAACCATAACAAAAAACGCTGATACTAATTTTGTCCCTGGTTTTGTTTTTAATATTTGTAATGCTGGTCTTAATGTATCAGAAGTTGAATGTACAGCTCCTGATACTAATCCATCTGCCTTACTTTCTTTATCTTTTAACATAAGCATTCCAAAATATGTAGTGTCTTTTACTAATTCTCTTGCTTTTTCTAATGTCATTCCCTTATTTTTTCTTAATTCATATAGCAAATTTACATACTCTTCATACTTCTCTGAATTATTAGGGTCTACTATTTCCACCCCAGCTATATCTATATTATTTTCTTTTGCTTTTTCTTCCACTTTTTGTTTGTTTCCTATTAGAATTACATTTGCAAATTTTTCATCCAAAACTTGCCTTGTTGCTTCTAATGTCCTTATTTCTTCTGCCTCTGGAAGCAATATTGTCTTTATATCTTTTCTTGCCCTGTCCTTTATTTCCTCTATAAATGACATTTTTCATTTCCTCCTTATAAAATAATCCACTCACATTATATAGGTAAAAATTAAAAAGCACAAGTACTTTTTACAATTCTTGTGCTTATATCTTAAAATTACATTAAAGATTTTATATCTTCATCTTGTTTTAACTCTTCTGATATAAAATGATAACTCTGTTTATTTTGTTTCACTGCGATAATTGCTAACTCTTTATCATTTCTTAACTCTTCACTTGCATATTTTATTATTATTCCTTTATTTTCAACAGCTGCCTTTACTACCTCTCTGTCTGCTCTTAGCTCTTTACTTGCAAAATACAAAGCCTGTCCATATGATTTACAACTATCTAAAATGACCTCTTTATCTGCCCTCAATTTTTCTGACGCATAGCAAATAGTCCAAGGAGCACCCTTTACTCCTTTTAATATTACCTCTTTATCATTTTTTAACATATTACTTGCAAACTCTAAACTTTCTGGGTCTTGTTCTAGTGCTGTCATTACTACTTCTTTATCATTTTGTAGTTCTGGTGATGCCAAATCTAAAAACTTTCCATTTTCAGCTACAGCTTTTAAAATAAATTCTCTATCATTTCTATGTTCTACTACTTCCTCTTCTGTCATAATCTGCCTCCTAAAAACTACTTTAATCTAGCTATTAAAGCTTTTATCTTAATACCTTGCTTAGTAAACATTATCTCATGCTCTGTTTCAATATTTCTTTCAAAAATAGGTTCTTCGTGTAAATCATAAGTTTTATTAACTATTTCAAAGCCACAATCTTCAAAATAATATAAACTACTCTCAAAAAGCTCATCATCATCTGTTTTAAAATAAACCTCTCCACCAGGTACTAAAAACTCCTTATATTTCTCTAATTGCTTTGTATGTGTTAACCTCTTCTTTCTATGCTTACCCCTTGGCCAAGGATTACAAAAATTTATATATATTCTTCTTACTTTATCTTCTCTGTTTAATATTAAATTAATTCTTTCAATATCAAACCTAGTTAAAATCACATTTTCTGGATTTATATTTGCCTCTTTATAACTTGCTTCTACATTCCTCTTAGCTAAACCCAACATAGCATCTACTAAATCAATAGCCAAATAATTTATATCTAAATTTTCTACAGCAAGCTTAGAAATAAAATTTCCTTTTCCGCATCCTAGTTCCAACATAAACGGTAAATCAGGATTTTTAAAATGCTCCTTCCACTTGCCCTTCCACTTTTCAGGTTCATCTTCATAAAACGCACTTGCCTCAAGCTCAGGCCTTGCCCATTTTTTATATCGAATTCTCATGACTAAACCTCCATATAAGTAATACATATAAAAACATTTTAGCAAAAAAAAACTATTATTTCAAGCAATATCTTGACTTTAAAATAGAGGCAACCACAATCCCATTGGCTTTAGACAACAAGTAATTCACTTCTTCACTTTATTTTTCTAACTATTTTTGATTTATTTTATATTATTTAGTATAATATACATGGGAGAAAAAATAATGAAATTAGAATATATAGTAAAAAATGATAATTACAAAAACATAAATCAAATATTGTCAGAAGAATTTAAAATATCTACAAGATTAAAAAATAAATTAATAAAAAAAGAAAAAATATATTTAAATGGTTGTAGCACTGATACAAGAAAAAATGTAAATTTAGGAGATACTATAACAATCGATTTTAATTATGTTGAGGACAACTCAAATATAATTCCAAAAAAAATGCCTTTAGACATAGTATATGAGGACGAATGGATGTTAATAATAAACAAACCAGCAGGAATTGCAATACACCCATCTATTTTACATTTTGATAACTCATTATCAAATGGAATTCGTTTCTATTTTGACCAAAAAGGGTTAAAAAAGAAAATTCGACCTGTAAATAGACTAGACATAGACACCTCTGGCTTAGTTGTTTTTGCAAAATGTGAATATATACAAGAATGCTTAATTTATCAAATGAAAAATAACACATTTAAAAAACAATATCTTTGTTTAGCTTCTGGTATATTTGATAAAAAAGAAGGAACAATAAACTTACCAATCGCAAGAAAAGAAGGAAGTATAATAGAAAGATGTATAGACAAAAACAAAGGAAAAGAAGCCATTACACATTATAAAGTTTTAAAAGAATTTAAAACATATAGTTTAGTACTTTGTACTTTAGAAACAGGAAGAACCCACCAAATAAGATTACACATGTCAGCAATAAAACACCCAATACTAGGAGACACTTTATATGGGAAAGCCTCAAAGCTAATTTCTAGGCAAGCATTACACAGTTACAAAATAGAATTCATACACCCAATAACCAAAAACAAAATGGAGTTTATGTCTCAGTGGGGACAGTCCCTATGCCTATAAAATGTCGCATCTGGGACAGACCACAAAAAGCAAAAAGAATGAACCTTACAATTTAAAGTTCACCTTTATTTTTTAACCTTTTTATTGCAAATAATTATATAAGTAATTTTTTAGATTAAGCAATTTTACGTAGGGAATTTAAGGGTAGTAAAATTGCTGGTAAGCGTAAGCTTAAATCTAAAAAATTACTCTAAATCCCTGTTTAAATCTTTAAGCATCTGTCCCCAACGCGACAAAAACTAGGCATGGGGACTGTCCCCATAAGACATTAACATTTTCTTATAGCTTCCAAACCTGCTATAGCTCCCTCATACACTGCTTTTGATACCTGCAACAAGCCACCTGTACAATCTCCACATGCATATAACCCATCTACATTTGTTTCCATTTTCTCATTTACAATTATCCTATCTTTACTAGTTAAAGCACCCAACTTCTTTGCAAAATCAGTACTTCCAGCAACTCCTTGTGCCACAAATACACCATCTGTTTTTATCTTAGTTCCATCTTCTAGCTCAATTTCCTTTACTCTATTATCTCCGAACAATTTCCTTTATACCTCTTGTTTCTATCTTCACATTATCAGCTCTAAAATCTGGTTCTTTTTCTCCATTTGTTAAAACAGTTATACCTTTTACCACATTAATCAAATCATTTGTCTCTGAAATTGCATAATCTCCGCTTCCTATTACTGCAACCTCTTTATCTTTGTAGAAAAATCCATCACAAATAGCACAATAACTAACACCTTTACCCTCAAATTTTTCTATTCCCCTAATTTTAGGTCTATTCTTTTTATTTCCAGTTGCAAGTATTACCACTTTTGATTTATATGTATTTTGTGATGTCTTTACCATAAACCTATAGTTATTATTAAGATTACTATTACTAGCCATTTCTATTTTAATAGTTTCCTCTTTGTTTACATCAACACCTAAATTTCTAGCTTGTTCTATACCTGATTTATATAATTCTTTTCCAGATATTCCATTTGAAAATCCATAATAATTTTCTATTTTATCCGTTTTTTCTAAACTTGATTTTTCTTCATATAACACCAATGTTTTTTTATTTGCTCTTATAGTATACAAACTTGCTGAAATTCCAGCTGGTCCTGCCCCTATTATAATTACATCATATTCCATTTCTCTCTTCCTTTCTCATTTTGCTTTTATAATAACATATAGTAAATTATTTGTCCATTTTTTAAAAGAAAAAAATAGGTTTTGAAACCTTCTAAACCTATTAATAATAATGATATCTATTATTTCCTCCCCCATACATTCCTCCTCCTGATATTGTGATAAATTTAATTGAATAAATATCACAAAAAGTAATCGTATCACTTTCAACAGAACGAAGAAGTATATAACTTGCACCTACTTCTTGAAGATATCCTATTCTGTCTACCAGATTATTTGTACCTATTAAGAATTCCACTCTCATCAATTTACCTATTTGAGTTCTTAAAAATGCAGGTGTATAAATTGAATTTGTTAATATTTCTGGCGAATTCTGATTTATTATATTTTCTCTTGTTTCTCTTCCGTTTTCATTCTTTTTATCATCTACCATAAAAACTCCTTTCTTGTTTAAGTTTCCTTATACCTATCTGTTGGCCTATAAAAACAATGGTTTCCTAATCTTGTATGAAAAATTCCAGAGCCATTATTTGGAAATACATTTCCACATGTTGGTCTAAATGGATTTAAATACCACAAGCACTCTCCAATTTCATTTAATCTATTTCCTGACAACGCCCAATCTGCTATATAATAATGCTCTTCTGTTGGGTTCATGTTATAGATATTTTGAGGATTATAATTTCCCAAAAGAGTTTCTGTTGCACAATCAAATTGTCCTTCTTGAAAAATAATACTTCTTATATTTCCACCTTGTGAAACTCTTGCATATTCTCCTTCCGATGCATTTACCCTATTTAAAACTACAGATGCACATGCTTTCATACCATTATCGCCTTCTCCTCCTGCCTCACATTGTATTATTCTTGCTAATAATTCTCTATCTGAATATGCCATTTAAATATCACCTATTTAATTATATTACTCTTTTTTAAAAATGTTACTCTTTTTGGGATATAAAAAGGGAAAGACCAAATAAAGCCCTTCCCTTGTATGATTTCTAGATTTTTTTAAGCCTAAATATATTTTCACTTATTTTTTTTAAAGAAAACTTCTCTGGGTCTATGCAAATCACACTTCTAATACATCCTTTGCTAGTATTACTTACACCTGTTGAATCAAAAAGAATGTTTTCCATATTAACCATTTTCTCTGTAACTTTTCCTATGCCAAAACTAGCTACATCTCGTTCTACAGATACTAGCCTAGATGCAAGCCAATATGGTTTATCTATAAATATAATTCCATTAGCAAAGTGTTGTGGCAATTCTGTTTCTTCATAGAAATATGCTGAGTTCCTAACTCTTCTTCCATTATTTTCATGTCTATGTTTTGAATAACTTTTAGGTGAATATTCTCCTTGTTTAAAAGTATACCATTTGTTTTTAGTCTGAATTTTTACACAAAGCAGTCTATTTACATCATCTGCATTTATACTTCTAACATTTATAATCCCTGTTTCCTTGAAAAAGTATCTAGAAATACTATTTAATTCTTTTTCTCCATAAAAACAGCCAAAGCCTCCTCTTAGATTTAAAGATAGTATAGGATTTTTTTCTATACATTTTAAATATATTTTCCCAGCAACAATTTCAATTCCCACAAAGAACCAATCAATTTCATTACCAAAACTTCTTACATCAAGTATTTGTTCTTTTTCTCCATTATGACTTTTATAACTTGCATAATTCCATCTTCTTTTTGGTGCTTCTGTTCTAATAATCGAACCAATCGAAATGCTTCTAAGTGTTTCGCAAGAAATCATATTTTGCCTCCTATCAGTTGTTAATAAACTTTTTGAATAAGCCAAAGTAGCATTCGCTACTTGATAGAAAAGTAATTGTATATGAATTGATTTTAACATACACAATTTATTTGTTCAATATGTCTTTTCATTTTTAAAAATTATTGATATACTTTATATGGTGATAAAATTGAAAATATTATTTGAAAATAAAACTAAATATACTAAAGAAATCTACAAAAAGTTTGTAGATTTTCATTCCAAGAGGTATAATTTCCAATATAATTTATTTACATTTATAATCATTATATTAATTTTATTTTGTATAATTTTACAATTAACTTATAGATACTATTCTCTTGTAATTTTTACTTGCATTCTTTTTACTTGCTTTTGTCTATATCGCTATTTCCATCCAATTTCTGTAGTCTCAAAGGAATTAAGGGGTGAAACAATCTCAGAAGAAAAATCTTTTACATTTAAATTCTATGATAAATATTTTACAGTAGAAGATAAATCTGAATGTAATACGGTTAAATATACTAACCTCCGTAAAGTTTTTGATACAGAAGATTTTTTTTATTTATATTTAGATAAAACTCGTGCTTTTATAATAGATAAGAAAAATTTTTTAGTTGGCAAACCTATTGATTTTTCAGCATTTTTAGAGAAAAAATATTTATTAAAGTTCAAAAAAGTCAAATAAATGTTTGACTTTTTATTTTTTTAGGTGTAAAATAAGAACAAATATTCGTAAAAGGTGATGAAATTGGATATATTTGAAAAACTAGAAATTTTATCTGATGCTGCAAAGTATGATGCTTCCTGTAGTTCAAGTGGAAGTAATAGAAAAAATACAGCTAACGGTCTTGGAAATGGACATTTTTCTGGGATATGTCATTCTTGGGGTGCTGATGGCAGATGTATTTCTTTACTTAAAATATTATTTACAAATGCGTGTATTTACGACTGTAAATATTGTATAAACCGTAGGAATAATAATGTAAGGCGTGCGACTTTCACTCCTCGTGAGGTTGCAGATTTAACTATTAATTTTTATAAGAGAAATTATATAGAAGGTCTTTTCTTAAGTTCTGCTGTTATAAAAGCTCCTGATTATACTATGGAATTATTAATTCAAACTACTAAAATATTAAGAGAAGAATATAGTTTCAATGGCTATATTCATTGTAAGACTATTCCTGGTTGTAGTAAAGATTTAATTGATGAACTTGGAAAATTAGTTGATAGAATGAGCATTAATATTGAACTTCCTTCTAGTAATAGTTTGAAACTTCTAGCTCCTCAAAAAGAAAAGACTGATATTCTTTCTCCTATGACGTATGTTTCTAAAAATATAAAACTTAATAAATTAGATAAAAATAAATATAAAGAAAATTTCGTTCCAGCAGGTCAAACAACACAATTAATTATTGGTGCTACCCCTGAGAGTGACTTAAAAATATTAAAATTATCGGAAAGTTTATATAATAAATTTAATTTAAAAAGAGTTTATTATTCAGCATATATAAGTATAAATAATGATAAAAATCTTCCAAGCTTAGCTTCACCTCCTCTACTTCGTGAAAATAGACTGTATCAAGCTGATTGGTTACTTAGGTATTATGGCTTTACAGCAAATGAGTTATTAAATGAAACTCATCCTAACTTTAACACTATATTGGACCCTAAATGTGACTGGGCACTTCGTAATCTTGATAAATTCCCGATTGAGGTAAACAAAGCTGATTATTCTACCTTGCTGAAAATTCCTGGAATTGGAATTTTATCTGCTAAGAAAATTATTAGAGCTAGAAGAAATGGCTTACTTGATTTTATAGCATTAAAAAAATTAGGAATTTCTTTAAAAAGAGCTAAGTATTTCATTACTTGTAAAGGTAAGTATTTTGAAAAAGTTTATAAATTTAATGAAAACTTTATAGAAACAAACCTTGTATATCAAGAAAGAAATTCTTTATTAAATACAGATTTTAAACAATTATCACTTTTTGATAAATTACAACCTACAAAGGAGGATAAAATAAAATGTCTAACTGGAAACTTATAAATAAAACATATATATACGATGGAACTTTTGATGGTTTACTTACCATAGTTTTTGATAGTTATTTAAATAAAACTTTGCCCCAGAAAATAGTATCTTCTAATAATTATATAAATAATTTTTTAGATAATACATTTTTGATAAAAACAGATTATGAAAAATCCAAAAAAACATTTGATAATATTGTTATGAATATTTGTAAAGATGCCTTATATAATACTTACTATGCTTTTCTATCAAATGATAAAGAAAAAGAAATAAATATTTTAAAATACTTATGTAATGGTTTTGATATAGGTTCCGAAATTAATAACAAAATCACTATTTCTTATGTCTTTAAAGTAATAAATTTAAGAAGAAAAGCATTATCTGAATGTCATAAATTAAAAGGACTTTTACGTTTTAAGGAAATTTATAATAATCTATGTTATTCTACTATTCATCCAGATAATAATATTTTAGAGCCACTTGGAAAACACTTTATAAATCGCATGCCTAAAATGCAATTTATAATTCATGACAAAAATAGAGATTTATGTTTTATATATAATAGTAAAGAATATAGGATAATAGAAAGTACTAACATAAAAATTCCTTCTGTTTCCAGTGATGAAATAGCTTATCAAGAACTTTGGAAGTTATTCTTTAACACAATTTCAATTCGTGAACGTACTAATTTAAAATGTCAAATGCAATTTATGCCAAAAAAATATTGGAAGGATTTGATAGAAGAGCCATAAAAAGGAGATAAATTTTATCTCCTCATCGTATTTTTTAAAATTTCATTATTTCTCTTGCTACATCAAATGAGGATTCTTTATCTGTAAGAACTATATCGAAATTTTCTTTATATTTACTTAAGTTATCTAAATCTTTATCTAAAAAAGCTATTTTTATTGAATTTTCTTTTTTCTCTTTAGATATCATATATATATCTTCAATGGTATCTCCAAATAATATTTTATATTTTCTTTTAGTAAACTCTTTTTCCCATCTTCCATTTAAATGTCCTTCTATATTTTTATTCATTGTGTGTATTAAAGAATTTTTTAATTTAAAAGCATTTCCATTTTCATTATAAATAAAAGTGTTACTAATTAAATAAATGTTTTCAAAATAGCATTCTTTTTCTTTTAAAAATTCCTCTATCACACTTCCTATTCCTGCTGATAAAATGACTACTGGAATGTTATTATCATAAGTATATTTCAAAAATTCTTTGGCACCACTTCTAAATACTAAATTACTACTTTTTACTGCCTCTTTTAATCTATACTTACTTAAATTATATTTAAAATATAAATCCATGCATGAACTATACCATTTTTCCATCGCATTATATTTTTCCTCATAAGAAATACTATAATCTGTTTCAATAGGTCTATATATATTATATAAATTGTTTATTTGTTCATTACACCCGCTATCTGCTGCCATCCCTGCAACAGCCCATGTATCTAAACTATCATAACTAGTTATGGTTCTATCAAAATCTAATAATACATAAATATTATTATTTGTTAAACTAATATCTTTTAATTTTTCCTCATCAAAAAATTTCATGTTATACCTCCATAATCATTCTACTATAGTACAAAGAAAATATCAATGGTAAAAATTTTTTAAATATTGAAATTTAACTTTTTCGACATTTTTTTAGTTTTTTCTTGACTTTTGTATAAGAAAGCATTTAAAATTTAATTATATTATAGAAAATAAAGGGGTTTTATTATGTTTGGACATAGAGCTGATGGAAGAAAAATAAAAAATGTTCCACCATTTTTTAAAATTATACCAAATATCATGTTAACTAGAAATGATTCTCAGGTTTATTTTAAACAAGATATAGTTTTAAATGCAATGGATGATTATATATCTAAAAAATCTGAAGAAGGAATAAAAATATCTTATATGGACATCATTTATGCAACTGTAGTTAGAATAATTGCTGAGAGACCCTCTTTAAATAGGTTTGCTATGAATGGTAGGTTATATGCAAGAGACGGTATATATATATCCCTTGCTATTAAAAAAAGTTTATCAGATAATGGACAAAAAACAACATTAAAAATAAAATATACTGGTGAAGAAAATATTTTAGAAATAAAAAGTAAATTGGAAGATACGATAAAACAAAATAAAGATACAGAAAATTCTAATAATACAGATAACCTTGCTGGAATTTTATCAAAAACACCAACAATAATCGTAAAATCTGCTGTAAATCTTTTTAGATTTTTAGATAAGCATGGTCTTTTACCTAAATTTATTATTAATGCTAGTCCATTTCATACAAGTGCATTTTTAACAAATGTGGGTTCATTAGGTATAGACACAATATACCATCATTTATATAACTTTGGAACAACTAGCATGTTTTTTGCAATGGGTAAAAAGAAAAAAAGTTACATATATGAAGATGATGAAATTAGAAAAGAAAAATGTATTACTATCGCATTTGTTGGTGATGAAAGAATATGTGATGGATATTATTATGCATCTTCTTTTAGGTCTTTTATTAAATATCTAAACCATCCTGAACTTTTAGAACAACATGGTGTTCCCAAAAAAGATGTTGATTAAATTAAAAGTATAATTCTTCTATTTGAATTATACTTTTTACTTTTTAAATATATTTTCAAAAAGTTACTTTTTAGTCTTGAATTTCTTTTTATTTTAGTATAATATATAAAGGAAAGTTTATATATTACATAGGAGGATAAAAATGCCAAGAAGAACAAAAGAACAAATTGAAACAGAAAATAAAAAAGAAGAAGAAAAAAATATTAAAAAAAGTACAACTTCCACTAAAAAAACAACTAAAAGTAAAGAAAATAAATCTAAAGAAACAGTAAAAAAACCAGCAAAAAAGAAGACTACAACTTCTAGTACTTCTAAAAAGAAATCTACTAAAAAGGCCAGTTCTAGTGTTAAAACTACTACAAGAAAAAAAGCTGTAAATAAGAAAGTAAAAATTGAACCAGTAGAATACTATGATTTACCATATCGTTACAATCAAACAGTAATAAAAGTTTTGGCACAAACACCTACTACATTATTTATTTATTGGGATATCTCAGATAATGATAGAAAAAAATATGAAAAAAAATTTGGAGAAAGTTTCTTTCAAAACTCAAAACCTGTATTAATTGTTTATAATGATACTTTAGGTTATAGTTTTGAAGTAGAAATAAATGACTTTGCAAATAGTTGGTATTTACATGTAGCTGATAGTAAATGTGATTATAGAATTGAACTTGGTAGACGTCCTATTGTAAAAAATGAGAAATTGAAAGATGACTATATCCCCATCACAGCTTCTAATGAAATGGCAGCACCAAATGATAGAATTCTATTCAATAAAGAACAAAAAATGGTCTATTATAAAAATGTAAAAAATGGAGCTATAACTGAAAAACCAATAGATACATTATCATTTATTACAAATATGGGTAAAATTTATGATATTTACGATTTATATAAAGAAATATATAAAAATGAAGATGTAGATAAGATATATGACTTATCAAATCCATCTTCATAGAATATATGAGACACTGGGGACGGGTCTTAAGTGTCTCATTATTTTTTGTTTATACTTTAGACAAAAACTGACAAAAAAATGAGACAAAAATTGCCCGTCCCCTTTTGTCTCAAAAGGAGTTAATTATGCAAGAGAAAAAAGGTTATGTAAGTTTTGTTTTACACGCTCATCTTCCTTTTATTCATCACCCAGAAAGTGATGATTATTTAGAAGAATCTTGGCTTTATGAAGCTATTTCAGAAACATATATACCATTACTTATAAATTTTCAGAAATTAGTAGATGAAGGTGTTGATTTTAGAATTACTATGTCTATTACTCCTCCTCTACTTTCTATGCTTGATAATAAATTATTACAAAGAAAATATATTAAATATTTAAAAAGACAAATTGAATTATCTGCAAAAGAAATTAAAAGAACTGCTGGTGATGAACGTTTAAATAGACTTTCTCATTATTATTTTGATAGATATTCTAATGATTTAAAATTATATAAAGATGTCTATAAATGTAATTTAATTGAAGCTTTTAAACATTTCCAAGATATTGGGAAACTAGAGATTATTACTTGTGGTGCTACACATGGATATTTCCCTATTTTATATGTTAATGAAAAGACTGTTAAGGCCCAAATTGCTGTTGGCGTTCAGACTTATGAAAAATATTTTGGTAGGAAACCTCGTGGTATTTGGCTTCCTGAATGTGGTTATATTCCAGAAGCTGATAAATATTTAAAAGAATTCGGTATTGAATATATAATTACAGAGTCTCACGGTATTTTATATGCTGACCCTACTCCTATTTATGGTACTTTTGCTCCTATTGTTTCTCCTGAAGGTGTTGTTGCCTTTGGTCGTGATATAGAATCTTCTAGACAGGTTTGGAGCTCTATTGATGGCTACCCTGGTGATTTTAATTATCGTGAATTTTATCGTGATATTGGATATGATGCTGATTATGATTATATTAAACCTTATATTGCTCATAATGGTGTTAGAGTTCATACTGGTATTAAATATTACCGAATTACTGGAAAAACTGAATTTAAAGATTATTATAATATCCAATGGGCAAAAGACTCTGCTGAAAAACAGGCTGGACATTTCTTAGATTGTAGAACTTCTCAGATAAATCACTTAAGTTCTTTTATGGACAAGCCTCCTATTATTCTATGTCCTTATGATGCTGAGTTATATGGTCATTGGTGGTATGAAGGTCCTTACTGGTTATATATTTTATTTAAGAAAATTTATTATGATGATTGTAATTTTAAATTAATTACACCTTCTGAGTATATTGATAAATATCCTGAAATACAAGTTGCTTCTCCTTGTCGTTCTAGTTGGGGGGCTAATGGATATAGTGAAGTATGGCTTAATCAGACTAATGATTATGTTCATAGACATTTACATGTTGCTGGTGATAGGATGTGTGAGCTTGCCAAAACTTACCCAAATGCTAAAGGTTTAAAGAAAAAAGCTTTAAATCAATGTGCAAGAGAACTTCTTCTTGCTCAAAGTAGTGATTGGTTATTTATTATTACAAATGGCACAATGGTTGATTATGCTAAAAAAAGGATTAAAGATCACATTGGTCGTTTTACAAAACTTTATTATCAAATTAAAGAAAATAAAATTGATGAAGAGTTTTTAAAAGATATTAATAAAAAAGATTGTTTATTCCCTGATATTGATTACAATATTTATGGATAATATAAGTAAAACTAAGATGAAAACTTAAATTTTATCTTAGTTTTTTGTTTTTCTTCTGTTTTCTTTTTCTCTATTTTCTAAGGTACATTTTTTTTTAATTAGCATACTATAATGTATAAGTTTTAAGCGTTTAGTAGATACTATTTTTTAGAGAGGAGTTTTTTCATGAAGTCATTATGTATAAAAACAAATAATTCTAATTTAATTAATTATCTACTAAATGAGTTGCAACATCTAGAGTTAGATGATATTTGTTTTTTGACACAAGAGTTTAAACATTTTAAAAATGTTATTGTACATTATAGAGGTACTAATGATTACATTTTTTTAGATAAAATTTCAAGCATTTTATCTCTTCTTGTTATTGATGAATTAGAAGAAGATTTTTTAAATAGTCTACTTATTCAAAATTATTTTTATTTTGATGCAAATGAAAGAAAAGATATTATAAATTTATCTTTTGATATTATGAGCTATTCACAGAATTTTAATGCTAAATTTAAAACTATTTATAGTTCTTTTTATGAATATCTATTAAATCATAGAAGTTTATATTTGAAAGGTTTTACTAATTTTAGACTTAAGAATTATTTTACTATTTTGGATGAAGTAATTACAGAAGCTGTTAATAGTTATATTATTGAGAAAGAATATTTGGAGTTTATTTCTCTTCTTAGGTTATATATAAATTCTCAAAATTCTAATTGTGAACTTGTTCATATAGTTTATTCTAGCTCTAATACTATTTTATTAGATGAAAACAAACAGATTATAGATATTTCTGAGGATTGTCTAAATACCAAATATTTAAGTGATATTTCTTTTTCCTCTAATGATTATACTTTAAATTCACTATTAACACTTCTTCCAAAGGAAATTTATATTCATCTTATTGACAATTATATAGATGAGTTTATTAATACTCTTCAAGCTATTTTTGAAAATAGAGTTCATATTTGTACTGATTGTAACATTTGTAAGATTTATAAGAATTCTAAAGAAAGAAAAAATCCCAATACTGTTTAATGTTGGGATTTTCTTTATATTTATGATAAAGAGTTTACTGTTTCTTGTAAACCTGGTAGCAATGCTTCTACTAGAGCCTCATCTGATACTATTTTCCATTGTTTATCTTCTTTAACTGCATTTACAGTTGTTGTTATAGTTGTTGTTTCTATTTCTTCATTTTTTAATTCTTCTATAAAATATTTTTCAAACTCTTGACTTGAAAAACTTTCTGTGCTTTCATTTCCTGTAATTGTTCCTTTTACTGCATCTAACGCTTTTTTTACATAGCTATTTATTATTGCTTGAAAGTCTTTTGTTGTTACTGATAGTTCAATTTCTGCATTATTTTCATCTTTTTCTGTTACCTTATTTATTTTCCAGTTTAGTTTATCAAATAATAATTTTTGTGTTTCTTCATCTAGTCCTTCTGTTAATAATCCTATGTCACCGCTTAAATATTGCCCTGCTTTTTCAAAATCTCCTGCTTTTAAATTAGTAAATAATGCTTCTAAAGATTTTTTTGGAGCACTTGATGTTACTATCATAACTGTTAATAGTGCTGCTACTAATAATACTATTATTACAGTTATAACTGTTGGTATCCAAGCTTTCTTATTTTGTTTTCCGCTTTTATTTTTCTCCTCTTTTTTCTTTGTTTCTTTTTTATCTACTTTTTGAAATTTTGGTTCTTCTTTTTTTAGTTCTTTATTCTGCGTTATTTTTTCTTGTTTTTTTTCTTCCTTTTTTACTTCTTCTTTTGATTTTTCTTTTAATTCTTTATCTTTTTCTTCCATGCTACCTCTCTCCTTATCTTTTATTACTATAATTAAATTATATATTATGCTTTTCTTTTTTTCAATATTTTTTCTTATTTTTCTTAATATTTCTTATTTTTCTTAATATTTCTTATTTTTCTATTATTTTAATTTATTATATTTCTTCTAACTAAAAAAATCAATAATTTTTAAAAACTTTTATTTATTCCTGATGCTACTATGTCTTTCATGTTTTCTATTAGTTCATCTATTTCCTTTGGTGTTACTATTAGATTATAGTCTTTTGGTACTAAGGCTTCTTTTATTTCCTCATAATTATCTTCTTCTTTTAATTTATTTAGATAATCGTTTGATTTTGCTTCTTCTTGTAGTTTACTAATAAAGAGGTCTAAACTATCGTTTACAAGTACAGCTGTTTCTACTACTGTTGGTATTCCTATTGCAATTACAGGTATTCCTAATGTTTTTATGCTTATTTCACTTCTTGTGTTCCCAACTCCCGCACCTGGTACTATTCCTGTATCTGAAAGTTGTACTGTACTACTAATTCTTTCTATACTCCTTGATGCTAATGCATCTATTACAATTACTAATTTCGGATGAATATTATCTACTATTCCCTTTAGTATTTCTACTGTTTCTATTCCAGTTGTTCCTAATACTCCTGGTGCTATTGCACTTACCATTCTTGTTCCTTCTTCTACATATTGTGGTAAATAATTTATTATATGCCTTGTTACATCTATTTCATTTATTACTTTTGGTCCTAGGCTATCTGGTGTTACATATATATTACCAAGACCTACTACTAGCACTTCTCCTTGTTTATCAATATGTGCATCTAATATTTTCTTTAATTCGTTTGATAAGGTATTTGCTGCTTTTTCTATTTCTTCTGATTGGGCTATTTTTAAATTTTTTATATCTATTGTTATATAATTTCCTACTGGTTTTCCAATAGCTTGTTCTCCATTTTCATTAGTTATTTTTACTCTTTCTACTTTTAAGTTTTCATTTATTTCTTCTTTTGTGCTTTCTATTCCGTCAATTTTTCCTTCTTGTTTACTTGCTTTTTGATAAATATCTCTTCTTTCAGATGCTAAATCTGTTCTAAAATTATACATTAAAATCCCTCCGTTTTTATTTAGTCTTTTATATTTTTAGCTTTTTTATACAAAAAAAAGAAAATACTTTTAATTTTAAAAGTACTTTCTTTAAATTTATTGTCTTTCATCTGGTTCTTTTTTATTTCTTTTATTTTTTATTCCTTGTTGTTTTCTTTCTCTTGCAGCTAGAATGTCATAAAAATTAACAAAATCTATTAATTTATTTTTTTGTTTTTCAGTTAGAAAGTCTCCTACTTCTATAAAATACCTAGCAAGTTCTATTGCTCTTTTATTTTCATTTAATTTTATAAAGCTTCTTATTTTATCACATAAATCATTATAATTTCTTACACTATTTACTAATATTTCAAAAACTTCTGGATCAAAATATTTTGGTTCTGCTTTTCTTTTTTCCTCTGGCTTTTCTTCTTTGCTTTCTTCTTTTTCCTCCTCTTGCCTTGCTTCTTCTTGTTCATCTTTTGGTTTTTCTGCTTTGCCTAATTTTGCTTTTTTTCTGTTTTCTTCTTCCGCCATTCTTTTAAGCTCTTCTTCTGTATAAATACTTAATCCAAGAGCTAAATAACGTTCCTTTGCCTGATTTAACGTCATATGCATCCTTTCTGCAACTTCTTGTATAGTAAGTCCATCATGATATAATTTCATTATTTCTTTATCACGATTATTAACTATTTTTCCAACTTTACTATGTGTTAATCTCCTATCTCCTGCTTTTGATTTTTTTGCTTTTATTCTTTCTAGTTCTATTGCTCTTTGTTCTTCTATTTCTTCCTCTTTCTCTCTTGTAATATACCCATTATTTCTAAGCCATCTAAAATAATCTGTTATAGTTTTTGGTGCTACTTCTAAGATTTCAGCAATTTCTTTTTTGTCTAATCCATTTAGGTATAATTCTAACGCTTTTTTCATTTTACGTTCTCTTACACTACTTGATGCTCCTCTTTTTTTATTATAATCATCTAATAAATATTTATCCATAATAATTTCTCCTTTTACATGTTTAACATAATTATTTTACCATATTTTTACGTTTTTTTCAAGTACAGGAAAAGACAATTACGAAAAATCATAATTGTCTTTATTTTTTATTCCAAATACTTTTTCAAAAATTTTCCTGTATAACTTCTTTCATTTTTACAGATTTGTTCTGGAGTCCCACAAGCTACTATTTCACCACCATTGTCTCCTCCTTCTGGTCCTAAATCTATAATATGGTCACATGTTTTTATTAAATCTAAATTATGTTCAATTACTATTATTGTATTTCCTGTATCTACAAGTCTTTGTAATATATTTACTAATTTATGAACATCTGCAATGTGAAGTCCTGTTGTTGGTTCATCTAAAATATATAAAGTCTTTCCTGTTGCCCTTTTTGATAATTCAGTTGCAAGTTTAACTCTTTGCGCTTCTCCTCCTGATAGCGTAGTTGAAGGTTGTCCGGAGTTTAATATATCCTAATCCTACATCATATAATGTTTGTATTTTATTTTTTATTTTTGGTAATTTATCAAAAAACTTCAATGCTTCTTCAACTGTCATGTCTAATACGTCTGAAATATTTTTTCCTTTATATTTAACCTCTAAAGTTTCACGATTATACCTTTTTCCTTTACATACTTCACATGGTACATATATATCTGGTAAGAAGTGCATTTCTATTTTATGCACGCCATCTCCATTACAACTCTCACATCTACCACCTGCTACGTTAAAACTAAATCTTCCTTTTGGATATCCTCTTAGCTTTGCTTCTTCTGTCGCTGCAAATATATCTCTTATTAAATCAAATACTCCTGTGTAAGTTGCTGGATTAGAACGTGGTGTTCTTCCTATTGGTGACTGGTCTATATTGATTATTTTATCAATATTTTCTAGTCCTTTGACTCCTTTACATTTACCAGGTTTCTCATTTGAGCCATTTAGTTCTTTTGCTATTGTTTTATACAAAACCTCATTTACTAGAGTTGATTTTCCTGAACCTGATACACCTGTTACACAATTAAATACACCTAAAGGAAATTTTACACTTATATTTTTTAAGTTGTTTTCTCTTGCTCCTTGTACTTCTATTACTTTTGATTTTAATGCTTTTCTTCTCTTTTTTGGTACTTCTATTTTCTTTCTTCCACTTAAATATTGTCCGAGTTACAGAGTTTTCTACTTTTTTAACTTCTTCAGCAGTTCCGCTGTGCCATTACATTTCCACCATGAACTCCTGCACCTGGTCCAATATCTATTATTTGGTCTGCTGCATACATTGTATCTTCATCATGTTCTACTACTATAAGTGTATTTCCTAAATCTCTTAATTTTTTTAGTGTTGCTAAAAGTTTATCATTGTCTCTTTGATGAAGCCCAATACTTGGCTCATCTAAAATATATAGAACTCCTGTTAATCCGAGACCCTATTTGTGTTGCTAGTCTTATTCTTTGAGCTTCTCCTCCTGATAGTGTTCCTGCGTTTCTAGATAATGTTAAATATTCTAATCCTACATCTATCAAGAATTGTAATCTTTGGTCTATTTCCTTTAGTATCAACTCTGAAATCATTGCCTCTGTTTTATTTAGTTCTAAAACATTTAAATATTCTTTTATTTTGTTTATTGGCATTGCTGTTAGTTCATTTATATTTTTATCTCCTACTTTTATAGATAATATTTCTGGTTTTAGTCTTGCTCCATGGCATGCTGGACATTCTGAATTTGTCATATACATTTCATAAAAGTCTCTCATTCCTTGAGATTTTGTTTCATTATGACGTCTATCTAAAGTAGGAAGTACTCCTTCAAATGGCGCTGTAAATTTTCTTACTCCTGCATATGATGAATATTCAAAATCAATTTCTTCTTCTCCTGTACCATAGAGGATTTTTTCCATGAACCAATGTGGCAATTCTTTTATTTTCTTTCCTTTTATGTCTATTCCATAATGTTTTCCTATTGCTTCAAAATACATTTTAGCCATTGTGTCACCTTTTTTCATGGTGCTGGAACCAAAGGCTTTTATTCCATCATATAATGTTTTATTTTTATCTGGCACTATTAAATCTTCATCCATTTTCATTAAATAACCTATACCAGTACATGTAGGACATGCTCCAAATGGATTATTAAATGAAAACATTCTTGGCGTAAGTTCTGGAAAACTAAATCCACAATCAGGACATGCATAGTTACAACTATATAATATCTCCTTTCCTCCTCTTACATCTATTAATACCATCTTATCTGCATGTTTTAACGCTATTTCCACAGATTCTGTTAACCTACTTATTATATCTTCTTTTATTACTAACCTGTCTACTACTAATTCTATATTGTGTTTTTTCTTTCTATCTATTTCTATGTCATCAGATAACTCATAGTTTTCACCATCTATTCTAACTCTTACAAACCCTTCTTTTTGATATCCTTCTAATTGTTTTGTATATTCCCCTTTACGTCCACGAACTACTGGAGCTAATACTTGTATTCTTGTTCCTTCTGGCAAACTCATGATATTATCTATTATCTGGTCTATACTTTGTTTTTCTATTTTTTTACCACAATTAGGACAATATGGAACTCCTATTCTTGCATATAATAAACGTATATAGTCATATATTTCTGTTACTGTTCCTACTGTTGAACGTGGATTTTTAGATGTTGTTTTCTGGTCTATAGATATTGCAGGTGATAGTCCATCTATTCTTTCTACATTTGGTTTTTCCATTAATCCTAAGAATTGCCTTGCATATGATGATAAGCTTTCTACATATCTTCTTTGTCCTTCTGCATATAATGTATCAAATGCTAAGCTAGATTTCCCAGAGCCTGAAAGTCCAGTTATTACTACTAACTTATCTCTTGGGATTTCTAAATTTATATTTTTTAAATTATGTTCTTTTGCACCTTTTATTACTATTTTATCGTTCATTTTTGCCTCCCACGACATTATACTATAAGTTTCAAATAAAAACAAGAGTTTGGTTTATTTTATTTATATTTTATAATTTTATTTATATTTTATAATTTTATTTATATTTTTATTTATATTTTTTAAAAAGGAAGAGACCAAGTCTCTTCCCCCTTGTAGGATATTTATCCCACACTTTGTGCATCAAGCAATATTCATGTTTTCCATTCTTATCTGCCTTTCCAACTCCTCGTAAATCTCTTCCGGATCATTGTTGTACCTAGAAATGAGTACAGGGATATTTCCCATGAGAATCAGGATGCCATAAAGCCTTTGCCAAGGCTCCATTAGACATTGGCTCCTTAGCACTTCTTCGATGTTTGAACCTTCTATAAAACACCCAGCAAGAAGCTCTATTTGCTCCTTATACTTTGCCTTGTAGTCGTATCCTTCAAGAAGAAGCACTCCTGCATGGTACAAAATGCACTCTGCCTTAAAAGACGTCCTTCCTTCTTGGAAAAAAAGCCCCTCCTTCTTTTCTCTTTCTGGATATTCCGGCAATGGTCTAACGATTGTTGCTTTCATTTTTTCTCCTTAGAAAGCTTGCTTATATTGCACAGTACATAGTGATTTCCACTATATTGTTATTATACTATGATTTAAACCAGTTTTCAAGAATAAATTTTTTAACTTAAGTTAATCTTAGATTTTTCTTATGCGTTTTTCTTGTGCGTTTTTTCTCTAACTTGTGCATTAACTTGTGCATTTTTATCTTTAACTTGTGCACTAACTTGTGCATT
>CALXZC010000011.1 GCA_944393135.1 uncultured Clostridia bacterium | reverse complement strand
AAAATAAAAGAAGAAAAACAAAGAGAATGGTATATAGAACAGACTTCAATAAATGGATGGAGTTATGATGATTTAGCTTTTCAAATAAAAAGTGATTTATATACAAGACAAGTTTTAGGAGATAAACCTAATAATTTTCAAAATACATTACAACCACCACAAAGCAGACTGGCAAAGGATATGATGAAAGATCCATATATTCTGAACTTATCGAATTTAAAAGAAAGTTTTATAGAAAAAGAATTAGAAAAAGCAATGGTGGAAAGAATAAAAACAGTTTTATTGGAACTTGGAAATGGTTTTAGTTTTATTGGAAATCAATATAGAATTGAAGTAGATGGAGACGAATACTTCATTGATATGCTTTTTTATCATACAAGATTACATTGTTATATAGTTGTAGAATTAAAAAATACACAATATAAGCCAGAATATGCTGGAAAATTAAATTTTTATCTATCAGCAGTAGATGACTTATTAAAAACGGAAAGTGACAATCCAAGTATTGGAATTATATTATGTAGTGAAAAGAAAAAAATTTCAGTAGAGTATTCTTTAAGAGATATAAATAAGCCTATTGGTGTAAGTTCTTATGAAATTTCAAATATTTTACCAAAAGAAATTTTGGAGGCTTTGCCAACAGAAGAAGATTTAAACTTACATATAGATATAGATGAAAATGAAGAAGATAATAATTAAAATGAAATTGGTCAGATGCATCTGACCAACTTCATTTTATAAAATATTTTAACTAATTAATAATAAAAATAGAGGAGAGTTCAAGCAATGGTATATGAATTTGCTAAATATCCTGATGAAACATTAGTTGTTTTTTCAGATATAAGAAAAAAAGATAATGGAAAAGAGTATATAAGAGTTTCTTTTGAAAGACCAACAGAAGAAGGCTTCGATACGGTAGTTTTTGAACTTCCAAGTTATAAAATAGTGGAAAAAGAGGGAAATTATAGCAAAGAAGAGATAAAAGAATTTAGAGAAACAGTAGAAAAAGGAGCACATTTATTCTTTAAATATGCAAGAGAAAAAATTAAATAATAAAATAGAAATCCATTTATTATTAGAATAAGTGGATTTTTATGTTGCTTAAAAATGGCACGACCAACCGTTCAAAATAACATAAAAGTATTGCAATGTTCATTAAAAAAATATATAATATTAAATAGTTATCACAGGTTGAAAGGTGGTAAAAAATGAATAAAACAAAAAGAAAAATATTTGAAACGTCAATGAAATTATTTGCTGAAAAAGGATATGAAGCAACAAGTATTGAAGAAATAACGGCAACGGTAGGAGTAGCAAAAGGAACACTTTATTATCATTTTTCAAGCAAAGAAGAAATATTTAATTTTTTAATTGAAGAAGGAATAAAATTACTTCAAAATAGTATTGATATAAAAACAGCAAAATTTTCTAATTATATTGATAAAATAAAAGCAATTATATTAATTCAGATTAAAATAGTAGTAAAATATGAAGATTTAATCACAATATTACTTACACAATTTTGGGGAAAAGAAGTAAGAAATCAGGTCTGTAAAAAACATATTTTATCATATATATATAAGATAGAACATATTGTTCAAGAAGGAATTGAAAAAGGAGAAATAAAAAAAGGAAACCCACAAGTAATTGCATCTGAAATATATGGCTTAATAGGTTCAAGTTTAGTTTATAAAATAAGAAGTAATGAAGAAATTGACATCATGAAACTATATAAAGAGTTTGAAAAAACAATTATAGAAGGATTAAGAGTAAAGTAAAGGGGAATAGAAATGAGAGAACCAATTTATAAATATGATACATATACAGATTTAAAGGATATGTTAAAAAAATCAGGTGAAAAATATGCAGATAAGCCTGCATATATATTTAGAACAGAAGAAGAAGGAAAATTTAGAACAATTACCCATAAAGAATTTAGAGATGAAGTAAATGCATTAGGAACAAAATTAATAGAAATGGGATTAAAAGATAAAAGAATTGCAGTAATTTCAGAAAATAGATATGAGTGGGGAGTAGACTATTTAGCAGTAGCAACAGGTACAGGAGTAATAGTACCATTAGATAAAGCACTTCCAGATAATGAAATAGAAAGTCTAATAATTCGTTCAGAGGTAGAAGCTATTTTCTATTCTAATAAATATGATGGAGTTATGAATAAAATAAGAGAACAAGGAAATACAAAACTTAAATATTATATTTCTATGGATTTATGTAAAGAAGAAAATGGAGTGAAATCACAAAAAGAATTAACAGAAGCAGGAAGAAAACTATTAGAAGAAGGAAATAGAGAATTTTTAGATAGCAAAATCGATAATGAAAAAATGGGAATAATGCTATTTACTTCTGGAACAACAGCAATATCAAAAGCAGTTATGCTATCTCATAGAAATATATGTAGTAACTTGCAAGATATTACAGCTGTAATAAAATTAACACCAGAAGATAGATTTTTATCATTTTTACCATTACACCATACATTTGAATGTACAGTAGGATTTTTATATCCATTATCAACAGGAGGGTCAATCGCTTTTTGTGATGGAATACGTCATATTGCGGAAAATATTAAAGAATATCAGATTACAGCAATGATATCAGTTCCAATTCTTTTTGAGGCAATGTATAGAAAAGTAATGAAAGGAATTGAGAAAAAAGGAAAATTAGATACTGTAAAAAAAGGAATAAAAATTAGTAAATTTTTATTGAAGTTTGGAATAGATATAAGAAAAAAACTATTTAAAGAAATACATGATACATTAGGAGGAAAAGTTAGACTATTTGTGGCAGGAGGAGCAGCCTTAGATTCAGAAACAGAACAAGGATTTAATGATTTGGGATTTACAATGTACCAAGGATATGGTTTAACAGAAAGTTCACCAGTAATAGCTGCAGAAGATGATAAATATAGGAGAATAGGTTCAATAGGAAAAGCTTTTCCAAGTTTAGATGTAAAAATAGATAATCCAAATGAGGAAGGAATAGGAGAATTACTAGCAAAAGGACCATCAATAATGATAGGTTATTATAATAATGAGGAAGCAAATAAAGAAACATTAGAAGATGGATGGCTTCATACAGGAGACCTAGCTAAAATAGATAAAGATGGATATATATTTATATCAGGAAGAAAGAAGTTTGTAATAGTATTAAAAAATGGAAAAAATATTTATCCAGAAGAACTAGAAATTTTATTAAATAAAATAGAAGGAATAAAAGAAAGTTTTGTTTATGGAAAACCAGAAGAGGATGGAGATTATAAAATAGCAGCTAAAATTGTATATGATAAAGATAATTCAGAGGAAATCTTTGGAACAACAGATGAAGAAAAAATCAAAGAAAAAATCTGGCAAGAAGTAAAAAAAGTAAACAAAACAATGCCAGCATATAAATATATAAGAGAAATCATTGTTACAGACAAAGAACTAATAAAAACAACAACACAAAAAGTAAAAAGAGCAGAAGAGATAAAAACAGTTTTATAAAATATTTATAGGAGAAAAGCAAAAGTACTTTTCTCTTATATTTTTCTAAAATGTAATTATTTTGTAATATTTTTGTAACAAAAATTTAACAAAAAAATTGACAGTATTATCTTGTAGTTTTTTGTAGGTTAATGTATAATAATAAAGAAAGCAAAGGTAAATACGCGTAAGATAAAGGAGGTAATTTACAATGTCTAAATCTGGCATAGTAAATGTGAGAATGGTTATCACAGAAGAAAAAATATTAATGAATATAGATAAAGTTCAAAAGTTAATTAACCCAAAGAGTAAAAAACAAATAGTTCAACTAGAAGATGATACATATTTCAAGGATTTAGTGGAATCCATAAAAACTTATCTAATTGAATATCCAAAAAAGAAAAACTTCCCAGCAAGTGTTTATAAAGCAGCATATGGGTTAGTTGAGTTTGCAACAAACCAGTTTGAGGAAAATACAAAAAGAATAGAAGAATTAATAAGACAAAGAGAAGAAAACATTGCCCTTGCAGGAAAATTGAAAGAAATATTAGAAGCAGTTGAAGAAAAAGAAGCTGACTGGAAAAGTCGTGTTAAAGAAGTAGAAGAGGACTTTTCAGAGGATATAATAGAAACATTAAATATAGTAGGAAAAGCTAAAAATGATAAATCACAAAACTATCAAGATGCAATGAAATTACTAAATGCTAGAATAAATAATCTAGAATCTAACTTACATATAGAAATAGATATGGAAAGAATAGAAGATAGATCAAAAGCTTTAAGTTATATAGGAATAGAAATTGCAGATGCGTTGAAATCAATACCAACACCTGTAGAAGAAATCCAAGAACAACAAGTTGTAGAAGAGCCACAAGAACCAGCAGTTCAAGAAGAACAACAATATGTAGAAGAAACTACATTTGAAGCTAAACCAAGTTTATGGCAAAGATTTAAAAATAGTAAATTTGTAAGAGTAATAAAAGCAATTACAAGAATGAGAATAGTATTTGACTATGATGCACTTCCAGAAGGAAGAGGAGATAGTAACCAAAATCAATAAAAATAAGATACAAACCAGAATTAAGTTTCTGGTTTATTTTATTATGCCGCAAGCTATTTTAGTTCCTGAATTTCCGACTAGGCTGACTTGTAAAATCATCAGGCATGTCATGGATAATAACAACTTTTCCTAAAATTTCATGAATAGTAAACTTATTTATCAAAAAACTCATATATGCAAAGCCATTATTCTCAAGTAGTGGTGGTAAATCTCCACTGTGAAAAGGATGCTTACAAGAATTTGGGTTGTAATGAGCTTTACTGTTTTCGAACTCATCTTCATTGTTACCAGTGCAAGAATTGCCTTCGTGAATGTGAAAACCAAAAAAGCGCCCATTACAATTATCTTTTGATGTAGGGAGATTGTTAATTTTTACAGTCAAAAGAATTCCAAGTTTAGTTTCTTTGAAAAAAACTTCACCTTTAATATTGGGATATAACTTTCCACCTTTTATTTCAGCTTTAGCATTATAAAAAATAGGTTCATACATGTTTCTTACCTCACTATTTTTTATATATTATATTTAAAAAATATAAATTTGTGCAGAATCAGATTAACATAAATTATAATTTGACTTTTTTCCCAAAATATAGTATAATAAAAAACAGTTGTTAGCAGTAAAAAGCTAAAATATGAGATTTTATTATAATTTAAAACCTATGTTATGTATTAAAAAATAAGTTTAGGTAAATAATATTTAAGAGCGGGAAATTTAATAAAAAGGAATAGTTTATAAAATAGTAAAAGCTATTTTCTATAAACTTAATTTTTGCGTACATAAAATAAATAGGGCTAGTTTTGTCTAGTATATTAAATGTTTAATAAGATTAAAATATTATATAAGAAGGGAGAATATATGTCAGAAGAAAAGTTAGAAAATAATAATAAGAAAAATGTGAGAAATAATAGAAAATCAAACTCACAAGTAAGAAAAACGAGTACAAGGAAAGTAAACGGAAAAGAAGGTGAAAAAAATACTAATAGAAGAACTGCAAAAGTTGGAAAGAGAAATGTAAAAAAAGAAATATTCAAAGCATCAAAATTAAAAATAATACCACTTGGAGGTTTACATGAAATAGGGAAAAATATAACAGTATTTGAATATGAAAACGAAATGATAGTAGTAGACTGTGGTCTATCATTCCCAGAAGATGATATGTTAGGAGTAGATTTAGTTATTCCAGATATAACATATCTAGAACAAAATGTGGACAGAATAAAAGGATTAGTAATAACACATGGACATGAGGACCATATAGGAGCAGTACCTTATTTATTAAAGAAAATAAACATACCAATTTATGCAACAAAGCTAACAGCAGGGTTAATTAGAAATAAATTAGAGGAACATAAATTAGTAGGTTCAACAAAGTTAATAGAAGTAAATCAAGGTCAAACAATAAACTTAGGAAAAAACTTTAAAATAGAATTTATAAGAAGTTCACATAGTATTCCAGATTCAGTTATGCTTGCAATAACAACACCAGCAGGAACAGTATTGCATACAGGAGACTTTAAAGTGGATTTTACACCAATAGATGGAAAACTAATGGACTTAGGAAGAATTGCAGAACTAGGAAATCAAGGTATTTTAGCATTAATGTCAGACAGTACTAACAGCGAAAGAAAAGGATTTACAATGTCAGAAAGTTCAGTAGGAGAAGTATTTGATAAACTTTTCTTACATTGTACAAAAAGAATAGTGGTAGCAACATTTGCGTCAAACGTTCATAGAGTACAGCAAATAGTAAACTGTGCAATAAAATATGGAAGAAAAATTGCAGTATGTGGTAGAAGTATGATAAACATGATTACAACAGCAAGAGAACTAGGATATATTGAATGTCCAGAAAATCTATTCATAGACATTGACATGATAAAAAATTATCCTGATGAACAATTAGTAATAATTACAACAGGAAGTCAGGGAGAAACAATGTCAGCATTAACAAGAATGGCAAACGGAGAACATAGAAAGGTAAAAATTACACCAAATGACTTAATAATAATTTCAGCAACACCAATACCAGGTAATGAAAAATATGTGTCAAAGGTAATAGATGATTTAATGCAAATAGGAGCAGAAGTTGTATATAGTTCTCTAGAAGATGTACATGTATCAGGGCATGCATGCCAAGAAGAACAAAAATTAATAATAGCTTTAGCAAAACCAAAATACTTTATACCAGTACATGGAGAATATAGACAATTAATCGCCCATAGTGAAACCGCTCAAAGTATGGGAATAGCAAAAGAAAATATTATCATGATGCAAAATGGAAAAGTGTTAGAAATAGGTGAAGATGGAACAGCGTTTACAGGAGTTGTAACAAACGGAAGAGTTCTAGTAGACGGCTTAGGTGTAGGAGATGTTGGAAATATAGTACTTCGTGATAGACAACATTTATCACAAGATGGATTAATAATAATAGTATTAACAATGGATGCAGGAACAGGAGAGGTACTTGCAGGTCCAGATGTAATTTCAAGAGGATTTGTTTATGTAAGAGAATCTGAAAATCTAATGGATGAAGTTAAAGCAGTGGTCAGAAAAGAAATAAAAAAATGTGAAGAAAACGGAGTACGTGATTGGTCTACGATAAAATCAACTGTAAGAGATAACTTAAAAGATTACGTATTTGCAAAAACAAAAAGAAATCCTATGATAATACCAATATTAATGGAAGTTTAGATGAGAAAAAAAGGGACGGGCAATTTTTGTCTCATTTATAATATAAAATAACTAAAATACAGGGATTTTTAGCAAGTTTTTAGATTTAAGCTTACGCTTACCAGCAATTTTACTACCCTTAATTTCCCTACGTAAAATTGCTTAATCTAAAAACTTGCTTTATATTTTATTGTTTATTTTTTCTGAAAATATTAAGAGATTAGCAAATATCATATTGTGGAAAATTATTTTTAAAATAAATAGTTAACGTAAAAGTGAGACAAAAATTGCCCGTCCCTTTTTGTCTCATTTTTGATTTTTATATAAAAGTATGTTATAATGGCACTGTTAAATTTTAGAAAGTATGTTAAGGAGAGTGTAAGATGGATTATAAAGATTTAGCCAATTTAATTTTTCCTAATGTTAAGGATATATCTTATTATGAAGAAAAGTATCCAAGGAGGGATTTGAAAGAGGGGGCAATAGTTACAAGGTTTGCACCAAGTCCAACTGGATTTGTACATATAGGTGGTTTGTATCAAGCTTTGGTTGCAAGGAAGGTTGCAACTCAAACAGATGGTGTGTTCTTTTTAAGAATAGAAGATACAGACCAAAAAAGAGAAATTGAAAATGGTATTTTAGATATTGTTAATTCTCTAAAAGATTTTGGAATAGAAGCAGATGAAGGAATGATAAATGAGACAGAGGAAAAAGGTAATTATGGACCATATAGACAATCTTTAAGGGGAGAAATATATAGAGCATATGCTAAATATATGATAGAACTGGGAAAGGCATATCCTTGTTTTTGTTCTCCAGAAGAGGTTGACGAAATTAGAAAGAAACAAGAGGCAGCAAAGGTGAGACCTGGTTATTATGGTGTTTGGGCAAAGTGTAGAAATTTAACTGTAGAGGAAATGGCTGAGAAAATTAAATCAGGAGAAAAGTATATTATAAGATTTAAGTCACCTGGTAGAGAGGATAGGAAGATAAAACATCATGATGTAATTAAAGGAAATGTTACTTTCCCAGAAAATGACCAAGATATTGTAATAATTAAAGCTGACGGGCTTCCTACATATCATTTTGCACATGTTGTTGATGACCATTTAATGGGAACTACACATGTAATAAGAAGTGATGAGTGGCTTTCATCAGTTCCTCTTCATTTACAATTATTCCATGAAATTGGATTTAAAGCACCTAAATATGTACATATTTCACCAATTATGAAAAATGATAATGGAAATAAAAGAAAATTAAGTAAGAGAAAAGATCCAGAAGCAGCAGTAAGCTATTATGAAGAACAAGGAATTCCAGCTGAAGCAGTTAAGGAATATTTATTAAATATAGCAAACTCTACTTTTGAAAATTGGAGAAGGGCTAATCCAGATAAGGATATTGAGGAATTTGAATTACAGTTAAATAAAATGAATGTAAGTGGTGCTCTTTTTGATATGGTAAAACTTTTAGATGTAGGAAAAACTGTTATATCTAAATTTACGGCGGAAAAGGTGTATGAAGAAGCATTGAAATGGGCAAAAAGACATGATGAAGAGTTGGAGAAATTACTTGAAAATAGAGAATATTCATTAAAGGTATTTGGTATAGAAAGAGGAAATAAAAAACCAAGAAAAGATATAGCAAAATGGTCAGATGTAAAAGAAAATATTGAGTATATGTATGATGAATTATTTTATAGTAAAAAACAAGATTATCCATATCAAGTGATAAATAATAAAGATGAGATAAATAAAATATTAACACTTTATATTGAAAAATATTATAATGATGAAGATGATAAGCAGACTTGGTTTGATAAGATTAAAGAATTATCAGGAGAGCTTGGATATGCTAAAGAAGTTAAAGAATTTAAAGCAAACCCAGAGAAATTCAAAGCTCATGTGGGAGATGTAAGCACAGTGTTAAGAGTTGCTTTAACATCAAGGACAAATACACCAGATATGTATGAAATAATGAAAATTTTAGGAAAAGAAAGAATAGTAGAAAGATTTAAGAAAGCTATGGAAGATTAATTTCAAGGAGAAATAATTATGGAATACCAGATAGGCGATATCGTAAGAACTAAAAAGAAACATCCATGTGGTAGTAAACTTTGGGAGATAACAAGAATAGGTGTAGATTTTAAATTAAAATGCCAAGGATGTGGACATGTTGTGGTTTTAGAAAGAGAAAAAGCAAAGAAGATAATAACAAAAATAGAGAAGAAAGCAGAAGGGAACTAAATTACAAAATTCGACATATAATACAATATAGTATTAAGTAAAATACTATATTGGAGGTGCTAAAAAAATGGAGCCACAAGAAACGATTTATTGTTTTAACAATAAAGAAACAAAATGTCATGAAAAGAAAAATTGTTTAGGAATAGTTGGAGTTATATTACTTGCTCTATTTACTTTGGTAATAGGATTATTAATAGGGGCAGCTTTATCTACAGTAATATTAGCAGCATTACCAGCTATAATAGTTTTAGCAATTATACTTGGTTTACTATTGTTATTAACAGTAATACTAATGCTTTGTAATAAGAAAAAAGTAAAAAAAGATAATTGTTGTTGTAAATGTTAATATAGATTTAAAAAAGAAATAGTCGTAAAAAGGCTATTTCTTTTATACTATAGTTCCACCGTTTACATGGATAATTTGACCAGTTACATATCTTGAATCATCACTTGCAAGATATAAGTAAGCTGGAGCGACCTCAAAAGGTTGACCTGCTCTTTTTAGAGGAGTTTCTGTACCAAATATTTCAACTTCTTGTCTGTTAAAAGAAGAAGGGATAAGAGGTGTCCAAATAGGACCAGGTGCAACAGCATTTACTCTAATTTTTTGGTCAGCTAAAGAAAGAGCAAGAGATTTTGTAAAAACAGTTATGGCTCCTTTAGTTGCAGAATAATCGATAAGATTTTTCTTACCATCGAATGCAGTAATAGATGTAGTATTAATAATACTACTATTAGCATTCAAATGAGGAAGAACAGCTTTTGTTAAATAGAAAAATGTAAAAATATTAGTTTCAAAAGTATCTTTTAACTGTTTAGAAGAAATATCTAAAATACTATTTTGAGGAAATTGAACACCACAGTTATTTATTAAGATATCAATTTTACCAAAAGTTTTTAATGTTCTATCAACAATGTATGTAGATAAATTTTCATCACGTAAATCGCCGAGGAATTAAAAGACATTTTCTACCACATTTTTCTACAAGTTTTTTTGTGTAATTTGCATCATCATGTTCATTTAAATAACAAATAACAATATCAGCACCTTCTTTAGCAAAAAGAACACTAATAGCCCTTCCGTATGCCACTATCACCTCCAGAAATAATCACAACTTTATCCTTTAATTTATTAGAAGGAACATAGTTAGGATTTTCAAAAATAGGATTAGGCTTCATTTCATATTCCATTCCTGGTTGTACATTCTGATGTTGTGAAACAAAAGTAATAGGTGTTCTTACATTTTCATCTTTAAAACCTACATAAGGAATAAATGGGTAATCATCAAACATATAAATCTCTCCCTAGAAAATATTTATATATTATATGAAAGAAAAAAGAAAAATATGCCTAATATAAGAAAAAAGAAAACTAAGACATAAAATCTTAGTTTTTATTTAAAAAATCATCTATAAAATTCCAAACATCATCTTTGTAAATTTTTCTTTCAGAAGAAAAAGGAAAAGTAGGAACATCACCTATAGGGTTAAGTTCTTTTTGAAGAGTTTTAACAGTTTCATCTACTTTAGTAATAGCAATTTTATCAGCTTTGTTTGCTAAAATTATAAAAGGTAAACCAGATGAAATAATGTAATTATACATAAGTCTATCATTTTCAGTAGGAGAGTGCCTAATATCTATTAGAAAAATTATTAAGGCAATATTCTTTCTACTAAATAAATATTCTTCTATAAAATTTCCTACTTGTTCTTGTTCTTTCTTTGACATCTTGCTAAAACCATATCCAGGTAAATCAACAAAATAAAATAAATTATCCATATTATAAAAATTAATTTGTCTAGTTTTTCCAGGAGTACTACTTGTTCTTGCTAATTTTTTTCTATTAATCATAGTATTTATAAAACTAGACTTACCAACATTAGATTTTCCAACTAAAACAATTTCAGGTAAACCATTTTGGGGATATTGTTTTTTACTTACAGCAGATATCTCAAAATTTGGATTTTTTACAATCATATTAGTTCTCCTATCTTAATTTTTAAAAAATTATTTTTAAAATCTTTAATTTTCTTTGATTTCTATTTTTTCTAATCCACCCATATAAGGTCTTAAAACTTTAGGAACAGTAACACTTCCATCAGGCTTATAATTATTTTCCATAATAGAAATAAGCATTCTAGGTGGAGCAACAACAGTATTATTTAAAGTATGGGCAAAATAAGTACCATTTTCGCCCTTAATTCTAATACCAAGCCTACGAGCTTGAGCATCTGTTAAATTAGAACAACTTCCAACTTCAAAATATTTTTTCTGCCTTGGAGACCATGCTTCGACATCACAAGACTTTGCTTTTAAATCGGCTAAATCACCAGAACAACACTCTAATGTCCTTACAGGAATATCCATACTTCTAAAAAATTCAACAGTGTAAGACCACATTTTATCATACCAGTCCCAACTATCTTCAGGTTCACAAACAACAATCATCTCTTGTTTTTCAAACTGGTGTATCCTGTAAACACCACGTTCTTCAATACCATGAGCACCTTTCTCTTTTCTAAAACAAGGAGAATATGAAGTCATAGTATATGGCATATCTTCTTTTCTTAAAATTTGGTCTTTAAACTTACCAATCATAGAATGCTCAGAAGTACCAATTAGGTATAAATCTTCACCTTCAATTTTATACATCATAGCATCCATTTCTTCAAAACTCATGACACCAGTAACAACATCAGACCTTATCATAAAAGGTGGGATACAATAGGTAAATCCTTTGCTAATCATAAAATCTCTAGCATAAGTTAAAACTGCTGAATGTAATCTTGCAACATCACCCATTAAATAATAAAAGCCTTGACCAGCAACTCTTCTACTACTATCTAAATCTAATCCACCTAAAGCTTCCATAATATCACCGTGGAATGGAATTTCATAATCAGGAACAATAGGCTCACCAAACTTTTCAATCTCAACATTTTCACTATCATCTTTACCAATAGGAACAGAAGGATGCATAATATTTGGAATTCTCATCATTCTTGACTTAATTTCCTCAGAATATTTATTTTCTAAAGCCTCGTTTTCTTCTAATTTAGAATTAATTTCATTAACTTTAGACTTTATAATTTCAGCTTCTTTTTTATTTCCTTCTTTCATTAAAGAACCAATTTTATTGCTTAAAGATTTTCTTTCAGCTCTTAAATTATCACCATTTAACTTAGTTTCTCTGTTTTTAACATCTAAATCTAAAACTTCATCAACTAAAGCCAACTTTTCATCTTGGAATTTTTTCTTAATATTATCCTTAACTAATTCAGGATTTTCTCTTAAAAATTTAATATCTATCATAATTAACCTCCATGTCGCATGGGGACAGTCCCCATGCCTATTTTTTGTCGCATCTGGGACAGACCATGCTGTTTATTTTAAATAATTTTTTTCAATTTCTTCTACTAATTTAAACCTTACTTTTTGCCCTGTTATATTATCTTTTCTTTCTGGTATTTCTTCTAAAAACATTTTCTCAGGTCTTATCCAAATGTTTTTTCCATCTTCTCTTTCGTAAAGTGGTTTATATACTACCATTCTTTCTCCTGTTTCCGAGTTATAAGCAATGTTTTCTACGAAATAATAATTGCCTTTAAAATGCCTATATACTCTTCCAATTTTCACTTCTTCCATATAAAAAACGTCTCCTTTTTTTATTTATGTAGATATTATAACTTATTTTCTAATAATTGGCAATAAAATGGGGAAAATTAAACTAGAGAATACTTGAAAAATAACAAAAAAATTGCAAGAGGGAAGTTATATGTTGATAGAGTTTATAAAATTAATTATTTGTTCACTAGTAATTGTTCTAATTTCTAAATATATTTTGGCTAAGAATTTAAGGATTTTAGCAGATGTGATGAATTTGAAACCTAAAACTGTTGGCAATATTTCAGGGATGGCGACTTCTATTCCAGAATTACTTACAACTACTATTTCCGCTTTAAAAGGTTTACATGAAACTAGTGTTATTAATATTCTTAGCTCTAATGTAATAAATACAATTCTTTATATAATGAGTATATTTTTTAATAATAACCAAAGGAAATTAAAGGATAAATTAATTATCTTAGAGCTAGTTTTAGTATTTTTTACTATTTTTATACCTGTGATTTTTAGTGTTTTAAAGATTAGTTTGAGTATATATTATGTACCTGTTTTTATTATTTTATATATAGTTTTTAAAATGATAGATAATTTAGCACATAAATATTTTAACTTAATATTTTTTGAAAAAAGTAATATGGAGATGAATTTAAAAAGACAGAAAAAAATTGAAGTTAGGAAAGTGGTTAAATCTATTGTTTTTATTTTGCTTGCTGGTGTTTTATTATTTGTGATAGGCAATATTTTTTCAGGGTCTTTGGAAACTCTTTGTAATAAGTTTAATGTTTCACAAATAGTGATAGGTATTTTTCTTGGATTTGTAACTAGTATGCCAGAGTTTATTACTTTTTTTGAAGCTCAAAAGAAACAAAAAACTAGTATAGAAGGAGTTACAGAAGCTACTAATAATTTACTTAGTTCTAATATGGTTAATTTATTTGTAGTACAATCTGTAGGTTTATTGACATTATTTATTGTTACAAGTGGCTAAATAATAGGGTAAATAAGATGTTATGTAGATAATAAAATATTGTAGAAAAAGAAAAGAATTTGTATTTTTATTATTGACTAAAATTAAAAATATGTATAAAATTAATACGACAAAAATGTCGAGTTGTGATAGTAAAGTACTTTGAAAAAGGAATAAAAAAGTCATATTGCAATATGTCTTTGTTTAAAATTTTGAAAAGGGGAAATACTATTTTAAATTAGACATTTTAGTTAGATTTTGGAAAAAATCTTATATAATCAATACAAATAGGATAAGTAAGATTAAAAAACAGTAGGAAAAATATAATAATAAACTAAAGGAGGGGTACATTTTTATGGTAAAAATATACGAAAAAAACAGCAAAGACATGAAAGACAAGCGGAATTACTTTAGTAGCGCTAGTAGTTACTATTGTAATTTTAATAATTTTAGCAGGGATAACTATTGCCTCATTAACAGGAGATAATGGTTTATTAGGTAAGGTAGGAGAAGCAAAGGAACAAACAGATTTAGCAGGGATAAGAGAAGAAGTAGCATTAATATGGAATGAAGTGCAGATGGAGATAGCAGGTAAAGGGTATAATAATAAAGAGATAGCAGAAATATTTGAAGAAAAGCTAAAAGAGAATGATCCAGATGCAAGTGTAACATACCAAAGCTCAAATAATACATTTGAAGTAGATTATAAAGACCACATGTTTGAAGTACAACCAAGTGGAGAATTAACGAGCAATAGAGAAGAAGTAATAAAAGATATAGAAGAAGCATGGGAAAATACAGATAAGGAAGCAAGTGGAGAAGATAAAGCAGAGCAAATACAAGAAGAGTTAAATAAGAAAGATCCAGATTCAACAGCAGAATATAATCCAGAGACAGGAAACACAGATGTAAACCATGGAGGATATGAGGCAGAAGTAGATGAAGATGGAAATGTAACAATAAAAGGACCAGAAGAAGATTCAAATATTAACATAGATACAGACGGAGATGGGAACCCAGATATAAATATAGACACAGATGGAGACGGAGACCCAGATATAAATATAGACACAGATGGAGATAAGAAACCAGATATAAATATAGATACAGATGAAGATGGAGACCCAGATATAAACATTGATACAGACGGAGATGGAGACCCAGATATAAATATAGATACAGACGGAGATGGGAACCCAGATATAAATATAGATACAGATGGAGATGGAGACCCAGATATAAACATTGATACAGATGGAGATGGAGACCCAGATATAAACATTGATACAGACGGAGATGGAGACCCAGATATAAACATTGATACAGATGATGATGGAGACCCAGATATAAACATTGACACAGATGATGATAAAGACCCAGATATAAATATTGACACAGATGGAGATAGAGACCCAGATATAAACATAGATACAGATGATGATGGAGACCCAGATATAAACATTGACACAGATGATGATAAAGACCCAGATATAAACATAGATACAGATGATGATGGAGATGCAGACATAAATATAGATACAGATGGGGATAAAGACCCAGATATAAATATAGATACAGATGATGATGGAGACCCAGATATAAATATTGACACAGATGATGATGGAGACCCAGACATAAATATAGACACAGATGGAGATAAAGAACCAGATATAAATATAGATACAGATGGAGATGGAGACCCAGACATAAATATAGACACAGATGGGGATAAAGACCCAGACATAAATATAGACACAGATGGGGATAAAGAGCCAGATATAAACATTGATACAGACGACGATGGAAATCCAGATATTAATATAGATACAGATAATGATGGAGATGCAGATATAAACGTAGATACAGATGGAGATAAAGAACCAGATATAAATATAGATACAGACGATGATGGAAAACCAGATTTAAATATAGATGATGACGGAGATGGAGAACCAGATAGAAATATAGACACAGATGATGACGGAGAACCAGAAGTAAATATAGATGATGACTTAGATGGAACAATAGACAGGAATGAAGATACAAATGATGATGGAAAACCAGACATAAATATAGATACAGATGATGATGGAAAGCCAGATATAAATATAGATACAGATGGGGATAAAGAGCCAGATATAAACATAGATACAGATGGAGATGGAAAACCAGATATAAATATAGACACAGATAATGATGGAGATGCAGATATAAATATAGATACAGATGGTGATAAAGAGCCAGATATAAACATAGATACAGATGGAGATGGAAAACCAGATATAAATATAGATGTAGATGGAGATGGAGAGCCAGATGTAGATATAGATACAGATGGAGATAAAATACCAGATAAAAATGTAACAAAACTAGCAATAGTGGGACAACCACAAGCAGTAGAAACAATAAGTAATGCAAGTGATGTAAGCTTTAATGTACAAGCAACAGGAGCAGCAAGTGCAGGTTCAACAGAAGAAGAGAAAATAACATATCAATGGTATTATAATATGGCAAACTCAAATGAAAATGGAACAGCAATAGAAGGGGCAACAAGTAGCACATATACAATAGGAAAAGATAATGTAACACCAAGTGTAAGTGGAAGATATTATTATTGTGTAGTAACACAAGAATATAGAGGAAAAACAAATGTAGAGACAACAAATACAGCATTATTAACAGTAATATCACCGGTAGAAATAACAAAAAATCCAACAAGTTTGCAGGTGATAGAAGGAGCAAATGATGTAACGTTTGAAGTAACAGCAAGTGGAAACGGAGATATAAGTTACCAATGGTATTATAAAACAAGTTTAGAGGGAGCAGAAACACAGGTAATAGGAGCAACAAGTAACACATATACAATAGAAAAAGAAGAAGTAACAACAGAGTTAAATGGAAGATATTATTATGCAAAGGTAATACAAAGTTATGGAATGTCAGTTGCAACAGCAACATCAAGTGAAGGATTATTAACAGTAGCAGAAAGAGCAAATATAATACAAGAGCCTTCATCAACAACAGTAACAGAAGGAAAAGATGCCAAGTTTACTGTAGCAGCAATAGGAGTAGGAGATATTAGTTACCAATGGTATAAAAACACAACGAATTCAAGTACAAATGGAACACCTATAGATGGAGAAACAGAAGAAACACTTACAATAGATAATGTAACAGCAGAAGATAATAATACTTATTATTATGTAGTAATAACACAAAAATATGGAACATCAACAGTAGAGATAACAAGTAATGTAGCTAAGTTAACAGTAGGAGATGGAGTAAGTGTAAGTACACCAAATGATGTAAATGTAATAGAAGGAATAACAGATGTAATATTTAGTGTAGAAGCAAATGGAAGTGGAACATTTAGTTATCAGTGGTACAAGAATACAACAGATAGCAATGAGGGTGGAACACCAATAGACACAGCAACAGGAAATAGTTATACAATAAGAAAAGAAGATGTAACAATAGATTTAAATAATACTTACTATTATGTAGAAGTAACACAAAACTTTGGAGGAAATACAAATACAGTAAAAAGTGAGCCAGCAGCATTAAGTGTAATAGCAAAAGCAACAATAGGAGTACAACCTAATCCAGTAACAGCATACGAAAAAGGACAAAATGTAATATTTAGTGTAGAAACTATAGGAGATGGACAACTAACATATCAGTGGTATAAGAATACAGAAGAAAGCAACGAAGGTGGAGAAGCAATACCAAGTGCAACAGGAAATAGTTATACAATAGAAAAAGAAAATGTAACACAAGATTTAAACAATACTTACTATTATGTAGAAATAACACAAAAATATGGTTCAAGTACAGTAACAGTTAAAACAGAAGCAGCACAATTAACAGTAATGGGAACAGGAATAGAAGCAAGTGAAACAGATGTAACAGTATATGTAAATGGAACATCTAAGACAGTAACACTAAGTGGAGAAAATGCAGGGGCATTTAGCATTGAAACACCAGCAAATGAAACATATGCAAGAGCAGAAATAAACCAAGATAATAACAATGAGTTAATAATAACACCAGTAGCAGCAGGAGAGACAAGTGTAACAGTAATAGAAGGAAATGGTGGAAAAACATTAACGATAAATATAACAGTACTAGGAACAACAATAGTAGCAGACCCACAAAATGTAACAGCATATGTAGGAGGAAGTAACCAAACAGTAGCATTAGGTGGAGAAAATAGTGGAACATTTACTATTGAAACAGAACCAGAAGCTACAGTAGCAACAGCAAGCATAAGTGGAAATATACTTACAATAAAACCAGTAGGAGTAGGAAGTACAAGTGTAACTGTAAAAGAGTTAAATGGAAATAAAACAACTACTGTAAATGTAGAAGTAAAAGAAACAAGTATAGATGCAAATAATAAAGATGTGACATTATATGTGGGAGGAGCAAAAGGAACAGTAACAATAACAGGAACAGAATTAGGAACTTTAAGTATAGAGAAGGCTCCAGATGGTTCATATGCAACAGCAGAAATAAATCCAGATAATAATAAAGAGTTGATAATAACACCAGTAGGAGCAGGAAGTACAAGTGTGGTTGTAAAAGAAGGCAATGGAAATAAAACAGTAACAATAAATGTAACAGTATTAGCAACGACAATAACAGCAAATCCAGAAAGTGTAATAGCATATGTAAATGGAACTAACCAAACAGTAACATTAGGAGGAGAAAATGCAGGAGCATTTAGTATAGAGAAACAACCAGAAGGCTATGCAACAGCAAGTATACAAGGTAACACATTAACAATAGAACCAAAAGCAGAAGGAAAAACAAGTGTAACGGTTAGAGAAGCAAATGGAGGAAAGACAGTAGAAATACCAATAGAGGTAAGACAAACAAGTATAGGAGCAACAAGTACAGATATAACAGCATATGTAGGAGGAGCAGACCAAAATGTTAGCATAAGTGGAACATATATGGGAGAACTTAGTATAAGTAAAGAACCGGAAGAAGGAGTTGCAACAGTAAGTTTAGGAGATAATAATGTACTAACAATACATCCAGTAGGAGAAGGACAAACAAGCGTAGAAGTAAAAGAAGCAAATGGAAATAAAACGATTACTATAAATATTAGAGTAATAAGAAGTAATATGACAGCAACAAGCACAAATGTAACAGCATATGTAGGAGGAACAGACCAAACAGTAGAAATACAAGGAATAGATATAGGAGAGTTAAGTATAAGTAAAGAGCCAGAAGAAGGAGTTGCAACGGCAAGCCTACAAGGAAATACATTAACAATAAAACCAGTAGGAGATGGAAAGACAAGTGTAGAAGTAAAAGAGGCAAATGGAAATAATACAGTAACAATAAATATAACAGTAATAACTCCAAGTATAACAGCACAGACAGTAGAAGTATATGCAGGAGGAGCAAGTAAACAAGTAACAATAACAGGATTACACATGGGAACATTAACAATAGAAGAAGGACCAGATAGTACGTATGCAACAGCAAGTATAGAAGGAACAATTCTTACAGTAGTACCAACACAAACAGCAGGTAATACAAGTTTATTGTTAAAAGAAGCAAACGGAAACCAAACAGCAAGAATAAATATAACAGTAATAGCAACAGGTATTGATGCTAGTGAAAAAGATTTAGAATTATATGTAGGAGGAGCAAATAAACAAGTAGAAATAAGCGGAACAAATGCAGGAGAGTTAAGTGTTTCAAGACAGCCAGATACAGGAATAGCAACAGCTTCTTTAAGTGGAAATATACTAACAATAACACCAAAAGCAGCAGGAACAACAAGTGTAGTAGTAAAAGAAGCAAATGGAAATAAAACAGTAACAATAAATATAAATGTTTTAGCAACAACAATAACAGCAAGTCCAGAAAGTGTAATAGCATATGTAAATGGAACTAACCAAACAGTAACGTTAGGAGGAGAAAATGCAGGAGCATTTAGCATAGAGAAACAGCCAGAAAGTTATGCAACAGCAAGTATACAAGGTAACACGTTAACAATAGAACCAAAATCAGCAGGAACAACAAGTGTAACGGTTAGAGAAGCAAATGGAAATCAAACAAAAGAAATACCAATAGAAGTAAGACAAACAAGTATAGAAGCAACAAATACGAATGTAACAGCATATGTAGGAGGAAGTAACCAAGAAGTAGAAATAACAGGAACATACTTAGGAGAGTTAAGTATAGAAACACCAGCAGATGAAAGTTATGCAAAAGTAAGTTTAGAAGGTAATGCATTAACAATAGAACCAAAGGCAGCAGGAAAAACAAGTGTAACAATAAAAGAAGGAAATGGAAATAGAACAGTTACAATAAATATAAATGTAATAGCAAGTGATATAACAGTAGATAATCCAAATGTAACAGCATATGTGGGTGGAAGTGATAGAACAGCAACAATAAGTGGAGATAGCTTAGGAGCTTTAAGTATAAGTGGAAACCCAAATAGTAAGGTAGCAACAGCAAGTTTAAGTGGAAATACTATTACAATAAAACCAGTAGGAGAAGGAAAAACGAGTGTAACAGTAAGAGAGGCAAATGGAAATAAAACAATAACAGTAAATATAACAGTATTAGCAACAAGTATAAATACACAAAGTATAGAAGTGTATGCAGGAGGAACAGCAAAGACAGTAACAATAACAGGACAAAGTATGGGAACATTAACAATAGAAGAAGGACCAGATAGTAGATATGCAACAGCACAGATAAATGGAACAAGTCTTACAGTAACACCAGTAGCAGCAGGAAGTACAAAACTAACACTAAAAGAAGCAAATGGAAACCAAACAGCAACGATAAATATAACAGTAACAGCAACAAGTATAGATGCAGATAATAAAGATGTAACATTGTATGTAGGTGGAAGTAGTAAGACAGTAACAATAAGTGGAGAGAATGCAGGAACATTTAGTATTGAAAGACAACCAAATGAAGGAGTAGCAACAGCAAGCATACAAAATAACATATTAACAATAGTACCAAAGGCAGCAGGAAGTACAAGTGTGGTTGTAAAAGAAGGCAATGGAAATAAAACAGTAACAATAAATGTAACAGTATTAGCAACGACAATAACAGCAAATCCAGAAAGTGTAATAGCATATGTAAATGGAACTAACCAAACAGTAACATTAGGAGGAGAAAATGCAGGAGCATTTAGTATAGAGAAGCAACCAGAAGGCTATGCAACAGCAAGTATACAAGGTAACACATTAACAATAGAGCCAAAATCAGCAGGAAAAACAAGTTTAACGGTTAGAGAAGCAAATGGAGGAAAGACAGTAGAAATACCAATAGAAGTAAGACAAACAAGTATAGGAGCAACAAATACAAATGTAACAGCATATGTAGGAGGAAGTAATCAAGAAGTAACAATAACAGGAACGTATTTAGAAAACTTAAGCATAGAAAGACAACCAACAGCAAGTGTAGCAACAGTAAGCTTAGAAGGAACAAAACTAACAATAACACCAAAAGCAGCAGGAGATACAAATGTGGTTGTAAAAGAAGCAAATGGAAATAGAACAGTTACTATAAATATACATGTAATACAAAGTAATATAACAGCAACAAGTACAAATGTAACAGGATATGTAGGTGGAGTGAACCAAACAGTAACAATACAAGGAACAGATATAGGAACATTAAGTATAAGTAGTAAACCGGATGAAGAAGTTGCAACAGCAAGTCTACAAGGAAATACATTAACAATAAAACCAGTAGGAGATGGAAAGACAAGTGTAACAGTAAAAGAGGCAAATGGAAATAAAACAGTAACAATAGAAATAACAGTATTAGCAACTAATATAACACCACAAAGTATAGAAGTATATGAAGGTGGAGCAGCAAAGACAGTAGAAATACAGGGACTAAATATGGGAACACTTTCTATAGAGAATGGACCAGAAGAAGGAATAGCAAAAGCACAAATAAATGGAACAAGTCTTACAGTAACACCAGTAAAGGCAGGAAATACAAAACTAACACTAAAAGAAGCAAATGGAAACAAAACAGCAACAATAAATATAACAGTAACAGCAACAAGTATAGATGCAAATAATAAAAATGTTACAGTATATGTAGGAGGAGACAGTAAAACAGTAGAAATAACAGGAGAAAATAAGGGAACATTAAGTATAGGAATACCAGCAGATGGAACACATGCAACAGCAAGCTTACAAGGAAATATAGTTACAATAAGTCCAGTAGCAGCAGGGACAACAAGTGTAACAATAAAAGAAGGAAACGGAAATAAAACTGTTACAATAAATATAGAAGTAAAAGCAACAAGTATAGATGCAAATAATAAAAATGTATTAGCATATGTAGGTGGAAATAAGCAAACAGTAACAATAACAGGAACAGAAATGGGAGCATTAAGTATAAGTGGAAAACCAAATACTTCTTATGCAACAGTAGAACTACAAGGAAGTACACTAACAATAACACCAGTAGCAGCAGGAAAAACAAGCGTAACAGTAAGAGAAGCAAATGGAAAACAAACGCTTACAATAAATATAGAAGTAAGGGCAACAAGTATAAATGCAAATAATAAGAATGTGATAGCATATGTAGGAGGAGTAAAACCACAAATAACAATAACAGGAACAAATGCAGGAGTATTTAGTATAGAAACCCCAGCAGATGGAGCAATAGCAACAGTGAGCTTACAAGGAAGTACATTAACAATTACACCAAAAGCAGCAGGAAAAACAAGTGTAATAGTAAAAGAAGGAAATGGAAACAAAACTGTTACGATAAATATAGAAGTAAAAGCAACAAGTATAGATGCAAATAATAAAAATGTAACAGCATATGTAGGAGGAGTAAATCCACAAATAACAATAACAGGAACAAATGCAGGAGCATTTAGTATAGAAACCCCAGCAGATGGAGTACATGCAGCAACAGAGTTAAGTGATGGAATATTAACAATAATACCAAAGGCAGCAGGAAAAACAAGTGTGACAATAAAAGAAGCAAACGGAAATAAAACAGTAACAATAAATATAACAGTTTTAGAAACAACATTGGAAGCAACAAATACAAATGTAATAGCATATATAGGAGGAACAAATCCACAAGTAACAATAAGAGGAGAAAATACTGGAACATTAAGTATAGTAAAACAACCAGATAATGCATATGCAAAAGTAAGCTTACAAGGAGGAAAACTTACAATAACACCAGTAGCAGCAGGAAAAACAAGTGTAACGATAAAAGAAGCAAATGGAAATAAAGAAGTAACTATAAATATAGAAGTAAAAGAAACAAGTATGACAGCAACAAGTACAAATGTAATAGCATATGTAGGAGGAGTAAATCCACAAGTAACAATAAATGGAGATAATTTAGGAACATTAAGTATAGTAACTCCATCAACAGAAACGATAGCAAGAACAAGTTTACAAGGAAATACACTAACAATAACACCAGTAGGAGCAGGAAAGACAAGTGTAAAGATAAAAGAAGGAAATGGAAATAAAGAAGTTACAATAAATATAGAAGTAAGACAAACAAGTATGACAGCAACAAGTACAAATGTAACAGCATATGTAGGAGGAAGTAACCAAGAAGTAACAATAACAGGAACGTATTTAGGAAACTTAAGCATAGAAGAACAACCAACAGCAAGTGTAGCAACAGTAAGCTTAGAAGGAACAAAATTAATAATACATCCAGTAGGAAAAGGAACAACAAATGTAACAATAAAAGAGGCAAATGGTAATAAATTGGTTACAATAAATATAGAAGTAATAGAAAGTACTTTAACAGCAACGAGTACAAATGTTACATTATATGTAGGTGGAGGAACAAAACAAGTAACGATAAATGGAGATAATGTAGGAACATTAAGTGTATCAGGAAAGCCAACAGGAAGTGTAGCAACAGCAAGTTTACAAGGAAGTACATTAACAATAGCGCCAGTAGGGGCAGGAAGTACAAATGTAGTAGTAAAAGAAGGAAATGGAAATAAGACAGTAACAATAAAAATAACAGTATTAGCAACAAGTATAATACCACAAAGCATAGAATTATATGCAGGAGGAACAGCAAAGACAGTAACAATACAAGGATTAAATATGGGAACTTTGACAATAGAAAATGGACCAGATACAACAAAGGCAACAGCAAGTATAAGTGGAACAAGCTTAACAGTAACACCAGTAGCAGCAGGAACAACAAGTTTAACATTAAAAGAGGCTAATGGAAATAAAACAGCAACAATAAATATAGAAGTAAAAGCAACAAGCATAACAGCAAGTCCAACAAGTATAACAGCAAATGTAAGTGATGGAGTACAAACTGTAACATTAGGAGGAACAAATCATGGAACATTTTCTATAGTAACACAACCTAATTCAAGTATAGCAACATCAAGTATTTCTGGAAGTACACTTACAATAGTACCAAAGGCAGGAGGAGAAACAAGTGTAGTAGTAAAAGAAGGTAATGGGAATAAACAAATAACTATAAAAATTACATTAACAGCTGAAATATCAAAAAATACATCATATGTAGGAAATTATGCAGACACAAATGGAGATGGAAAAGCAGATGGAATCATTTTTGCAGATTTAGCAGTTGGAGGAAGTGGACAATATGGAAATAGTAATGGAATCTATAATGTTACTAAAAAGATAAGTGTAAAAGACTATTATATAAAAAATGAAAATTATAGTGATAGTAGATTTGGAAATAAGAGTGCAAAATTAATAGCACCATTAGAAGGAACAAGTATAACAGATAGATTCTATATAATGGCTCTAGAGGAAGTAAATACAGCGACAACATACTATTGGTATTATCAAGCATATGGAAGGTTGGATAAACCAGTAGGTACTTCAACAAATGATTTTGGAAGTGGAAAAAATAATACAAATTATGTAATGAATAAATGGGAAAAAAGATCTTGGGGAACACAAAATAATAGAGATATGTGTGGAGCAATTCAAAGCCAAGTAGACAAAGGATGGTTTGTACCATCAAAATCAGAATGGGCAGCATTTGGAGATATGGCAACAAAAAAATTTGGATTAACAACTAATTATTTTAGTTATGGATTAAAAGAATGGTACTGGTCTTCTTCACAGTATAATGAAAACTATGCTTACTGTATGACTTGGACTGTTGGTAATATTAACTACTACAGTGTCAATAGTGGTTTCTATGTGCGTTTGTGTACGACTTTCTAATTTTGTAAAAAATGATTGTAAATAATATGAACATAAAAATGATATAAAGGAATTAGTAAGAGAACTTGGTATAATTGTGCAACACAATAGGTTATAAGAAAGGAGGTTTATAATTACAGAAGAAAAGAAAATCAAAAAATAGTGGAAAACCAATATGGATATTAATGATATTGTTAGTGTTATTAATAGTAGGACTTGCAATATGGAGATATGTAAATAGCAGAGAAAGCAATAATGAAAATAACAGTATAGAGAATATAGTAGAAAGTAATATGGACTATAATGAAAAATTGCAAAAATTACAAGAAGAGATAGATAAAAAAAGAAATAAATAAACTAAATGAAAAAATGATGCCATTACTGGACGAAAGAATAAAGCTAGAACAACAGTTAATACAACTTAATGGAGAAAGTATACAAATTGATGATGCACAAGTAGAAAATACACAAACAGAAGAAATAATTGTCATATTGGTAATAGTAGTAATAGCAGTTATAGTATTTGTTATAATAAAAGTAGTAAATAATGAGTCAGAAATAGCATAAGATGAAACGATTGTAAATCAATATGCAGCAAATGCAAAATTAGCAGATGATATAAAAATAAAAGATGATGATAATAAAGAAGTAAAAGTAGAAAAAAAACAAGGAAAACTAAAATTATTAAATAAAGAGATAGATGAAAAAAGACTGAAATTGATACAAAAAGTTCCGAGCTAATAAACTATATGAAGAATATGTAAATATAATAAATGAAAGTCAAATGTAAATTTGGTTTTTAAGACTAAACAAAAAAGTATAAATAAACCTTATATAACAATAGTTATGTAAGGTTTATTTTGTAAAAAATAAAATTTAAAATATTACTAAAAACATTTGACAAAAGGAAGTATTTAATAGATAATATAAGTGTAAAAAAGCAAAAGAAAATGGCATTAGATACAAAGGAGGAACTATATATGTATTTATTTAATAGAATAACAGTAAATCCACAGTTACCAAAAAGAATAGAAAAATTATCAGTAATTTCAGATA
>CALXZC010000010.1 GCA_944393135.1 uncultured Clostridia bacterium | reverse complement strand
CTTCCAATAGTAGACAGAGAAATACCAATTATTGCAGATGAATTTGTAGATAAAGAATTTGGAACAGGGTGTGTTAATGTAACACCATTTGGTACACAATCTAGTGAAACGCTTGAAAATAGAGAGGTTGCCTGAATTGATAATTAATTATATTAATGAAAATTGAGAGGAGAATGTAGTATGTTAGATAAAAAATATAATGCAGCAGAAAAAGAACAAAAATGGATAGATTATTGGAAAGATAATAAAATATATGAATTTAAAAGAAATGGAAAGGAAGTATTTTCTATAGATACTCCACCACCAACAGTTAATGGTAAAATTCATATTGGACATATCTTTTCATATACACAAACAGAAATGTTGGCTAGATATAAAAGATTAAGAGGATATAATATCTTTTATCCTTTTGGTTTTGATGATAATGGATTACCTAGTGAAAGATTAGTAGAAAAAGAACAAGGAAAAAGAGCACACGAAATAGGCAGAGAAGAATTTTCAAAATTATGTTATGAAACAACAGACAAATATGAAGCAAATTTTCAAGATCTATTTACTAGAATGGGAGTAAGCACAGATTGGAATATACATTATAAAACAGTAAGTCCATCTACAATAAAAATAAGTCAAGCATCATTTTTAGATTTAGTAGAAAAAGGACATTGTTATCATAAAGAAAGTCCTGCTCTATGGTGTAATGAATGTTTAACATCAATAGCACAAGCTGAATTAGAAACAAAAACAATCAAAACAACTTTTAACTATGTTAATTTTAGAACTGTTGAAGATAATGAAGAATTTACTATAGCAACAACAAGACCAGAATTATTACCTGCAATAGTAAGTGTATTTGTTAATCCAAATGACGAAAAACATAAACATTTAATTGGAAAAACAGCTCATATTCCTGTAATTGATGTAGAAGTACCTATAATGGCAGATGAAAAAGTAGCAATGGATAAAGGTACAGGAGTAGTTATGTGTTGTACTTTTGGTGATCAAACAGATATTGAATGGTGGAAGAAATATAATTTACCATTAAAATATATATTCACAGACAACGGAAGAATAATTGATGAAGTTCCTAAATATGGAGGTTTAAAAATCAAAGAAGCCAGAAAACAAATTGTAGAAGACCTTAAAGAAGGTGGATATATAGTAAAAATAGAAGAATTAGAACACGAAGTACAAACACACGAAAGATGTGGTAGAGAAGTTGAATATACAGTAATGAAACAATGGTTTATAGATATAATGAACCATAAAGAAGATTTTATAAAAATAGGAAATGAAATAAAATGGCATCCATCTTATATGCACGCTAGATATGATGAGTGGGTAAATAATATAGCTTGGGATTGGTGTATTTCAAGACAAAGATATTTTGGAGTTCCATTCCCTGTATGGTATTGTAAAGATTGTGGAGAACCAGTATTTGCAAAGAAAGAAGATTTACCAGTAAATCCTTTAGTTGATTCTCCAAAATGTGAAAAATGTGCTAACTGTGGTTGCACAGAATTTGTACCAGAAACTGATGTAATGGATACTTGGGCAACATCTTCTGTAACTCCACTAATTAATATGAGATATGGAGAAAAAGATAATTACGAAGATATTTTAAAACCTATGAGTCTAAGAACAAATGCAAGTGAAATTATTAGAACTTGGGATTTCTATACAATAGTTAAGAGCTTTTATCATTTCGGACAAAGACCTTGGAATAATGTAATGATTTCTGGATTTGTAATGGCAGGAAAAGGTGAGAAGATTAGTAAGAGTAAAGGTAACAGCAAACACGAACCAATGGACTTAATAAATCAATATTCAGCAGATGTATTAAGATATTGGACTGGAACTGGAAGATTAGGTACAGACATAGTATTTAGTGAAGAAACATTACTTCGTGGTAAGAAATTAATAAATAAAATTTGGAATGTATCTAAATTTATAGAAATGCACTTAACAGATTACAAAGATAAAGAATTTAATGATTTTGAATATATTGACAAATGGATATTAGGTCGTTTTCAAGAAATGGAAAAATCATTCCTAATTTATTTAGACGACTATGAAGTAGGATTAGCATTAAATATATTAGAAAAATTCTTCTGGGAATTTTGTGATAACTATATAGAGATAGTAAAACATAGATTATATAGACCAGAAGAATTTGGAGAAATACCAAGATATAGTGGACAAAAAACTGTTTATACAATTTTATACAAATTGTTACAAGATTTTAGTATTTTCTTCCCGTTTATAACAGAAGAAATATTCCAAGAACTATATCATACAGAAAAATCAATTCATATTACAGAAATAAAACCTTTAAATTATGATTTTAACAAAGAAATAGAATTAGGAAATCAAATGGTAGAAATCATAAGTCAAGCTAGAGGAGCTAAAACAAATAATAATGTTTCTTTAAAAACACCTATTAAAATGCTATCTATAGGAGTAAGTGAAGAATTGAATGAAGCCTTAAATAAAGCTAGTAAAGATTTTAAAGCTACATTATTTATTGAAAATATGGAAACTAAGATTATAGACAAAGATTATGAAGTTTATGATATAGAACTAGATTTAGAATAAAAAAATAAGTTTATTTAAAAGAGGAATTGGTAGAAATATCAATTCTTTTTTATATTATAAAAATGGAGGGAATTTTCAATATAAACATTATAAAATTAAAAAAAGTATTGAAAAAAGGACAATTATATAGTAGAATACATATAGTGAAAAGAAATATTTGTATATACATAAGACAAGTTGTTATAATTGGCTTGTCTTTAATATTAAATTTTATATAATAAATTTTAATCAGTTAATGAAAAATGAATTTAAATATCTATTATGATATTAAGTAATTATTAGGGGGGAAATAAGAGTGTTGTTATATGTGAATTTTTTTTATATGAAGAATGTAGGTGGATCGGTTATAATAAATTAGACAAAAAAGATAAGGACATGTTAAAATAAAAAATATGAAATGGAGGAAAAAACAATAGAAAGATAGAAAAAACAAGAAAAAAGAGCTTCTAGTAAAGGAAGAGAAAAAAATAAAACCCCATAGAAAGTTTCCGCAGTTTACAACTATTATAATTACAGCTGGTTAGCCAGAATAAGAAAGGTAATCTAGAGGAAACTTTTTTGCTGGCTAACCATCAGTAATTTCCTATACATTATAATACTTTTAATACTTGCAGGTATAACAATAGGACTAGTAGCAGGAGATAATGGAATACTTGCACAGGCAAGTAAAGCACAAGAAAAAACAACACAAGCTCAAGAAGAAGAAAAATATAAAATTAGCAATAATGGCAAGTTCTATAGAAAATAATGGATATGCTGAGATTTTAAATGCAGAAAGTTTTGAAAAAGAATTAAAAAATATTTTTGGCAATCAAGAACTAAATGTAACATCAAATGTAGATGGAAGTTTTTTAATAACAATAGATGATAGAAAATATTACGTAAATGACGATAAAACATTAATAAATAATGATGATATAATAGAAATAGGAACAGTAGAAGAACTAAAAGCATTTAGAGATGATGTGAATTCTGGAAATAGCTATGAAGGAAAGGTTGTATTACTTACAAGTAATATAAATCTAAGTGGAGAAGAGTAGGAACCTATAGGATTATATCCAATGGAAAATTCTACTCCATCAGACGAAACTAATAAACCGTTTAAGGGAATTTTTAATGGAAATGGGAATGAGATAGATGGAATTAGTATAAATTCAACAGATAAAGTACAAGGTTTATTTGGACTAGTAGATAATGGAGAAATTATAAACGTAACACTAGGAAGTAATTCTAGTATTTCTGGAGGATTAGTAACAGGTGGAATTATAGGATATGCTTATAATAGAACAATAGTGAATAGTTGCTATAATAAAGGTATGGTTACAAGTAATGATAATCATACTGGAGGAATTGTAGGAATTGCTGTGGATAATTGTGAGATTATAAATAATAGTAATTTAGGTATAGTAGATGGTCAGCATAATACAGGAGGAATAGTAGGAACTATTAATAATAATATATTTGTAAGAAACTGTTCTAATATTGCAAAAGTAACAGGGAAAAGTACTGTTGGAGGAATAGTAGGTTCTACTACTAATAATGTTTTAGTCGATAAAAACTTTAATAACGGTAATGTAGAAGCTTATGGTGGTAATGTAGAAACAAATAATTCCAATGTGGGAGGTATTATAGGTCTTAATAATGGAACAATTTTAAATTGTTATAATACTGGAACAATAAAAAGTGCTTTTAATAATGTTGGAGGGCTTGTAGGATTAAATAGGGGAAAATTAAAAAATAGTTATAATATAGGAAGTGTAGATAGTTCATCAAATGTAATAGGTGCTATAGTTGGTAATAATAATGAATTTTTTGATACATCAACTAATATATCATATGTAGGAGAAATTAGTAATTGTTATTCGTTAGATAACATGGCAAATAATCTTGTAGGTGTAAATAATTCTATAATTGGTATAGAATGTTCTTATAAAAATAGTGATGAGCTAAAAAGATTAGCGAATACATTAGGAAGTTCCTTCAAAGAAGATACCGAAAAAGTAAATAATGGATATCCTATTTTAAATTGGCAATAAAAAGTTCTAAATATAACAACTAGGAGTTTTGAATACTAAAAATTAACATAAAGTGACAAATGTGTAAAAGTATGTTATAATGTTTATATGTACGTAAGTTGTGCGTGCTAGAAATAGTTAAACTTAAGTGGAAAGGACAGAACAATGAGTGCAATCCAACTTCTAATCAAGGAAGCAGAGCAGGAAAGTTACAAAAATTGGGTTATATCAGTACATGACCCACTAACAGACAAGCAGTCCGAAGAGTTTTACTTCTATGGACCTGGACTTTACAGCGTGAAGGATGCAGATTATTTGTTTGTAGGAAGTTCAGATAACGGAGAGGACTTCGAGGAAAGTGTTAGACCATATATTATTGCTCTTTGTGAGAGTAATAATATCCAAATAGTGATTGGACAGTATACGTATTCTAAGAGTAAGAAAATGGTTAAAAAGCTAGCAAGGTGTATTAAGCAGATTAAGGGGTGTTCTGCTTCTGCAAGAGAAATTCTTCTGAACGAAGATTGGAAGAGTGAGGAAGTAAGAGGAAGAAGAGTGGAGATTATCACAGTTTAACTAAAAATATAGAGATAACTATCTCTACAAAAGAGGAGGAAATTCATTTTCCTCCTCTTATAATTTGGGTTTACAGAAAGTGACAAAATAGAAATTATGTGGTATAATAATAGATAGGTACTTAAAATTATAGTACTTGTATAAGCGGCAAATAAAGAGAAAGGGATTACAATGTCAAAGAAAACACAAATAATTGTGGAAAACACGGTAGCACCTGATTTTGTTGTAGCTTACTTTAGGTATCCTGAAAGTGGAATTGAAAGTCCTAAGTTTATGGTAAATGCCAAAAGAGCAAGGTCATATACTAATTGGACAATACTAATGGATGGACTTGAAGGAAATCTGGAAGAGATAAAAGAAACATTTTTTGAGGCTATTAAATCCACAGAAATTGAAATTGTTCTTGGAGAGTACAAGAATTCTGAGATTGACGGAGAAATCCTTAGTAAGCTTATCCAGCTTGTCATGTGGGTAGAAACTATTACTTGCGAAGTTCCTATTGAGTTCTATGTCAAGGATGATGAAATAAATAACCATGTCCGAGGAGCAAGGAAGGTAAGTGTTACAATGAACTAAGCCGCATTCCCAAAATCGATTGATTTTGGAGTTTAAGAGGAGGAGAAATCTTCCTCTTTCTTTTTTTGTCGAAGACTTCTACAAAATCGACAAAACTTCCTAATTTTTACTCTTGGAAAAAAATGTAAATTAGATTATAATTAAAAATGTAAAATATTGGAAAGGAAGGAGATATATGGAGACTGAATTTTATGACAAGGACAAGTTGTTGGTCTTAAAAATTACATCTGAAATCGATGACCATAATGTACAAGAGATAAGGAGGAAAGCAGATTATGAAATGGAAAGATATATGCCTAAAAGAGTTGTATTTGATTTTGATAGTGTTACTTTCATGGATAGTAGCGGAATAGGACTAGTAATAGGAAGATATAAATTTGCAAACATGATAGGAGCAAAGTTAGGTGTAAGTAATTTAAGTGGAAGTTTAAGAAGAATTTTTGATATGAGTGGAGTATCAAAACTAATTCCAACAGTAGAATTAAACTAGAATGTCTAAAAAATAGGCATAAGAAAGGAAGGAAAAATGTATAGTAATGAGATGAGATTAGAATTCATTAGTAAATCATCTAATGAGGCATTTGCCAGAATATCTGTTGCAGCATTTGCTTCACAATTAGATCCGACAATAGAAGAACTTGCAGATATAAAAACAGCTGTTTCAGAAGCAGTTACAAATAGTATAATACATGGTTATGATAAAAAACAAGGAGTGGTTAAAATATCAGCATGGCTTAAAGAAAATGAAATTATAATTGAAATTTCAGATAAAGGAAAAGGAATAGAAAATGTAGAAATGGCAAAAGAACCATTATATACAACAAAACCAAACCTTGAAAGGTCAGGAATGGGTTTCACAATAATGGAAAGTTTTATGGATAAGATGGAAGTAAAATCAGTTGTAGGACTTGGCACAAAAGTTACAATGTCTAAAGTAATAAAACCAAAAACTGATAAAGATGAAGAAGAATTCAAAATGCTTATGACAAACACTTAAAAAGAAAAGAGGAGAATATGTACGAAAATGATAAAAAATCCATAAGAAAAGCTCAAGAAGGAGATAATGAAGAGCTAGAAAAATTAGTAAATAATAATAATGGACTAATATGGTCTATTGTAAAAAGATTTCAAGGAAGAGGGTTTGAAACAGAAGATTTATATCAAGTAGCATGTATTGGATTTATAAAAGCAGTAAAAAGGTTTGATGCGAATTTTGAAGTAAAACTTTCTACATATGCGGTTCCATATATGATAGGAGAAGTCAAGAGATATATTAGAGATGATGGACCAATAAAAGTAAGTAGAGGAATAAAAGAATTAGGAATTAAAATAAGAGAGCTGCAAAAAGAATATTTTTATAAAAAAGGAGAGGACATAAGCATAGAAAAAATACAAGAAGAACTAAATGTAACTAGAGAAGATATAATATTAGCAATAGAAGCGACAAGAAAACCAGAATCCATAGAAGGAAATTCAAATGATAGCAACGCGAAAAATGAAAAAAATATTAATTTAATAGATAGATTATCTAGTAACAAAGATGAAGAAGAAATACTTACAAATAAAATCGTAGTAAATGAATTAATAAAAGATTTAAAAGAGCGTGAAAGAAAGGTCATTTTACTGAGATTTTTTAAAGAAAAAACACAAAGTCAAGTTGCCGAAATATTAGGAGTAACACAAGTACAAGTATCTAGGATAGAAAGAAAAGTCTTAAATAGTATGAAAACAAAGTTATGTTCATAAAATATAGAAAGGGGAATTTTTAGGAGATGTAGCATGAAAAAAGTATTTATCTATTTTTTTATATTTTTACTAATATTTTTTCTACTACCAGCTTTTCTTACAAAAAGAAACTGGGAAGTTTCAGCAAAAGTACCTGAGAATATAGATGAGGAAAAAGTAAATGAAAAAGAAGTATATGATTATAAAAACTATGGAACAATTAAATTATTACATGAGGCAACAAATGAAGTAGAAGAGGTTGATTTAGATACATACCTCTGTAATGTAGTCTCAGCTGAAATGCCTGTCGATTTTGAATTAGAAGCTTTAAAGGCACAGGCAATAGTTGCAAGAACATATACAATTTATAAAATACAAAATAAAAAGCATGAAAATGCAGATGTATGTGACAATTCTAGTTGTTGTCAAGCATGGATATCAAAAGAAGATAGACTCGCTAGATGGGACGAAGATAAAAGACAGAGTAATTGGGAAAAGATAGAAAAATGTGTAAATGAGACAAAAGAAAAAATAATCACATATGAAGGAAAGCCTATAAATGCGTTTTTCCATTCAAATAGTGGAGGAACAACAGAACTTCCTGTAAATGTATGGGGAGGAGGTTCACAGTATCCATATTTGCAAATAGTAGAAACAGCTGGTGAAGATGGATATACACAATATCAATCAGAAGTTGTACTATCACAAGATGAGTTAATAGAAAAGCTAAAAACAAAATATCAAGATATAACGATAGATTTTAACAATAATGAAGATTTAAAAATTTTAGAATACACTGATAGTGGTAGAGTAAAAACAGTAAAGTTTGGAAACCATGAAATTTCAGGAACAGAAGTTAGAACATTATTTGAATTAAAATCAACAAACTTTGAAATTATAAAAGAAGATAAAAATATAAAATTTACAGTAAAGGGGTATGGACATGGTGTAGGAATGAGCCAAACAGGAGCGGATAGTCTAGCAAAGCAAGGTAAAAATTATGAAGAAATAATAAAACATTTTTATGTAGGAGTAGAAATATCAGAAGTAAATTCTATATAAAAATAATCCTAAAATGTATAATCTCTTCAAAATAGGAAATACTTGTATTAATAAAAAATTAAGGAGGAGAATATGAGAAGAGATAATAGGATAAAAAATAATATTAAAGACAATAAGCAAAATAAAATCATAATGTATTCAATTATAGGAGTTGCATTCCTAGTAATTGTTTTAGTAGGGCTACTTATGTATAGTAAATCACTAAATGAAGAAATGCAAAACGAAATAATCGATTTTGAAGATATGGCAAGCGAAACAAATGAAAATACATCAAATAATATTAGTAATACAAACACAGAAAGTGTAAGTACACAAATAGGAAAAAATGTAAATGAAGCTAAAAATACATCAAATACTACTAGCAATAATGCAACAAACGAAAAAACAACAAATAATACTACAAGCAATACGGTAAATACGACAAAAACAGAAACTAATAAAAATGTAACTGCAAACACAAATGTAAGTAAAGAAACAAAAAAAGAAGAAACAAAGAAAGAAGAAACAAAAAAAGAATTATCTTTTGAAAAACCAGTAGAAGGAGAAATAATGAAAAATTATGCAAAAGATAATTTGGTATATTCAGAGACTTTACAAGAATGGGTTACACATTTAGGAATAGATATCAAAGCGGATAAAACAACGGTTGTAAAAGCATCAGAAGCAGGAACAGTAAAAACAATTAAAAATGATCCAAGATATGGTTTAACAATAATAATAGAACATGATGAAGGATATCAAACAGTTTATGCAAACCTTTTAAGCTCTGAGTTTGTAATTGAAGGAGAAAAAGTAGAAAAAGGTCAAAGCATAGGAACAGTAGGAAATACAGCTACATTTGAAATTGCAGATGAACCACATTTGCATTTTGAGATATTAAAGGATGGGGTACAAATAGACCCAAGTAACTATATAAAATAAAATGCCATGGTGCATGGGGACAGTCCCCATGCCTATTTTTTGTCGCATTTGGGACAGACCATTTATTAATAATATATGTAAAAATTTTAATTTACAAAAAGATTTAAAAAAGTATTGTAAAATCTTAACAAAGATATCTTTTGCTTATTGCTATTTTATATAAAACGTGATAAGATATTTTAGTATAAAAGGAGATGAGAAAAATGAAATTCTATGTAACGACACCAATTTATTATCCAAGTGGAAAATTTCATATAGGTACAGCTTATACGACAGTTCTTGCAGATAGCATGAAAAGACTTCATGCCCTAAAAGGAGAAGATGCATATATGCTAACAGGAACGGATGAGCATGGACAGAAAATAGAGGAGAAAGCGAAAGAACAGGGAAAAACTCCAAAACAATATGTAGATGATATGGCGGCATATGCAAAAGAGTTATGGAAAAAAATGAAAATAGATTATGATGATTTTATAAGAACAACAGATGACAGACATGTTAAAGTTGTCCAGAAAATCTTTGATAAATTTATGGAGCAAGGAGATATTTATAAAGGAGAGTATGAGGGATGGTATTGTGTACCCTGTGAAAGCTATTTCACAGAAACACAATTAGTAGATGGAAAATGCCCTGATTGTGGAAGAAAAGTAAAATTAATGAAGGAAGAAGCATATTTTTTCAATATGAAAAAATACGAAAATAGACTTCTTAAATATTACGAAGAAAATCCCGATTTTATAAAACCAGAATTTAGAAAAAATGAAATGATAAATAATTTTATAAAGCCAGGATTAGAGGATTTATGTGTTACAAGAACAACATTTGATTGGGGAATAAAAGTATTAAAAGATCCAAAACATGTAATATATGTGTGGGTAGATGCTCTAACAAACTATTTAACAGCATTAGGATATGGAACAGATAATGATGAATTATTTAAAAAATATTGGCCAGCAGACTTACAAATAGTTGGAAAAGATATAGCAAGATTTCATCTAATTTATTGGCCTATATTCTTAATGGCATTAGATTTATCACTCCCAAAAACAATACTTGTTCATAATTGGGTTACAATGAAAGATGGAAAAATGTCAAAATCAAAAGGAAATGTAATATATCCAGAACAATTAATAGAAAGATATGGATTAGACAGTGTGAGATATTTTTTACTAAGAGAAATGCCAGTATCACAAGATGCAATATTTTCACCAGAGAGTTTTGTTGAAAGATATAATTTTGATTTATGTAATGATTTGAGTAATCTTTTAAATAGAACAGTATCAATGGTAAATAAATATTTTGAAGGAAATATACCAGAATATAATGGAACACCGAATGAAGTAGATAAAGAATTTGAAGAATTTAGCTCAAAACAAATAGATCTTTTTGAAGAAAAAATAGGAAATTTAGAAATAGCAAATGCGTTACAAGAAATATGGACTTTAATATCTAGAACAAATAAGTATATAGATGAGACAATGCCATGGTCTTTAGCAAAAGAAGATAATAAAGAAAAATTAAAGTCAGTAATGTATCACTTAATAGAAAACTTAAGAAAAATTGCAATACTCATAAAACCATTTATGAATGATACATCAGAAAATATTTTAAGGCAAATCGGAATAGAAGATGAAACACTAATAAAGTGGAAAACTTTAAAAGAATATGATAAGCTAAAAGGAATAAAAGTAATAGAAAAAGGTCAACCAATCTTTATGAGACTAAATACAGAGGAGGAAATAGAATATATTAAAAATTTAATGAAAAAATAAAAAATGCAAGATAAGAGGTAATAAATATGGTAAAAGACGAACAAGAACAAGAATTTAATATATATAAAATCAATACAAAAGAAAAATATAATAAAAATAAAATATTAGTAGTTTTACTTATGATATTATCACTTATTTTAGTTTTATTAATACTAATAAATGTAAAAAGAATAATAGATAATTATAAAGTATATAAAGAATATGAGGCGCAAATAATTACTCTAAAACAAGCAGAAGAAAAAAAGAAAGAAGAACAAGAGAAAATAAGACAAGCGAAACTTCCAAAGTTAACAGATGAAGGAAAACAAAATGTTGAAAACATTTATCATTCAGATACAAAAAGAGCTTTTTTGACATTTGACGATGGGCCATCATTAGTAACATCAAAAATATTAGATATATTAAAACAAGAAAATGTAAAAGCAACATTTTTTGTATTAGGCTCAAATGTAAAAAAGAAGCCTGAATTAGTAAAAAGAATGTATGATGAAGGGCATTTTATTGCAAACCATGGTTATTCACATGTGTATTCACAGATTTATAGTTCACCACAAGCAGTTTTGGACGAATATAATAGTTGTAATGAAGAAATAAAAAAAGCCATTGGTGAAAGTGAATATAATTCACATCTATTTAGATTCCCAGGAGGATTAGCTGGTGGACCATACGCAGAATTAAAAAAACAAGCAAATGATTTACTTATGCAAAATGATATTTTACATGTAGATTGGAATGCCTTAAATGGAGATGCTGAAACAAATGATTTATCAGTTGATTTTGAGATACAAAGGTTAAATGAAACAACAGAAAATAAAAATAGTGTGGTAATTTTAATGCATGATGCACCAAGTAAAAGTATTACAGCAGATGCACTTCCACAAATAATTACAACTTTAAGAAATCAAGGATATGAATTTAAGAATTTTTATGAAATTATAAAATAAAAGAAGGGAGAAAAAGCTGTGCCTAAAAAAACTGTAGAAAAAAACGAAACAATAAAAGAAAAATTGGAATATTTGGGGCTAGATTTAGATAAAATCCCCAAAAGTATAAAACAATACAAACCATTAGAGTTTAGAATATCAAAATTTTATGATGAAAAACATTATAAGCAATATAGATATGTACCAGTAAAAGATATACAAATATTGCTTTCTCCAACAAATAGAATGGATGAAATAGAAGAAAAATATAAAAAAGCAAGTCCACTTGCTGATTACTTAGATGATAAGTCAGAAAAAAATATATTAAAACACACTACGTTTTTAAATATGTTAAATAGTTTTAAGATAGAAGATGTAGAAAAAGTAGAAGAAGAACAAGTAAATCTAGCTAAAAAGATACCTTTTAAAGTAAAATATGAAAACAATTATTTATGGCAAATATATTATTCAGAAAATACCGACCAATACTTTATGTTAGTACCAACTGAAGATTCTGATTATTCGACTTTCTTTTATTTATTAAAGAAACAACTAGAGAAAAGAAGAACTGGTAAAATATTTGTACCTATTCGTAATGTGGATTATACTAGCGAATTTTTAAAAAAATCAGAGTTTGAGGATATAGAAAATTATTTATGGCTATTTACAAAAGACTGGCCATTGATATATGAAGTATTTGATAAAAATGATAATTTAAGTATACAAATAGTTGGAGAAACAGAAGTATATCAAAAAATAAAGAGCTCATATAGAGTTAAATTAGATAGTAAAGAAGAAGCAAACGAATTTTATAAATTATTGAAGGCTCTGTTTATATTACAAACAGAGATACCACATTACTTTGATTTTAAAACTAATATTGGTAAAAATGGGGAGATTGAGTTCTATATAGAAGATAGAAAAATTGAGTATGGAAATATTATAGAATGGATAAATAATGAATATGCAATAGGACAAGATAAAGAAGAAGAGGAAGATGAATTAATTAAAAATAACAGTAAAAGATTGCAAGATTTAAAAGTTGAAATAGCTGCTCAAGAAATAGAATATTTAGCAAAAGAAAAACAAATATCAACATTTTTAGAATGTAAAAAGACATTTTTTGGTAAGTTTAAATATTATTTTAAATATAGTAAAAAGAAAAATAAAAATAAGATGAAAAATGAAGAAGTTCAAGAAGAAATTTATGAAGAAGAACAAGAGGACCAAGAGGAGCTTCCAAGAAGAAGGACAAAGAAAGAAAATTATAATATTGAGGAACTAGTTTCTCTTTATAAGGAAATTGATGCTAAAGAGACTGAGCTTAAAAATATTATGATGGATCTTAATAGTTTGAAACTAAAAAATAAAAATATGCAAAAGAAAATAGAGAATGCTACAGCATATATTGCAGAAATAGATAGCCATAAAAAAAGTATATTTGAGTTCTGGAAATATAGTAATAAGGATGAAATGAGTTCTCTTCCAGAGGGTGAGGAAGAAGAAGTAAATATAATAAAGAAAATTACTAAGACATTTGATTATGAGGAAGATTTAGAAAAATTAGGCAAGACTATGGACAAAATGCAAAGAAAGAATTTGAGTAAAGAAGAGACAGATAGTTTATACATAACAACTACAAACCTTTTGCCTTTATTAAATAGAATTAAAATAAATGATTTTCAGCCAAAAGATATAGAAAATGCTTTGAAGGACATAAAGAAGGAAGCGGCTGATGAAAAATCACTTTCTGAAAAAGAAGAGTTTGATATATTTGGTGGAATGCTTCAAGATAGTACGAAAGTTTCAAAAATTAAAAATAAGAAACATAGGGAGCTTCCAAAAGATAAATTTAATATTCTAGAAATTAGCAAAAACACTAAGCAAATAGGATTTAAATTATCTTTAGAAAATGTGATTGCAAATATCAAACAAGCATTAACAAAAGTTGTTGTTCCAGAAGATGTACCCATATATAAAGTAATTTCAGATGATAATATAGATGACAGAATATTTAATATATTTGATATAAACCCAGAAAATGAGATTTCTACAGCAATAAAAAATGAGGAAGGTAAAATAAATTTTTATAAAATAAATTTAAAAGAGGGAACAAATGCTATAGGTTATACTAATTGTATTTTCTTTGATAATCAAAATAAGACATTACCAGTAGGGCAAGACTTATCAACAAAGATTTTAGTGGATATTTCTAAATTGGAGCTAACGCTTAAGAATAAAACTAAATTTAAAATGGTACAGTTTGAAAACGAACATGATGATTTTTCTAAAATAGAAATAAAAACTATAAATGTTTTTGAGTTTGATACCTAAAAAACTAGACAATAGAGTAATTATATGTTAATATATATAAGTATTAATAATGTTTAGATATTTGTTAGAGTTTAAAAATATCGAAATATCTAACAAATATCTAACATAAATGTAAATTTCCTTAAATAAAGTTAAATATGCAGGTGTGGCGGAATTGGCAGACGCACAGGACTCAAAATCCTGCGAAGTAACATTCGTGTGGGTTCGACCCCCACCACCTGCACCATAAATGTTTATTTTTGCGAAGATGAAGATGTAGTTTCTTCATTTTCATTTTTATTTATATCTGTAAATTTTAAAGCATTTGCTAAAGCATTTGCAGAAATCTTTTTAGCGTTAGTATCTAAATGAGCATATAGGTTTGCAGTAGTAGAAAAATTAGAATGACCAAGCCATTCTTGAATTGATTTCATAGGAATACCTTTAGCAAGCAGTAGGCTTGCACAAGAATGTCTTAAATCATGAAAACGAATATGCCTCATATTATTTTTTCTTAGTAAAATACTAAAATGTTCTGTAACATAATCAGGTCTTATAATATTTCCATCAGGTTTTACAAAAACATAATTTAGATATTTTTTATTATAGCTATTTCCAAAAGCTTTTTGAAAAGATTTCTGTTTTTCTTTAATATCTAAAAGCATAGTCGCTATATCATCAAATAAGGGTAGTGTTCTATAACTAGATTTATTTTTTGTTCTATCTTTGCCTTCAATTTTTCTATTATCACCATTTGTATTAGTTATTGTAATTGTATGTTTTATAGTAATTGTTTTATTTTTAAAATCAAAAGAATCCCATTGTAAACCTAAAACTTCACTTCTTCTTAATCCATAAAAAGCAGTAATTAAAATAATGAGTTCTAATGGATCTCCTTTAGATATTTCAAATAGTTTATTTAATTCCGTTTCGTTATAGAAACTACCTATAAATTGAGCCTTTTTAGGTCTTTGAACTTTATCAGCTGGATTACTTACAATAATATTCATTTTAAAAGCATAATCTAAACATTTTCTTATAATTGCATGATGATGTATAACTGTATTTGCAGTAAGATTATATTTCCCCATCAATTCAGTATAAAAGTTTTGAATATGAATAGGCTCTAAATCTTTTAACTTTATAGGATTTTCTGTAAAATACCTTTTTATATGATGATTACATAGTTGCCTATAAGAAGTAAAAGTTGTATTTTCTAATGTGTGCTGAACTGTTTTTAGCCAATAAAAAAGATACTCTATAAATAGAATATCAGAAGTGGAATTTGTATTTGAATTATTTTTCGTATTGTCTAATGACTTTAACTGTAATTCTTCTTCAAGTTTTGCTCTTATCTTTTCTGCAACAGCTAATGCTTGTTTTTTATTTCCTCTTACTTTTAATTTTGTAGAACGCCAAGGCTGATGTCTTTTTCCATTTTCGTCATAGTATTCTAAAACAGCTTGATAAATTCCGTTTTTAATTTGTAAACAACTTACAGATACTTTGTTTACTTGTAAATTTTCTGTTACCAATTATAACTCCTTTCCGATGTAACAGACTAAATTAATTTACTATTGATCTTTTTGTAGTAAATATAAAAATAGCCTAAACATTCTTTCCAATTAAATAATTAATTACGAACTGTTTAGGAATTTTATATTCTCTACCAACTTTTATAGATTTAATAGTCTTTTGCTTTACCAACCTATAAGCAAGAGTAAGTCCAATATCTAGCATTTCTGCTAATTGCTCAACTGTAACTACATCTTTATAGTTACTAAACATTATTTTTTCTAAATCCATACATTTAACCTCCTTTTTTAAAATTCACAATAGCTAAAATAAAAACTTTAAACTATGTACTGCTTATTGTGTATTAAAAGAGGTTAATCTCTTAATTAGTTTTATTAATAAACTTTAGTGCTAACTCTTTTAGGTAAATCAAGAGATGAAACAATACCTTTTATCATAACATATTGATTTTTCTTACTGTCATATTCATAAACACTAGAATTAGCTTTTTTACAGTCATAATCTGAAAGATGATGAGCGTTATATGAAAGTTCCATTGCATCTTGTGCATGAATAGCTAGTAATTCTTCATAAGCAATGTCATTCTTCTTAGTTCTAACATAATTTTTTTGATATTCTGCTTGTGCAATTTTTCTTTTCTCTGCGTTAATAGATTTTCTGGAACTTTTTTCTTCATTATATCTTTCATCTGTTTTTATAATTTTAGATATATATTGCTGAGATGTTCCAACTTGATTTGCAATTTCTTTTTGTTTTAAGTGTTTATTAAAGTATAAATCTAAAATTGTTTCTTTCTTGCTCATAAAATTTACTCCTTTCTTTTGGTTGTATTTTTGTTTGTTGATTTTTAGATACAAAAAGTCCCTAGGGTTTTTGTTAAAATTCTCAAACAAAACTTGACTATTATCTATAAAAACTATATAATAGTAATATCTTAATTGCATTTAACGATTAGTAAATGTAATAATTACTATTAAGTAGTAATTACATTATAAAGTAATAGTTAGTATTTGTCAAGTATTACAGATAAATTTTTTTTAAAAATTTTTAGGAGAGTGAAAATGAGAAAAGATAATGAAGGAAATTTCAGGACTTTTTGGTTTAGATATAATGGTTATGAAATAAAGGAAATAGATGAAAAACATTATATTACACCAAAAGAAAATTCTAAAATTATTATGTATGATCCATTTGATTTAGCAGATGACATATTAGTAGATATTTTAATGATAGGTAGATGTGTTGAAAAAAATGATATAGAAGAATCTAATAAAAAGATTATGGAGTTTGTAGAAAAGTATGGCTTATTAGGAGAATTAACATATTTACCATTAAATACTGATATTGTTAAGCAAAATAAAGTTTATTTACCAAGTGGTAATTTAGTTAGCGAAAAAGAAACATTACCAACAGATGAATATATAGAATTATTTTTAAAGTGTAAAAAGAAACAAAAAGTTGTTATGAAGAAAAACGCAAGAGGAGAGATCTTAGATTTATCAGTTGAAAACGAAATGAATCCACTTGCTATTATAGATAGACCAGCAGAGTATGCAGTAGTTTTTTCAAGGGCATATTCTGAATGTTTAGTTTGGATAATGCACTATGCTAGAACATTGTATTTAACATTTGAAGCAATAGAAAATTACAACAAAATACAGGATGCTTATACAAAGCAAATATATGATACTAGAATAAAAGAATTTAATCCATCAAAAATTGCTTGTAAAATATTAATGGAAAAGAATAAAGAAGACAAGCCTGTTTTAGAATGGAATCTTAATTCTTTAAAACTTGCAATAGATACAATGTTTGCTTTAAATGAGACTACTGAAAGAAAGACTGTTAAGATGTGTAAACATTGTGGTAAACCATTCGCTTCTCAAAACTTAAAAGCTGAATACTGTAGTCCACAATGTAGAAATCAGGCTAATGTTTATAAGAGTAGATCAAAAAACAAGTAATTAAAATAGGAGGGTATTATGAATAAAAAAGTTAATGGTGTAATAGACGATATTTGCACTAAAAAAATAGAGGGCAGAAAAATAAATGAACAACCTTTATGTGTGTTGTTAGGAGGGTTACCAGGTTCAGGGAAGACAAATCTTGTAAGATGTATACAAGAGAAATATAAAAATAGAGATTTTGTAGTTATAGATACAGATGATTATAGAAAATTACACCCTGATTATAAAAATTTAGTAAAAATACCTGAAAGAGCAATAAAGGAAACAAGTGATTTTTCTAATGCAATAGAATCTGAACTAATTAGAAGGGCTATTGAACAAAAATGTGATATTATAAGTGTTACAACTTTAAGGGCAACAGAAGCGATAGATAAAATATTATATGTTCCAGCCGTAAGAGAGGGATATAAGATAGAAGCGTGCATTATGTCGGTCCCGATAAGTGAAAGTGGATTGTCAGCACAAACTAGATATGAAAAGCAAATATTTAATGGAGAGTGTCCAAGGTTCACACCAATGAATTTTATAGAAGACTCATATAGGGGAATAATCAACACAATACAAGTGCTTCAAAATAAGGAGGATAAACCTATAATAAGAGTATACAATAGAGGAAAAGGAGAAAATTCTATGCCAATAGAAGTATATAGTAGTATGAAACAGACAGGTAAATATAGCTGTGCACTTGAAGCTTTTATGAACCCTATAAGAGTTATAGATACTCAAATAGCAACTGAGCAAATACAACAGCTTTATAGACTAAAAAAATCACGAAATGCTAATGATGTGGAATATTACTCATTAAAAAGGTTGGAAGAACTTTTTGGTATAATGAAAGATGTAGAAAGATAATTTAAAGGACACTACTGTAGCTATTATAGTAATGTCCTTTAAGTGTTTATATGTTTATAAAATCTTTCTAATTAATGTGATTGTTAAAAGTCAATTTACATAAATTGACTTTTTGCGAAAAATTTGTTAAAATTATGACTGTAAGAGATATAAACATAATTAAATAGGAGGAGCAAAATGAAAAGAGAAGAATTTGTAAAACAATTGCAAATAACAAAGGAAAAAAAGACTAAAAAGGAAAAGAAATACAATCCAAAAGGAAAAAACATTTTAATCGGTGGAGCTTGGCCTTATGCTAATAGTTCACTCCATTTAGGACATCTAGCAGCATTATTACCAGGTGATGTATTAGCAAGATATTATAGAGAAAATGGGGATAATGTTGTATATGTCTCTGGAACTGATTGTCATGGAACTCCGATAACACAAAGAGCGAGAAAAGAAGGAAGAAGTGCAAAGGAAATCTCTGAAACATATGATAGAGAATTTTCTAGAACATTTAGAAATATGGGCTTTTCATATGATTTATACGGAAAAACAGAAGATGAGTATCATAAAAGGGCAGTGCAAAAAATGCTACAAAGAATGTATGATAATGGATATATTTATGAAAAACAAGATAGACAACCATTTTGTGATCATTGTAATAGATTTTTAGCTGATAGAGAATTATCATTAACATGTCCAGCTTGTGGAGCAGAAAGTAAAGGAGATCAGTGTGATTGTGGATATATTCCTACAGAAGAAGATTTAGATGGTGCAACTTGCGTGGAATGTGGTGAAAAGGTACATTTGAGAGAAAATAGAAATTTATATTTAGCTTTATCTAAATTACAACCACAAATTGAGCAATATTTTTTACAGAATTCTGGAAGATGGAGATTAAATTCTAGAAAAGAAACAGAAAAATATTTAAAAGAAGGTTTAAGAGATCGTGCAGTTACAAGAGATCTTGATTGGGGTGTGGATGTCCCAATAGAAGGTTATGAAGATAAAAAAATGTATGTATGGATAGAGGCAGTATTAGGATATGTTACGATGGCACAAAAATATTGTGCGGAAAATGGAATTGACTGGAAAAAATTTTGGAAGGATAGTAATAGTAGAATATATATGGTACATGGCAAAGATAATATAACTTTTCATAGTATTATTTTACCTTCTTTGTTATTGGCTATGGATGACAACTATAAACTTCCAGATATGATGGTTTCATCAGAATATCTAAATATAAATTCGGAAAAAATATCAAAGTCAAAAGGAAATGGTATTACAATAAATGACATGATAAGAGATTATGATCCAGATACAGTCAGATATTTTCTAATGGCTAACGGACCAGAAAGGAAGGATAGTAATTTCACAGTAGAAGATTATATTACTATTCATAATTCCGAAATAACAAACAAATATGGAAATTTAGTTAATAGAACCTTGAATTTTAAAGGTTTAGATCATATTCCAGAAGGACAAATGGATCCTGAAATTGCAGAAAGAATCGAGAAGGCTTATCAAGAAGTTGGAGATTATATAGAAAGAGCAGAATTTAAAAAAGCGACATTAGCAATTATGGATTTAGTTGAAAATGGAAATAAATATTACGATGATAGAAAACCTTGGGAACAAAAAAGAAATGATATAGAGGCATTCAATGATACTATATATACTTGTGCTAACTTGATTGCTAATTTATCTAATTTATATGAACCATTTATGCCAAATTCATCAGCTAGGATACGTGAATATCTGGGGATAGATGAACCAACTTGGGAAACAATTGTTGTTGAACCTAATACTAATATAAAAAATGTACAACCATTATTTACTAGAATAGTAAAATCAAAAACTCAAAATAAAGGTAAAGTAAAGGAAGATGATGAAAGAATGTAATATAAACGTATAGCTAAAGTGAATAGCTATACGTTCTTTTTAATGCTTATGATCTTTAAATGCAATTTGTTTTAAAGTTACTGTTTAGACTATATAAAATTTATTAATTTACTCAGCGAAGATAATCTCTAAAATTTTATTAAAAAGTCTTAAAATTAGATTTTCATAAGAAAAATACTTCAACTCTGAACAGTAATGTTTTAAAAATAAAATAAAATCACACAAAAAATACAATAAAATATTTGACAATATTTTACAGATGACATATAATTGGAAAAAGTGAAATGGAGGTAATAATATGGAGTCTAATTTGATTTTAAACAAAAGAAATAAAAATTATGCAAAAGAATGTATCGATAATATTGTAGAAATGGGGTTAGATTTTAAATTACAAGATAATTTTAGAAAAAGGCATGTTTCAGAATCAATGATTAAAGAAATATATGAAATGCCAGAAAATGAAACAAGACTAGAGGATATTATTACTTTGGTAAAAGAACAAGTTCTTCCTTATTGTTCTAATTTCGGAACAGAAAATTTTATGGGATTTCCAGATGCAGGCAATTCTATTGGAGGTATATCAGGAGCTGTTTTGTCAGACTTTTTACAACAAAATCTAATTAATTCTAGCTTTTGTGCGCCAATTGCTACATACATGGAAATTGCAGTAATAAGGTGGCTTAGAGAAATAGTAGGCTACAAGAATATTGATGTTAATAACATCTGGGATGTTGGAGGTGTTATTACATATGGAGGAACTGGAAGTAATTCTATTGCTATGTTATTAGCAAGAGAAAATCATAAAGAAAATACAATGGTAAATGGAGTAATGACCCCAGAAGACTATAAAGTTATAATACCTAAAGGTATTGGACATTATAGTATAAAAAGCAGTCTGATGTGGATTGGTTGTGGGGATAATGTTATTGAAGTTCCTACGATTGATTACAAATATGATTTAAAAGAGCTAAAAAAGACTCTTATAGAAAACAAAGGGAAAATAATGTGTGTAGTGGCTTATGTTGGAGATAGTAGAAGTATGACTATTGATAATCTTACAGAGATTTATAAAATAGTAAAAGCAGTTGATAATAATATATGGTTACATGCTGATGCATGTCATGGATTTTCTTTAGGTTTTAGCGAAAAACTAAAATCAAAAATTTCAGGAATAGAATTGTTTGATAGTATTTCAACAGATCCTCATAAAGTATTAGCTGTGCCTTACACAGTAAGTGCACTTTTATTAAAAAATCCAAATTCATTAAAAAAAGTTACAACTACCTCTGATTTAATAATGAAAGAGGATTATGCATTTGGGCAAGTAACGCCATTTATTGGTTCAAAAAGTTGGATGTCATTAAAGGTTTGGTTTGCGTTCAAAAATATAGGTAGAAAAGGGATAGGAGAAATTATAGAGAGAAGATGTCAAATGGCACAATATTTAAAAAAGAATCTTGAAAATAGAAAAGAATATATAGTTTTAAATGATGTGGATATAAATTCTGTAATGTTTATGTATGTTGGAGATAAGAAAAATATTACAATGACACTTGATAAAATAAATATAATAAACAAAGAGATAAAGAAACGAATGGACGAAGAAGGAATTTACTTTTTGCATCAATTTTCAATAAATGATGATAATGGTAAGATATCAAAGGATGCGATTTTATATCCGTTAAGATATATGTCAGGAAATGATAATATATCAGAAGAAACAATTGATAAAATGTTAAGATATATTGATGAAATTATAAAGAAATTACAAGATTAGAAGGTGAGAATTATATGAAAAATGATATACCAGATATTGGTAAAGAATATGTTGAATATATGAGTGAAGAAACTAAAAAGAGCAATCCAGATATTTTATTATATGGATCAACTGTATATGGCAAAATATCGAGTGATTTAGATGTTTCTTTTATAGTTAAGAGATTTGATAATGACGAGTATGAGAGAATAAAAAAATTGACAATAGATTTTCAAAAACAACATAAGATGAATTTGGATGATGAAGTTCCTTATTCTAGTAAATTGGTATATACAGATGCTGATGTTGAAAATATGTTAAAAAATACACCTTTTAGAAAAGTAAATGGAATATATAGAATTACACCAATAGAGAAAACACCAGAATTTTTGTCCTCAAAAGAGATGAAATATAGATTATTATTAAATATATTAACAACACGTTCGTTAACTTTACAAGGCGATGATGAAAAAATAGATGCTTATAGACAAAAAGCTTGGGATTTATTAGTAAGAATTATTATATCTTACAATGAACTATCAGAAGTTGATTTGGAGCATTTTATTCAGTTATTATATAGAGATGAAAAAACTGATAGGGATGGCGAAATGTTTTTAGGATATAAAACTAATATTAAACAAAAGCAACTTGATTTGGAAGATGATTGTGAAAGAACTTTTGATAGGCTGGTTAAGAATGGAAAATTAAAAAAACAACCTTCTGGAAAATTTAAGCCGAGCGAAGATTGGGAAAGATAAATGAGTTTAATAGAGTGCTTAAAAAAAAATAATATGATTCTTCCAAATTATAAAGAACTTTCAATTATAGATGTAGTAAGAGCAATTTATGAATATTGTGGTTACCCATATAAGACTGGTAAGATAAATAAAAGAATTAAACAATATATAAAAAATAAAAAACATATCCTGTTTATATTGTCTGATGGTATGGGGAGCAATTTAATAAACTCTCTTCCAAGTAAAATGATATTAAGCCAAAATAAGGTAGCAGATTTAATTACTGTCTGTCCAACGACAACTGGCTGCGTATTATCATCAGTAGCTACTGCGGAATATCCTGCAATACATGGTATGATAGGATGGTATAATTATAATAGGAATAAAGATGTTAATTATTGTGTATTGCAATTTAAAGAAAGAATAAAAGGAAAAAATTTAGAAGAGTTGGGAATAAACGCAAACGAAATATATTTGAGTAGTTCTGTAATGAATAAGTTAAAGAGAAAAACAACTGCGTTTTTCCCTGAAAAAATAGTTAATAGTAATTTTTCAAAATTTATATTAAATAGAAATAGAATAGCTTATAAAGACATTAAAGATGCATTTGGAAAAGCAAAAAATAATATAATAAATAACTTAAATGAAGAGACTTTTACATATTTATATCTGCCATATATTGACTCAGCATCTCATAAAGCGGGAGTTTATAGTGAAGAAGTAAAAAAAATTCTTTATGAAATAGAAAATGAGTTAAGAAAACTTAAAGATTATAAAATACAAGATTTAGAAATAATTATGATTGCGGATCATGGACAAATAGACGTTACTGAAAATGATATTACTATGGATTTTGAAAAATATAAAAAATATTTCTATGCTTTACCAGGAATAGATTATGGAACAGCTACATACTACATAAAAGAAGATAAAAAAGAAGAATTTCTCAATGAATTTAGAGAAGAATATAAGGATAGAATGTTCATTTTTAATACAGAGGAATTTATAAAAAATAATATATTTGGAAATGAAAAAATATCGCAATATATGAAATCTAATTTAGGAGAATTTGTTAGTTTTTGTAAAAAAGGAGCCTATTTTGTCAATACTATAGAAGGGACAGAAAAATATATTGGAAAAATAAGAGGTTCACATTCAGGATTTAGTAAAGAAGAATTAACAATTCCTTTAATTATATTGGATACTTGAGATATAAATAGGAATCAAGAAATTAGATATATAAACATTCTTGATTCCTATATCTATTTTGTTCTTGTTTGATTTTTTTCTTCTATTCTAATATTATCTTCTTCTAATAATTTTTTGTGCATTTCAATCTTTTTTATTTTTTTCAATGTGTTTTGAATATTTTGACAACATTTTATTTGTTTTGCAAGAGGTGTAATATTTTTAGAAATATCTATAATTTGTTTTTCAATATTTTTCTTTTCATTATCAGTTTTAGCTTTTTTATGTTTCTTCCATAGATTTTCTCTTTCGCTTTTTAAAGGATTTATTTTTTCATAAATACTTTTTTCAAATTTAAGTAATTCTTCTTCTGTGTTTATATTATTAGTAACTAATAATTTTGCTTGATTAGAATATTCATCCATTTTTTTTATTTCTCTTATTAATTCTGGTGTAATTCTTGTTATATTCGATTTTAAGTCATTTTCTGTCTTTATACCAAATAATTTCTTGTAATGAAATATTAGATATAAAATAGTGCCTTTTTGTGGATAATGTTTTTCTTTTATATTATTATAAGACTTATAAGTCCTGTTAATTAGTAAATATGGATCTGGAGAATAGGGAAAGGAGGCTTGAGTTTCTAATATCCTTTTATAGATATTTTCTTTAGAATAATTTTTACCAAATTGTCTTTCTATTCTTGTATTTCTTTTATAAGGTTCTCGTCTAATAGATAGGGCGTTGTTTCTATCAGTTATAATATAATCTAAGTCTTTTAATATTTGTATAAATTCATCATAATCTTTGCTACTGGCTATTGCATAATCAATTGAATCTCTCATAAGTTCTTTGTATAAATTACTTGTAGAATATTTATTGTATTTTTCTTCTTGTTTTAAAACAGTTACCCCATATTCTTTACAAAGTCTATCAGATGTTTTTCTCATAAGTGCATAGTCTCTTTTTGTGTTATAAAATCTTTTGCCATCTATAAATGAAACAGAATTTATAACAAAGTGGTTGTGAATATTATCAGTATTTAAGTGGGTAGAAACAATTACTTGAAATTTTTCTCCCCATAGTTCATTTACAAGTCTTACGCCAATTTCATGTGCTTGTTCTGGAGTAACTTCATCTTTAACAAAAGATTGTATGCCATGAAAGCATACAATTCCTTCAGTCTTAAAAAATTGTTTCTTAACATTTTTCATTTCATAAAAAGCAGTATCAGGTATGCAATTGATACCTGATACATATAATTTTTGTTCGGTTTTTTCTCCATTAATTGCATATTCTATAAGTTGGTCTAGTCTACTTTTAAATTTCCATATTTTTGTTATTGCCATTTAAATCTCCTTTCTTTTTAGGAATAAGATAAACCTCTTGCATACTTAAAACTAAATCTTGAATTTGATTTAATATAGGTGTGAATTTATTCTCTTTCATATAACCTTGATATCTATTGTAAGTTCTTGCCATTTGGTTTAAATTATTTGCCATACCTCGTAATTGATTTAACATTTCATAGAATCTTTCATCAGGTTGTTCTTTTAGTTCATAATCTTGAATAATTTTTCTAAAGAAATCTGATTTCGTTAGTCCAGACTTTCTAACTTTTTCATCAAAAATTCTTTTTTCATCTTCATTTAAAAATATATTGATTTTTATATTACGTTTTCTCATAAAATTTTCATCTCACTTTCTATAAAAATTTTTGGTGTTTTGCTCTTTTTATTTTAGGGTTTGGGATTTGTCCCATTCTTGATAGGTATTTGGGCGTGAGTACAAATACGGTGCTTGCATATTCAATAATTTTAGAAAGTACTCACAATTAAAATTTTCCATTTGAATTTACTAAAACAAAAAGAAGGCACAAATATTTTAAATTTTTGTGCCTAAAAATAAGAAGTTTTACATTATTTATATATTTTTCTTATTAATTTTTATAAAATTATTCTTTAATTAAATTCATATTTTTAAAATAAAAATAGTTTTCTCTAGCACCTAAAAAGAAAATTTTTCTTTCTTCAAAATTGCTCATTTGAAGATAAAGTGATATCAACTTTTGCAACATTTTACATTCTTCTTCATTTAAATTTGGTACTTCATCATTTTCAAAAAGCGAATGTATTCTTGGATATTTATCCATAATTTTATTTACTTGATTTTCTAAATTTTGATATTTTAAATCATCATTTTTAAGTTCAACTCTTGCTGTATCTAATAATTCATTAAATTCTATTGAATCTATATCATATAATCTTTTTTCTTCCATAATCATTACCTCTTTCTATACATAAATTAATTCTTTTAATATGATTTCTTGAACACAATTTTTAATATTGTTCATTTTACCAACCCATTCCATTTGGTTAGTGGCTTTTAATTCTTCTGTAATATTTTCTTTTTCCATAAACTGTTTCATTAATAATTCAAACCTAGCATTTGCTATTTCATCTATCTCAATCAAATGTTTTTGTAACTTATTATTAATAAATAAAATAGTATATTCAGCTTTTCTATTTTCTTGTAAAAATCTTAATCTCATTCGACCATATTTACCTAATTTAAAAGCATTTACTTTTTCTGGTGGAGATAAATTGGGTAGATAATAATTTCCATGTTTTGTGTATTCAATTTTCATTAAAATCAACTCCATTTCTTTTTATATTAATAAAAGACCAATTACAATTAAGTAAATAGTCTTAAGGTTAAATCAATAATAAATCATCTATCACATCTAATAATATCTAACAAAATCTAACAAAACATCTAACATTTTTTCAAAAAATCTGTAAAATTATAAAAAATTATAATCTTATTTAGTAAGTAAGAAAATTAAGTATAAATGCTAGAATATTCATAATTTTGAGCTTTTTAAAAAGCAATATTTAATGTTAAAAATAAATAACTATAAATTACATTAAAAGACTCAAAATCCTGCGAAGTAACATTCGTGTGGGTTCGACCCCCACCACCTGCACCAATGACATTTCTGTT
>CALXZC010000009.1 GCA_944393135.1 uncultured Clostridia bacterium | reverse complement strand
TTATCTTTAATCAATTCTTTTAAGCATCTGTTTTCTTTTTTCTCTAATTTCGGATCATCTAATAATATTTTCATAGCCACACTTTGAACCATTTTTAATATATCCATATCTTCAAACAAGTTCGCTATCTTAAACTCTGGAAGCCCATGTTGTGCTGTTCCAAAGAAATCTCCTGAACCTCTTAGCTCTAAATCTTTTTCAGAAATAATAAATCCGTCATTTGTCTCACACATAACTTTCATTCTTTTACGTACATTATCGCTTTTTCCATCAAATTTTAATATACAATATGACTGATAATCTCCTCTTCCAACTCTTCCTCTTAATTGATGTAATTGTGCTAAACCAAATCTCTCTGCATTTTCTATTACCATTATATTACTATTTGGCACATCAACTCCAACTTCTATTACAGTTGTAGATATTAAAATATCAATTTCATGTTTTTTAAATCTCTCCATAATCTCATCTTTTTCTTTTGGTTTCATCTTGCCATGTATATATTCAACTCTATATTGTGGAAACACTTCTTTGCTATAAGTTTCATAAATTTTTTCAACAGATTTTAAATCCATTTCTTCATTTTCTTCTACTAAAGGACATACAATATATGCTTGTCTACCTTCGTCTATTTGTTTTTTTATAAACATATTTACTCTATCTGTCATATTTTTATTTACTGCAAATGTTTCTATCTTTTTTCTGTTTGGTGGTAATTCATCAATTATTGAAATGTCTAAATCTCCATACAATATTAATGCTAAAGTTCTTGGTATTGGAGTTGCTGTCATAACCAACACATCTGGATTTTCTCCTTTTTCAGCAATCTTAGTTCTTTGTTTCACACCAAATCTATGTTGTTCATCTGTAACAACTAACCCTAAGTTTTTAAATTCAACATTATCCTCTATAATAGCATGTGTACCTATTAAAATATCTATTTCTCCACTTTTTAATCTTTCTAAAATATTTTCTTTTTTCTTTTTAGTTATACCAGACACTAACAATTCACATCTAATTCCTAAATTTTCCAAGATATTTTTAAAGTTTTCCAAATGCTGTGTTGCTAAAATTGCGGTAGGAGCCATAATTGCTGCTTGATATCCAGATTTTACTGCTTTGTATGATGCACACATTGCAACTACCGTTTTACCTGAGCCAACATCTCCTTGAAGCAACCTATTCATGTTTTTATTTTTTTCCATATCGCCATCTATTTCTTCTAACACTCTTAATTGTGCTTTTGTTAATTTAAAAGGTAAGATATTTATAACATCTGACATCTTTGCTTCTTTTGAAAATTCTATTCCTTGTATTTCATTGTTATAACTATTTTTTAATTCTAAGAGCGCTAATTGTACAGATAATAGTTCTTCAAAAACTAATCTTTTTCTTGCTATATCAAAATCTTTAAATTCATAGGGGAAATGAATATACCTTGTTGCATTATTTATATCTTCTAAATTATAATTCTTTACTAAATATTCTGGCAATGTTTCTGGTAAGTTTCCATATACTTCTTTTATTCCCGCTTCCATAATCTTTCTTAATTGATTTTGTGATAAATTATATGTTAATGGATATATTGGAATAATCCTCCCAGTGTTTTGTGACTTTTCTTCAGCATCAAATACAGGAGAATTAAATGTTATTTTTCCTCCTTTTTTATTTACTTTCCCAAAAAACTTATATTTATGTCCTACAACAAATTTATCTTTTAAATATGGCTGATTAAACCATGTAATTATGCCAGATGCAGTTTCATCTCTAACTACAAGCCTTTGCATAGTCTTTCCTCTTAACCTTACATTAGTTAATCTATTACATGCAACTGCTTCTATCAAAACCTCTTCTCCATCTTCACAATCACAAAGATATTTTGGTTTACTTCTATCTTCATAAGTCCTTGGATAATATGTAATTAAATCTTTTAAAGTAAATATTCCGAAGTTTATTTAAAAGTAGAACTCTACTTGGTCCTACTCCTTTTACATATTTTACATCTTTATTTAAATCTAACATTTATAACTCCTCTTATATTACTTCTACTAATTTAAAATCTAAACCATCTGCACTAACTAATTTAAATGTTATTCCTATATGTTCACCTTCCACCGCTTCTTTTATCGAATTACCATGTAAATGTCCATAATAACATTTTTTTATATCATATTTTTTTAAAATTCTTAGCATTTCATTTAATTCATTATTAATTATTGTGTTTTTAGTTATTGGTGGATAATGTGTAAATGCAATAAATTCCTTATCTTCTCCATATTTTCTTATACCATCTTGTATCGATAATTCTAGTCTCATTGCTTCTCGTTTAAATAAACGTTTATCTTCCTCTTCTTCTGATAATGCCCATCCTCTCGTTCCTACAATTACCTTTCCTTCAAATTCGTAAGCACTATTATAAAGAAATTCTATATTGCTAAAATTGTTTTCTTTTAGAAATTCTTTCATTTTTGTTACTGTATTCCACCAATAATCATGATTACCTTTTAATAATAATTTTTTTCCTGGTAGATTATTTAAATATTTAAAATCTTCATCTGTGTCTTTTAAATACATAGCCCATGAAAAATCCCCTAGTAATATTACTAAGTCTTTTTCTGTTACTTTACTTATCCAATCATTTTTTATTTTTTCGTCATGTCCATACCAATTTTCTCCAAATATACTCATTGGCTTATTTTCTTTAAAAGATAAATGTAAATCCCCTATCGTATATATCATTACTACTCTCCCAATAACTGATTTCTTTGTTCTTTTACTTCTTCGCTCAATTTCTTACCACAAAAATTACATCTGTCTAATTCTTTGCTACAATTATCACATATATCTTCTCTCATGCTTGAGCTTTCAAATTCTTCCCCACAAATACTACATGTATGTTTTTCTAAATCCATTGTCGCCATATGTAATACTGCTTCACAATTTTCTGTTCCAAATACTTCTTCTGCTTTTTTCCCTTTGTTATTTTTATCTAGTAAATTAAATATTCCTATTCCTGAAACGACTATTATAATAATTCCTATTATAATTATTATCCATTTTTTGTAAAGGTCTTTCTTATAATTTTCCTCATTATCATTTTCTTCCATTTTTTGTCCCCTTTTTAGTTTATTTTAAGGTTTGGAGTTGCATTTAATTCTAGTCCATCTCTTTTCCCATTTATATAATTATAATATCCTGCTGATGCAATCATAGCAGCATTATCTGTGCATAACTTCAAATCTGGCATATATATTTTTATGTTTTTTTCTTCTAATTCTTTAAATGCTTTTCTTATATATGAGTTTGCAGATACACCTCCTGCTAAGCTAATTTTTTTTATTTCTGTTATTTTAATTGCCTTTTCTACATGTTCCATTAATGTATCTGTTACATTTTTCTCAAAACTTGCACACAAATCTGCTTTATTTACTTCTGGGTTTTTATGATGTAGGTTTATTACTGCTGTTTTTATTCCACTAAAACTGAAGTCTAATGTTTCTCCTGTAAAATGTGTTTTTGGAAGTTCTATATTTGCTATTCCTTCTTGTGCTAATTTATCTACTTTTGGTCCTCCAGGATATCCAAGTCCTACTACTCTTGCTACTTTATCAAATGCTTCACCTATTGCATCATCTCTTGTTTTTCCTAATACTTTAAATTCTGTATAATCTTTTACTTCTATTATTTGTGTATTTCCTCCTGACATCATTACACATAAGAATGGTGGTTCTAACTCTTTATATGTTAAATAGTTTGCTGCAATATGACCTTCTATATGGTTTACTCCCACTAGTGGTATATTATTTGCAAAAGATATAGCTTTTGCATAGGATAATCCGACAAGTAAAGCTCCTACTAATCCTGGTCCATATGTTGGTGTAATTGCAGTAATATCATTTATTTCTACACTAGCATCTTTTAGTGCTTTTTTATATACTCTTGATATTGCTTCTATATGGTTTCTTGATGCTATTTCTGGAACTACTCCACCATATTTCTCATGTATTGGTATTTGCGTATCTATCACATTTGATAAAATTTCTCTTCCATTTTTTACTATTGCAACTGATGTTTCATCACAGCTTGACTCAATTCCGCATTGTTAAAATGTCTTTCATTAATTTCTTCCTTTCTTATACTAATACAGGCTTTAAACACTCAAGAGCATCTAAAACCTACTAAAAAACTATAATATTAAACTACATATATTCATTATTCCTGTTGCAAGCCATGCTATTGCAGGTGATATTATTCTTCCTGCTAATCCTGATATCCATAAAACTATAAATATAAGATAAAATATTTGCTCATTATTTATAAACCATTGTTTTGCCTTGTATGGTAAAAATGGCATAATTATTTTTGAACCATCTAATGGTGGTAATGGTATTAAGTTAAATATTCCTAATCCCACATTTGTTACTATTGTTGATTGTATCATTAACATTACGATAATTCCTACTGTGGAATTTAAAAATTCTTCTCCTGCAAATCTATATACTACATAGTATATAATTCCAAATATAAATGCAAGTATTATGTTTATTATTGGTCCAGCTGCTGATACTATTGCTTCTCCTTTTTCCATAGATATTTTTCTTGTATAATTACTTGGGTTTACATGTACTGGCTTTCCCCAACCTATTCCTACAAATACAAGCATTAATGTTCCTATTGGGTCTAAATGTGCAAATGGATTTAAACTTAACCTTCCTTCCATTTTTGCAGTATTGTCTCCTAATTTATATGCAACTATCCCATGTGCAAATTCATGGAATGTAATTGCAATTAATACTCCTGGTATTCCTAGCAATAATGAAAATAATTCTCCAGGATTAGTCATAAGACTAGTTGCTGATATTAATATTAATATCGCAATTACTATATAAAGTATTCTTTTGTCATATGAAAAATTAAACATATTTACTCCTTTGTTATCCCCTATTATTTTTAATAAATTAACTTTTTCCTATATTTAATTGAACTTGTTAAATAGTTAATTTTTTGTAAACACTTTTTAATATCTCGTATCTATAACTGATTATTTTTTTATAAAATTCTTTTCTAAAACTTCCAATACTAGAAATTTTATCTATAAAATTATTAATTTCTTCTATATTAATTTTTTTATATATATTAATAATTGCTTTATTACAATCTATATTTTTAGTACTTTTAATGTAAGTCATATAATTTATTTTCTTGCCATTTTCTTTTATACAAGAATAACAGTTTATTGCTAAATTTTTTAATTCTGTTTCATTTATTTTCTCTATTTTATTATCTTCTAATGTAGAATTTAAGCAAGAACCACAATCGTAAATCGGAGAAAATTCTGCTTGTTTACTTACTTTATTTACTAAAAGTCCCCAATTCCCATTATGTCTATCAGTATTTCCTATTAAGCCGTCAATGATAAACATATTCCAAAACTTTTCTTTTATATTATCAATAATTTTAAGGTTTATTTGTGTTAATTTTTTTATTTCTTCTATAACTTCCATAATATCAGATAATTCGGTATCAATTTTTTTATCTGGGTTCACACTCAAAGCTAAATTTTCAAATTCATATAATACATGATTTTCATCTGTAAAATCTTCACAAGCACATACTATTTTTTCTTTTCCGTTATAATTATAAGTTCCTAGTATTGTATTTTGAACCCTAAAACCAACTATTTTAAATATATTACTTCCTATATATTCGGAAAAAGCATTGTTAATATATGAAATATTTTTATTCTTTTCTCTCGTTGGATCTGGAAACTTAACTAGATATCTTTTATTGTTATAAACTAGAGTTTTCTTTTTCTCAGAACCTTTATAACTGTTCAATTCTTCTGTTGCTTTTGAAAAATCTACCATATTGCACCTCCTAATTTTTTATAAAACAAAAGAACTATATTATTTACCAATTTTAAGTTACTATTGAACATTATTAAGAGGTTTCATTGTTGGGAATAGTAACACATCTCTTATTGATGCAGCATCTGTAAGAAGCATTACAAGTCTATCTATTCCTATTCCTTCTCCTCCTGTTGGTGGCATACCATATTCAAGTGCATTGATAAAGTCCTCATCCATCATTCCAGCTTCATCATCACCATTTTCTCTTGCTCTTATTTCTTCTTTAAATCTTTCATATTGGTCTATTGGGTCATTTAATTCTGAAAATGCATTTCCATATTCTCTTCCTCCAATAAAAGCTTCAAATCTTTGTGTTAATCTTGGGTCATTATCACATTTTTTAGCAAGTGGTGATATTTCTATTGGATAATCATAAATAAAAGTTGGTTGTATTAATGTTTTTTCTACATATTCATCAAAGAATAAACTAATTACGTTTCCTCTTGTTTCCTTTCCTTTTGGTATCTCTATATTTCTTTCTTTTGCTAATTTTACAGCTTCTCCATCAGTTTCAATAGTATTAAAATCAATTCCTGTTACTTCTTTTATACTATCTATCATACTAATTCTTTTCCATTTTCCACCAAGTTCTATTTCCATTCCTTGATATGTTATATTTGTTGTTCCACATACTTTCATACTACATCTTTGGAATATTTCCTCTGTTATATCCATCATGTCATGATAATCTTGATATGCTGCATAAAATTCGATTGAAGTAAATTCTGGGTTATGTCTTATATCCATACCTTCATTTCTGAATATTCTTCCTATCTCATATACTTTATCATAACCACCAACTATTAGTCTTTTTAAATTTAATTCTGTTGCTATTCTTAAATACATATCTATATCTAATGTATTATGATGTGTAACAAAAGGTCTTGCTGTTGCCCCTCCTGATATTGTATTTAATATTGGTGTTTCAACTTCTAAATATCCCTTTTCATTTAAAATATTTCTTATTTCATTTATTATTTGTGTTCTTTTTATAAAAGTGTCTTTTACTTCTGGGTTCATTATTAAATCTACATATCTTTGTCTATATCTTAAGTCAACATCTTTTAATCCATGGAATTTTTCTGGAAGTGGTCTTAGTGATTTAGAAAGTAAAGTTACACTTTTTGCATGAACTGATATTTCTTCTGTTCTTGTTTTAAATACAAATCCAGTAATACCTATTATATCTCCTATATCCCAAGTTTTAAATGCTTTATAGCTTTCTTCTCCTAAATCATTTATACTTACATAACTTTGAATTTTTTCATCACAGTCCTGTATAGTGCAAAATGATGCCTTTCCCATTATTCTCTTTGATATTATTCTTCCTGCTACTGTTACATCTTTTTCTTCAAACTTTTCGTAATTTTTCTTTATTTCACCTGCTGTATTTGTTCTATCAAATTTTGTTATTTTATATGGATCTTTTCCTTCTTTTTGTAATTCAAATAATTTTTCTCTTCTTATTTGCATTAAATGGTTCATGTCTAATTCTTCTGTTCCGTTGTTATTTTCTGACATAAAAATCTCTCCTAACCTATAATTATTTTTCCGTTGCTATTATACCTTATTTTGGCAAAAAAGTAAAGGAGAACTAAGAGTTTTTATCAATTAGTTCTCCTTTGTTATCATAATTTTATTCTGGCTGGGGTACTGTGATTCGAACACAGGAATGTCGGAACCAGAATCCGATGCCTTACCACTTGGCGATACCCCAACATACTTTAATATTATATCAGATAAATATTAAAATATAAATACTTTTCAGAAAATTTTATTAGATATTTTTTATTATGTTCTCATAATTTTCATAATCTGGCTCATATTTTGCAATTAATTTATAAAAACCTTTAGCATGTGTTTTAAATTTTAAATGGCAATATTGATGTAAAACTACATAATCTATTATTTTTCTTCCATATTTTACAATTTCTGGATTTATTGTAATTTTATTATCTTGACATTTTCCTAATAATTGCATCTTCTTTATTTCAAACTCCTCTGGAGCAAACCCTAACATTATTCTTGTTTTTTCCATTGCTCTTTCTATTTCTACGTTTGCTACTTGTTCGTACATTTTTTCTATTGCTAAATCTAAAATAGCTATATTTGACATCTTTTTATATTTATTAGGTAGTGATATTTTGATAGTTTTACCTTCTACATCTAATTCTGTTATTTTTATATTTTTATAAACTATTTTAACTCTGTAATCCACACCTAATACTGGCACTGGATGTCTTTCTATACCACTATTTACAGCTAATTTGATGTTAGTTTTTCTTTTTACTATATTCATTTTATATCACTCCTTGTCAAAATTATGTTTTGCGAATTATTGTTTGTTTTGTTGAATCCATTTTATATTTTATTTTTCATTTTGTCAATAGTTTTTATGAAAAAATATAAAAATATTTGTTCGCTTTTTTGTAGTCCTTTTATATCAATAATTTGAGAGAAAAAAATAAAAAAAGAAAAATGAGACTAAAAGGCTCATTTTTTCTTTCTTTTTATTATTCAGCTTTTTTATCTTCTACTGGCTCTTCTTTGACTTCTTCTACAGTTTCTTCTGTTACTGTATCTACTGTTTCTTCTACTACTGGTTCTGCAGTTTCAACAGCTGGTTTTTCTTCTTTTACTTCTTCTTGTGGTGTTACTACTTCTTCAGAAACTGGTTCTGCAACTGGTACTTCTTCTACTAAATCTTCTTTGATAGTAATTTCTCTATCTTCGATTCTAGCTCCTACTTGTTCTTTAGTTTTTGCTGCTTTACCAAGTCTATCTCTTAAATAGAATAATCTTGCACGTCTTGCTTTTCCTACTCTTACTAATTCTACTTTTTCTACTAATGGTGAGTGTACTAAAAATGTTTTTTCAACTCCTACTCCATAAGATATTTTTCTTACTGTGAATGATTGATTTACTCCTCCACCTTGTACTTTTATAATAATTCCTTCAAATACTTGTATTCTTTCTTTATTTCCTTCTTTTATTCTTACGTGTACTCTTACAGTATTACCAACTTTTAATTCTGGTATTTTATTTTTTAATTGCTCATGTTCGATTGCTTTTATAATATCCATTTTTGAATATCCTCCTTTTCTTCCTAATTTAATTTTTTTGAGCGGTGCATTTGGGATTTTGCACTTCTTTTTTTATTATTTTAATAAATCTGGTCTTTTTTTCTTGGTTATCTCTATTTGTTTTTCTTTTCTCCATTTTTCTATTTCTCCATGGTTTCCTGAGAGTAAGATGTCTGGTACTTTTATTCCTTCAAATTCTTCTGGTCTTGTGTATTGTGGATATTCGAGCATTCCTTTTGAGAAACTTTCTTCTTCTACTGAGTTCTTATTTAAAACTCCTTCCACATATCTACTTACACTATCTATTAATACCATTGCTGGTAATTCTCCTCCTGTTAATACATAATCTCCTATTGAGATTTCTTCATCTACTATTTTGTCTAATACCCTTTGGTCTATTCCTTCATAATGTCCACAAAGTATTATTAAATGGCCTTCTTTTGATAACTCTACGACCTTTTTTTGATTTAATGTTTTTCCTTGTGGTGACATGTATATTACTTTTGCATTTTCTTTATTTTCTAAAGATTTATATGCTCTATATACTACATCTGGTTTCATTACCATTCCTGCTCCACCACCATATGGAGTGTCATCTACTTTATTGTGTTTATCTTCCGAAAAATCTCTTATATTAATTAATTTAATATTTATTTGTTCATTTTTCTTTGCTCTTCCTATTATGCTTTCATTTAGACTTGAAAACATTTCTGGGAAAAGTGTTAAAACATCAAATTGCATTTTTTCCTCCATATTACATTAATCCTGGAATTAGGTGTACTATCATTTTTCTTTCTTTCATGTCTATTTTTTTTATTACTTCTTCTATTGCTGGCAATAGTATTTGTTTTCCTAATTCATCTTTTACTACATATATATCAGAACTTCCTGAATTGAATATGTCGTCTAAAATTCCTATTTTTTTTCCTTCTTCCGTATAAACTTCTAGTCCTATCATATCTACTATGTAATATGTTCCTTCTTCTAGTGGTTTTTCATTTTCTCTATCTATGACTAAATAACTATTACGTAATATATTTGCTTGTTCTGGATTTTCTATACCTTTGAATTTTATTAATACCATTTCCTTATGGTATTTTACTTCTTCTATTTCATATTCTTTTTTTTCATTTTTATTCTTAATATATACTTTTTTTAAGTTGTCAAATCTCTTTTTAGTATTTTCTGTAAATGGTTTTACTTTTACCATTCCTTTTATACCAAATGTATTTACTATTTGACCGAATTTCAAGATATTTTATCATTTTAAATACCTCTATTATCCTATAAATTCTACCAATATTTTTTTATGTTCTTTATTTGATATTGATTTCATTACAGTACGTATAGATTTTGCAAGTCTGCCTTGCTTTCCTATTACTCTACCCATATCTTCTTTTGCTACTTTTACTTCAAATGTTGTTGTCTTCTCATCTTCTTTTGATGTTATTTCAACTGATTCTTTGTTTTCTACTAAGTTTGAAATAATTATTTTTAATGTTTCTTCCATTTTTACCTCCAATTTTAGACTTTTAAAAGGATTATTTTACTTTTTCCATTAAGTCTTTTACTGTTGGTGTTGGTTTTGCACCGTTTTTTATCCATGTAGCTAATTTTTCTTTGTCTACTACTATTGTAGATGGTTCTGTCATTGGGTCATATGTTCCTATTTGCTCTATTATTTTACCATCTCTTGGACTTCTAGAGTCTGCTACTACTATATGATAAAATGGAGCTTTTTTCTTTCCTTGTCTTTGTAATCTGATTTTTACCATTTTTATTTCACCTCCAAATTTTTTTTACATTTATATATTATATATCTTTATAAGTTATCCAAAATAGGCTAACTTAAATTAAATAACTAATTTATTTAAACATATTTCTTAGAGAATTTTCGTCTATTCCATTCATTAATTTTTTCATTCCACCTTTATTGCTTTTCATTTTTTTCATCATTTTTTGTGTCATTTCAAATGATTTTATGAATTTATTTATTTCTTGTACTGATGTTCCACTTCCCTTTGCTATACGTTGCCTTCTACTTCCGTTTAATAGTCTTATATCTCTTTTTTCTTCTTTTGTCATTGAACATATAATCGCTTCTATTTTTACGAATTCTTTGTCATCTATTTTTACGTCTTTTAATTGGTTCATCCCTGGTATTAATTTTAATAATGATGAAAATGAACCCATTTTCTTTATTTGTCTTATTTGTGCTAAATAATCATCTAAATCAAATTCTCTTTTTCTTAATTGCTTTTCTAATTTTTCTGCTTGTTCTTGGTCAAATGCTTCTTCTGCTTTTTCTATTACTGATAGAATATCCCCCATTCCTAGAATTCTACTTGCCATTCTTTCTGGATGGAATATTTCTATATCACTTAGTTTTTCTCCTGTTGCTGCAAATTTTATTGGTTTTCTTGTTACTTTTTTTACTGATAATGCTGCACCACCTCTGGTATCACCATCTAGCTTTGTAAGTACTACACCATCTATTCCAACTGTAGAATTAAATTTTTCTGCAACATTTACTGCATCTTGACCTGTCATACTGTCTACTACAAGTAGTATTTCATGTGGTTTTATATTTGTTTTTAATTTTCTTAGTTCTTCCATTAATTCTTCATCAATATGAAGTCTACCTGCCGTATCTAGTATTACTACATCGTTTAATTTTGACATTGCAACTGACATTGCTTGTCTTGCTATATGAACTACATCTGTTGATGTTTCGTTTGCATATACTGGTATATTTAGCTGTTTTCCAACTACTTGTAATTGTTTTATAGCTGCTGGTCTATATACATCACACGCAACTAGTAATGGTTTTTTCCCTTGTTTTCTAAATAGATTAGCAAGTTTACCTGCTGTTGTTGTTTTTCCTGAACCCTGAAGTCCTACTAGCATTATTATTGTTGGTGGGTTTGGTGTAAAGTTTACTTTTGCTTCTGTTCCTCCTAGCAGTTCCACTAATTCATCTTTTACTATTTTTACTACTTGTTGCCCTGGTGTTAATGATTTTAATACATCTTGACCAAGTGCTTTTTCTCTTACTGTTCCTATAAATTCTTTTACAATTTTGTAGTTGACATCTGCTTCTAAAAGTGCAAGTTTTACCTCTCTTAGCATTTCTTTTAAGTCTCCTTCGGTTATTCTTGCTTTTCCTCTAATTTTTCTCGTTATTTCTTGTAATCGAGAAGATAGTCCTTCAAAAGCCATAATCCCAACTCCTAACTTTCTTAATTTTTCTTTTTGTAAATTTCTAAACTAAACAATTTAATTCTTTTTTTACATTTTCTAGTACATTTGCAATTTCTTTGTCTGAATAGTCTTTTTGTATTTTTGTCAATTCCAATAAGACTTTTTCGATTTTTTTCTCTTGATTTAACGTCCTTTTCATAAATAATAACTTTTCTTCGTATTTGAAAAGTTTTTTCTCCCCTTTCTTTATAATGTCTCTTACTGCTTGTCTTGTTATTTCATTATTTTCTGCTATTTCTGACAATGACAAGTCATTATTATAGTAATCATCTATGAATTCATATTGTTTTTCTGTTAATAGCTTACCATATAACTGCCAAAGCATACTAACTTCAACTTTTTTTTCCATAGCTTTCCTCTTTTCTTTTTGTAATGCTAATATACTTTACACCATTTTTCTTTATTTGTCAAGTGTTTTAAAGAAAAAAGATGGGAAAATCACTAAAATCTTGTGATTTTCCCATCTATGCTACTTACAAAGTAGCATCTGCAACAATATCCTCTAGTATGGGGACATTGTTTGGAAAGACCTTTTCTTCTCGTAGCAGGTCTTTAATCTGGCTAATTGTTACCCATTCAATCTTTTTTGTTTCGTTTTTGTCAAACTTATGGAAAGCCTTCTTACACTTAGAGGCTGCCACTTTAAAAACTACGACTGTATGGAAAACAACATCACCATTAGGATACCTTGTTATGTGCTTTGGTCCAGCATAGACATTTACAAGTTCCAAATCTTCTTTACTTGTAATATATGCTGTTTCTTGCAAGAGTTCGTTTACAGCACATTCTTGATAGGTTTCACCAATCTCTATACCACCACCTGGCAGTCCATATTGATTAAAATCCTTTCTTAGTTGAAGAAGAATTTCTTCTTCTCCATCATTATTTGTCCTATAAACAATTACTCCTGTACCTGGAACTTGTATTGGTCTTTCCAATACAAATTCTCTTACATATGGAACATAATTTTCAAATGTAATTGGTCCTCCATCTTCCATTGAATAATATATACCATCATGATATACTGCATCCAAAGGATATACAATAATGGCTCCTACTTTCTCATCAATATCATATCCAGAATTCTTCCTTCCCTGATACTTATCCCGCAGCTCAAAAACTTCAGTTCTTTCCAACATAAAAACTCCTTCCATAGAAGTTACTTTTACATTTTACCACCATTTCTATAATTAGTCAAAGCTAACAAGCAAAAAAAACATATTTAAACTAAAAAGCTTAAATATGTTTATTTATTTATTTATTTATATTGCTTGCATTATAAGATATAATACAGTTACTAAAACAATTATTCCTAGTGCTGCTGCTAATGATATTAGTACTGTTGCTGCTGGGCTTAATTTTGTATAACTTTCTTGTTTTTTCTTTTCTACTTTCTTAAATTCATCTTTATTAGTTTCTTTCATTATCTTTCTCCTTTGTTTTTCTATTAATTATTTGTTAATATTTTATTATAACTTATAAATTTTGTCCATAGTTTTCCATTATTTTCTTAAAATTGCACCAAACTTTTCTTCTAATTCTTTTATAATCTCATCCATTACTGGATTTATCTCTTCATCTGACATACTCTTTGTCTTATCTCTAAATATTAGGCTATATGCTATGCTTTTCTTTCTTTCTCCTAATTTTTCATCTCTATAAATGTCAAATAATTTTATTTCTTCTAATCCTTTTTTACCTTTTAATAATCTTTTTGATTTTTTTGTAATTAATTTTTCTATTTCTCCTACTTCTATCTCTTCATCTACAATGATTGCAATATCCCTTTCAACTGCTGGAAATTTTGGTACTTCTTCATATTTTTTATTTTGTTTTGAATATTTGACTATTTTTGTTATATTTAGCTCTGCCATATAACATCTTTTATTTATATCATAATTTACTAAAACTTCTGGATGCACTTCACCAAAAGTTGCAATCACATCTATACCAACCTTTATTTTTGCACATCTTCCTGGATGATAAGAACTGTTTTCTTTTTCTTTTTCAATATCGTAATGATTTACATTTGCTACTTCTAATACATTTTCAATTAATCCTTTTAATGTGTAAAAATCTACATCATCCCCATACATTCCTATTGTTAAAATATTTTCTTGTAGCGGAATTTCTCCTTTTTCCACTTCTCCATTTATATTTCTATAACTTCTAGAAATATCAAATAATTTTACATTTTGATTTTTTCTATTATTGTTTAATGCCAAAATCTGCATCATACTAGGTATTGTCGTAGGTCTCATTAATTTATATTCATCACTAAGTGGGTTTGATATTTCAATAGCATTTTCTATTAAATCCTTACTTATTTTTGATTTTTCTAAATCCTTTTCTCCAACAAATCCATATGTATAAATCTCTGAAAGTCCATTATATACTAATATGTTTTCTATTTTCTTTTCTATTTTTTGTTCCTTTGTTCTTACTCCTAATGTTGCTTCTGCTTTTATTGATGTTGTTTCTAATTTATCATATCCATAATATCTTGCTATTTCTTCTGCTATATCTGCTACAAATTCTAAGTCCATTCTAAAATATGGTGCTATTGCATATCCATTTTCTACTTTTATATCTAATTTTTCTAATATTTTTATCATTTCTTCTTCTGATATATTAGTTCCTATTAAACTATTTATTTTATCTACATCTAATTTTATTTTATTTATTTTTTGTTTAGTTGGATATACATCAATTTTCCCTTCTACTGCTTCTCCTGCACCTAATAATTCTACTAATTCTACTGCTCTATTTATTGCACGTATTGCATTTTCTGATGATAATCCTTTTTCATATCTTGATGAACTTTCAGTTCTTAATCCTACTTTTTTGGCTGTTTTTCTAACACTTCCTCCATAGAATACAGCACTTTCAAATACAACTGTTGTTGTATTTTCTTCTATTTCTGAGTTTAAACCTCCCATTACACCTGCTATTGCAACAGGCTTTTTTTCATCTGCTATTACTAAATCATTTTCATCTAATATTCTTTCTTCTTCATCTAATGTTGTAATTTTTTCTTTTTCTTTTGCTCTTCTTACTGTAATATGTTTTCCTTCAATAGAATTTATATCAAATGCATGCATAGGCTGCCCAAGTTCTAACATTACATAGTTTGTTATATCTACTATATTGTTAATACTTCTTACATTGCAAGCCTTTAATCTTCTTTGCATCCATTCTGGTGATGGTTCTATTTTTACATTTTTTACAATTCTTGCTATATATCTATAACATAGGTCTGGTGCTGTTATATCTACTCTTAGACCTTCTAGTTCTTTTTTATTTTCTATATTTAATTCATCTAAATTTTTTCTTGGATTTTTAAATTCTACACCTAAAGATGCTGCTGTTTCTCTTCCTAAACCTTCTATTGATAAACAATCTGGTCTATTTGGTGTTATTTCAAAATCTATTATATCTTCTCTTAAGTGTAATACATCTACTATATTTTTTCCCAAATATTCTTCATAAGATTTAGGCAATATCATTATTCCATCTTCTATCTGTTCTGGATAATCTTTTATGTCCAATCCTAATTCTCCGACAGAGCACATCATTCCGCATGAATTTATCCCTCTTAAAGGACTTTCTACTATTTTCTTTCCTCCTGGAAGTTCTGCTCCATCTTTTGCAATCGGTACTATATCATTTTCTTTTATATTTTTTGCTCCTGTTACTATTTGTATTTTTTCATTCCCCACATCTACTTTTGTTACTACTAACTTATCTGCATCTGGATGTTTTTTTATCTCTAAAATTTTTCCAACTACGACATTTTTTATGTCTTTTCCTTTTTCTATAATCTCTTCTACTTTTGAACCTGTCATTGTAAGAATATCTCCTAATCTTACACTATCAACATCTATATCACTATATTCTTTTAACCATTCCACACTTGCTTTCATTTTCTTTTTTCTTCCTTTCCTTATCTTTCCTCTTCATAATATCCATATCTATGCCCATAGTTTGAGTTTTCTCGTTCCTTTCTCATTGTTGGTGTAAATCCTGTTTGTATTCTATCAACAAATCCCTGTCTTTGTCTTATTTGTTCTTTATATCTTTCTATATGTTCTCTTGCCTGGCTGTCTGGAATTATTCTATAACCTCCATTTTCTGCTACTACTGAATATCCTTCATTATTATTTACATATTCCATTGCTTTTTGTAATGAATATAATTTATTTTTTCTAGGCTTTTTACTTAAAATTCCCACTAACTAAACACTCCTTCTAAAATTGTTTTAAAAATCTTACATCATTTTCAAATAATAGTCTCATATCTTCTATTCCGAATTTTGCCATTGCAATTCTTTCTACTCCAAATCCGAATGCAAATCCTGTATATTCATCTGGATTTATTCCACAATTTTTGAATACCTTTGGATGAACCATTCCACAACCTAATAGCTCTATCCATCCCTCACCTTTGCATACCTTGCATCCTTTTCCTCCACATACAAAGCATGATACATCTGCTTCTGCACTTGGCTCTGTAAATGGAAAATGATGTGGTCTGAAACGTATTTTGGTATTTTCTCCTAAACATTTTTTAGCAAACATCTCTAAAGTTCCTTTTAAATCTGTCATTGATATATTTTTATCTACAACTAATCCTTCTATCTGGTGAAACACTGGTGAATGTGTACTATCTACGCTATCTGAACGATATACAGCACCTGGACAAATTATTTTTATTGGTGGTTTTTTATTTTCCATTACCCTTGCTTGTACTGGTGATGTCTGACTTCTAAGTAATATGTCATCTGTAATATAAAATGTGTCTTGTATATCTCTTGCTGGGTGATCTGGTGGTGTATTTAATTTATCAAAATTATATATTGATTTTTCTACTTCTGGCCCATCTGCTATTTCATATCCCATTCCTAAAAATATTTCTTCTACTTCTTCTATTATTTGTGTTATTGGATGAAGTGAACCTAAAACTATTTTTTTACTTGGCTCTGTAATATCAATATTTTCTGTTTCTAATTTTTTTTGTAATTCTTGAGATTTTAATTCTTTTTCTTTTTGTTCTAATAAATTATTAAGTTCATCCCTTACTTCATTTACTAGACTTCCTATTATTGGTCTTTCTTCTGGACTTAATTTTCCCATTCCTCTTAATACTATTGTTAATTCGCCTTTTTTACCTAAATATTTAACTCTTACGTCATTTAAGTTTTTTAAGTCTTTACATTCTTCCATCTCTTTTATGGAATTTTCTTTAATTTTTGCAATCTCTTCTTTCATGTTTTTTCTCTCCTTTTAATATGGTTTATATGTTTTTGTTTTTTTGTATACTCCATAAACATTTCCTGAATATTTTTCCATTCTTTTTCTTATTTCTTCGTTTGCTCTTTCTTTTCTAGTCATTTTAATATTTTCTGCTGTTTTTTCTTGTAACAATTCTATTTTATTTTTACGTCTTTTTTGTTTTAATTTTATAAATATTTTTTGAAATATATTGTCTCTAACTTTAAAATAATATGTAACTACATAAACTCCAAATTCATTTAAATTTATGTCTATATCTATAATTTTTTTTGCATATTCTTTTTTGTTTTCTTCTATTGACTGCATTATTTCTTGATTAGTATATTTTTTTGCATCAAAATAGTTTTCTACTATTTTTTGTTTTATCATTTAATCACATCCTTTTCGCCATCAAAAAAACCATTTCACCTCCTACTTTTTAGGACGGAAAAATGGCTATATATCCGTGGTACCACCTAAGTTTATTAGTTCTATTTAACTAACCTCATTATAGTTTTAACGGTGCAACCGCTTTTCCCTACTTTTTTTCAAGAAAAGACCTAAAAAGTGAAATTTCTATATATTAAATGCTAAATGGTTTCCAGCCTAAGACCATTTTTCTCTTTTGCATTTTTTTAATATATATACTTTGCTTTTTGATTGGCTTATATTATAAACACTTCTATTATTTTAACATGATTCTTACAGTATTTCAAGAGTTTTCCATAATTTTTTTTTGTTTCCATAAATTTTTTTCTGTGTCTGCTTTTATAATTTTATATACGTAAAATTTTTGTGAATTTTTTTAATATATCTTTGTTTATTTTTCATTTTATGATAAAATATTTTATATGCGTAAACAATATACTAAGGAGAGGATTTTTATGAAGAAAACTATTTTTTTTATACTATTTTTTATACTTATTTTGATTGCAAATATTTCACTTGCTTCTTATAGTACAGTTCAAATGGAAGTTGTAGAAGAACCTGTTTGTACAATTCAATTAGGTGAAAATTCAAGTTTTGAAAAGAAGTTAATCAAGAAAAACTTAAATAATAAAGAGGTTACTATTCAATTACAAGTAACTAATAATGAGGAAAATCTTAAAACAACTGGTGAACTTATTTTAGTTCTTGATAATTCTGATAGTATGAATGATAACATTGATGAAAATAACACTCAATCACCTACTAGAAAAGATACTATATTTGAAGCTGCCAAAATTTTAGTTTCTAAATTATTGGAAGGTAATAATGATTTAAAAGTTGGTGTTGTTAGCTTTTCAAGTAACACAGATACTTCAAAAGAGGCTACTTTAGAAGATGCGAGTTTAGTTGCCGATTTAAGTTCTGACATTACTTCACTAAGTTCTGCCATTGATAATATTAATGCAAATGGACCAAGAACTGACTTAGATGCTGGTATTACTTTAGCAAGTAATCAATTTACTGATAATGCTAGTAATAAATACATTATTGTTTTGACAGATGGTGTTCCTAACATATCTTTAGCAGGCAACAATCCTTATTATTCAGATGAAACAATAACAGCAACTAATGAAAAATTAAAAGAATTAGCTAATAATAATATCCAAATTACTACAATGCTTACAGGTATCTCTGATGAAGATACTATTGCTAGTGGCTCTACTAAAACATATGGAGAGATTATTGAAGAAATTTTTGGAACTGAAGATAATCCAACTGTTGGAAATTTCTACTATGTTACAGATGACCAAGTAGAAGATACTATTACTAATGACATATATAATTCTTTACTACCTATTTCACAATCTTATAAAGATATAGTAATAAAAGATTACTTCCCTCAGGAGATTATAGATAATTTTGAGTTTGCATATATAACAGAAGCAAATATTGGAACAATTTCTCAAGAAATTGACCCTACAGATAATTCAATTACTTGGACTATTCCAGAACTTGAAAGTGGCAAAACAGCAACTGTTCAATACACTTTAAAATTAAAAGAAGATTTTGATAGTAAAATTGTAGACAAATTATTAGATACAAATGATAAAGTAGATATTACTTATACTGGCTTTAACGGAGAGGATAAAGATAATTCTTCAGATGTAACTCCAGTTTTAAGACTTTCTGAACCACCAGCAGTTTTACCTCATGCTGGAACTACTACTATACTAATATCTTTAGGAGTACTTTCTATAATTTTACTTATATTCTCTTTCAAAAAGTTAAAAGATTATAAAAATGTATAATATAATTTAAAATAATTTTGGACCTTAAATAACGTAAATTTATGCTATTTAGGGTCTTGTTTTTTCTTATTATTCCCATTGTAATTGACTATTACTGCTATTTGTTCTATAATCTATACATTAGGAGATTTGATATGGATATAAATTTAATAAAATTAGAGTTTAATAAAATAATAAATATATTAACAAATTATTGCATTACTTCAAAAGGAAAGGAACTTGCTAGGAATTTACTTCCTAGTAACAATTTTAATGAAGTTCAAAACATGCTAGATGAAACAAAAGAAGCTGTTAGTCTGACTATTAGGAATTCTTGCCCTAGTTTTTATGAATTTCAAGACATTGATTTAAGTATAAAAAATCTAGAAAGTGGTATATCACTTTCTCCTTTTGCTATTCTAAATTTAAACAAAATACTTGAGATGTCATATGAATTAAAGAATTATTTTAATAAGGATTATATTGATGCTTCTAATTATCCTATTTTGTCTAAACTTTTTAGCTTGCTTTATACAAATAAAAATATTATTGATAAAATTCACTACTGTATATCTGATGAAGGAATAATTGAAGATAATGCATCAAGTACTTTAAAAAGTATTAGAAACAAACAAAAAAATTTAGAAAATGATATTAGAACTAAATTAAATGATATGATACATGGAAACTTTTCTAAATATCTTCAAGATAATATTATAACAATTAGAAATGATAGGTTTGTTATTCCTGTAAAAGAAGAATATCGCTTATCTGTCAAAGGTTTTGTACATGATGTCTCAAATGCTGGTTCGACACTCTTTATTGAACCTATTTCTATATTTGAAATGAATAATGAAATAAATAAGTTAAAATTAGATGAAGAATTAGAGATTGAAATAATATTACAAAAATTGTCCTTTCTATTTGAACCTTATATAGAAGAACTAAAACAGGATGTAGAATTAATTGGAAAACTTGATTTTATTTTTGCAAAAGCAAAATATTCTAAAGAATTAGATGGAATAACTCCTCTTCTAAATACACAAAGAGAGATTAACTTAAAAAATGCACGTCATCCTCTAATTGATAAAAATACTGTTGTTCCTATATCTTTAAATTTAGGTAAAGATTTTTCTTGTTTATTAATTACAGGACCAAATACAGGTGGTAAAACTGTTTCTTTGAAAACTGTGGGGTTACTTTCTTGTATGGCATGTGCTGGATTAAATATTCCAGCTAGTGAAAATTCTAGTATTTATGTATTTGATAAAATATTTGCAGACATCGGAGACGACCAGAGTATATCAAATTCACTTAGTACTTTCTCTTCTCATATGTTAAATATTGTATCAATAATAAAAAATGCTACTAAAAATTCACTCGTTTTGGTAGATGAGTTGGGTTCAGGAACAGATCCAATAGAAGGTGCAAACTTAGCCATAAGTATTTTAGAGCATTTATATAATTTAGGAGCACTTACAATAGCTACTACACATTATCAAGAGTTAAAACAATATGCACTAATAACCCCTGGTTTTGAAAATGCTTCAGTCGAGTTTAATATAAATACATTAAAACCTACATATAATCTTTTAGTTGGAATACCTGGTAAGAGTAATGCTTTTGCAATCAGTAAAAATTTAGGCTTGCCTAATTCTATAATAGAAAATGCAAAAGCATTAATGTCAAAAGACCAAATAAATTTTGAAGAGATTTTAAAAAATATCTATGACCAAAAATCTTTAATTGAAAAAGAAAAAGTTGAAATTGATAAAAAGTTAGAACATATCTCTACTTTAGAAAAGTCACTTATTACTGATAATGAAAATTTACAAAAACAAGAACAAGATATTTTAAATAATGCAAAAATAAATGCAAGAGACATTTTACTAAATGCAAAAGATGAAGCAAGTAATATAATAAAAGAATTAAATCAAATAACAAATACAAAAACTGCTGAAAATCTTAGAAATCAATTAAATAAAAGTATAAGTAGCTTAAATAATATGTCTATGCTAGAAAATAATAAAAAACATCAACATAATTCAAATTCTTTAGATATAAAAGATATTAAACCTAACATGACTGTATTTATTAGAAAATTTAATAGTAACGGAATCGTACTTTCAAGGCCTTCTAAATCAAACGAAGTACAAGTTCAAATTGGATTAATAAAAACAAATTTATCAATTAATGAGTTAGAACAAGCACATACAGACTTAAAAAAGGAAAAAGTTTTAACTTCTACTTATACTAATTTATCTAAAGCAAAAAATGTAAAATCTGAAATAAATGTAATTGGTCTTAATGTAGAAGAGGCTATATTTGTTGTAGATAAATTTCTAGATGATGCAACACTTAGTAAATTATCTACTGTTAGAATAGTACATGGAAAAGGTACTGGAAAATTAATGAATGGCATTCATAAATTCTTAAAAACAAATCCTCATGTAGCATCATATCGTATTGGAACATATGGAGAAGGAGAAATGGGTGTTACAGTAGTAGAATTGAGAAAATAGGGGATGGGCAATTTTTGTCTCAAACGTATTTTTCTACTACTAATACTGTCCTTCCACTTCTTGTAGTTCCTTCCACTTCTTTTATTACAAATCTTCCCTTTCCTCTAATTGTGATTACATCATTTATTTTTATTTGTTTTGATAGTTTAGTTTCATTTTGTCCGTTTATAAAAACTCTTTCTTGTGATATTATTTGCGCTGCTTTACTCCTTGAAGTTTTGGCAAGGTCTGATACTATATTGTCTAAACGTAGTGATGGTACTATTATTTTCATATTTTCTATACGAATTTCTTTTTTTCTTAAATCTTTTAGTTCTACTATTTCTATTTTACTATTTTCAAATCTTGTAAGAGATGGTAATTCTTTTTTTAATATCTCTGCAAAATCTTCCACAACAATAATATCAGAGCCATTATTTGAAACCAAGATATCTCCTACTTTTTCTCTTTTTAACCCTAGTTTAATTATTCCTCCCAAATAATTTCTATGTGTATATTTTCCATATTCTTCTTTGTCTAAATTTACTCTAACTACTTTTAATATTTTTGGATAATTCTTTTCAAGCATATTTTCATTATATTTTTCTGGATATACTATTAGTATTTTTCTTTCTGCATCTTCATATCCTCCATATAATTTATAATGTTCAAAATTTATCTTTTTTAAAAAGTTTTCTACCAATGATATTTGATACATATCTAAAAAATCTGTATATTCTATTTTTTCCTTCATTCTCATGAATTCTATTTTATCCAATACTTGTGATAAGCAAATTTTATCTTCTTGTTTTCTATAATCTTTTAATAAATCTTGTTTGTTCATATTTTTTCCTTCCTTATGTTTTTATTTTCTGTTATATCTTCATATATTGATATTACATCTTGTTTGTAAATTTTTTCTAATTCTTCTACTGTACCATGTTTTATAAATTCATCTGGATATGCATATGATTTTACTTTTATACCTGTTAAATTTTCATCTACTACCAATTCTTTTATAGCCGTTCCTAGTCCATTTATAATTGTTCCATCTTCTATTGTTATTACGTTTTTTGTCTTTTTTACTGATTTTAGTATCTCTTGTTTATCTAATGGTTTTAAAAATCTTGCATTTATTACCTCTGCTTCTATTTCATCATTTTTTAACATATTAGATAATTCCATTGCTCTTGATACTGTTTTTCCTATTGATATTATGCTTATGTCTTTTCCTTCTTTTAATATCTCTGCTTTTCCTAGACTTATTTTATTATTTTTGTCGAATTTTATTTTTTCACTTTCTCCACCTCTTGGGTATCTAATAATTACTGGTCTTTTTAATGTTACTGCATATTCTAACATATCTTCTAATTCTTTAAAATCTTTTGGTGCCATAATTATTAGATTAGGTATTAGTCTAAAAAATGCCATGTCAAATTCACCTTGATGTGTTTCTCCGGTCTTGTCCCACTATTCCTGCTCTATCTACACACATTATTACTGGTAAGTTTTGTAATGCCACATCATGTATTACTTGGTCATAGGCTCTTTGGTAAAATGATGAGTATATTGGTACAAATGGTATTAGTCCTGCTTTTGCCATTCCTGCTGCTAATCCTACTGCATGTTGCTCTGCTATTCCTATGTCAAAAAATCTTTCTGGAAATTCTTTTTGAAATTCTTTTAGTCCTGTTCCATCTTTCATTGATGCTGTAATTGCTACTATTTTTTGATTTTTCTTTGCTAGTTCTATTAATTTATCCCCAAATACTTTTGAATAATCTTTTTCCTTTTTCTTTTTAGTTTCTCCTGTTTCTATATCAAATGGTGCGGTTGCATGATACTTATCTGGATTTTCCTCTGCTATTTTATAACCTTTTCCTTTTTTAGTTAATACATGTAATAAAACTGGTCCATCTAATTCTTTTGTAATTTTTAACATTCTTTCTAATTCTTCTATATTATGCCCATCTACTGGTCCTAAATACCTAAACCCGATATCTTCAAAAAACATTTTTGGTATTATTAATTGTTTTATACTTCTTTTTACTCTTTGTACAATTTTAACAAAAGGTTTTCCTACAACTGGTATTTTATTAATTATTTTCTTTAACGAAATATTTGATTTAGTATATGTTCTTTTTGTTCTTAACTTACTCAAAAGCATATTCATTCCACCTATGTTTTTTGATATGCTCATTTCATTGTCATTTAGAATAACTGTTAGCTTTGTTCCACTATATCCTGCATCATTTAATGCTTCTAGAGCCATTCCTCCTGTTAATGCTCCATCTCCTATTATTGCAATTACTGTATTGTTTTTTTCTTCTATATCTCTTGCTCTTGCCATTCCTAATGCTACTGATATTGATGTACTACTATGTCCTGTATCAAAACAATCTACTTCTGTTTCTTTTGTTTTTGGAAATCCTGCTATTCCATTTAGTTTTCTTAATGTATTCATTTTTTCTTTTCTTCCTGTAAGTATTTTATGTACATAACTTTGATGTCCCACATCCCATACTATTTTATCTCCTGGTACATTGAACACACTATGAAGTGCTATTGTAAGTTCTACAACTCCTAAGTTTGATGCTAAATGTCCTCCATTTTTAGATACTATATCTAATATATATTTTCTTATATCTTCTGCTAATATCTTTTTGTCTTCTATACTTAATTTTTTCACATCTTCTGGTGAATTTACTTTTTCTAACATTTTTCCACCTGCTTTCCTATCAGCATTTTTATTATATCATCTTTGTCAAATTTTTTATATAAATTTATTTTAAAAGCAAGTTATACAAAATAGTACAACTTGCCTTTTCTCATGATTTCATTTACATTACAGTAATATTACCTCTTATTGATGAAGCTTCGATTGAAGCTAGATATCCAAAAGTTCCTACATATTTATCTTCTACCTTTCCATATTTTGAAATCGCATTCAACTTGACTTTACGTATATTAAGAAGTTGTACCACAATATTTCCATCTACCGTAGAAATTTTAGCATTAACTTTTGAACATGCAGAAAATCTAACATCGACATCTGCCGTATTAGTATTTATTTTCGCCTTTACAAACGTTGCATCTACTTTTACACTCCCTGATGATGTATAAACATCTACAATTTTCGTAAAAATTCCACTTTCTACATATATATTAGAAGTTGTCCCTCTAATCGATATTGACTTGTATACTACATTTGGAAGCCAGATATCAAGTCTTAGGTTTGAACTTTCCAAAACACACTGTGTTTGAATTGTACAAATAAGTTTTCTTTCTAGTACATAAGTACTAAGTTCTACCTCTCCCTTTTCAACAATGGCTGTTCCTTCAAGATGTACCGTAACATTTGAAGAATTCCACTGATGTACATATACATCAATACTTGTTGTATCAATAACAATGCTGTCTATTCTATCTCCATCACATTTTTGTAGCTCGCTATACTCCTTTTTATGTGTATTTTCATCAATAATTCTATCATCTGTAATAACCATGATGCCCCTTCCTTAAAGGTTTAATTTCCTTAGTAATAATTATTACTAATTTAGGAATACTAACGATACAGTGTTTACCATATCTTTAGTATTATAACACATTTCTTTAAAAAATCAACAACATTTAAAAGAGGATTAGAAATTCTAATCCTCTATCATTTTAATTTTTAACTACAATCTTTTCATTTTCTACACCTATTTTATTTACTTTGTCTTTCTTTAGATTTCCATCCAATATCTCTTCTGCTAACCTATCTTCTAACACACTTTGTATTGTTCTACGAAGTGGTCTTGCTCCAAAGTTTTTATCAATTCCTTTGCTTGCAATTAATTTCTTGACCTCAGGCTCTAATTCTATTTTAATTTTTTGAGCTTCTAGTCTTTTTGTTACTTCTTTTAACATTATATCTATTATTTTACCAATTTCATTATCTGTTAATTTATGGAATACAATTATTTCATCAATACGATTAATAAATTCGGGTCTTAACTCTTTTTTCAAAGCCTCCATAACTTCTTTCTTAATATTTTCGTAATCTTCTTTTACTTCTTCTTTTTTATTGTCTCCTGTTTTAGAAAATCCTAAAGTTTTCTTATCTGTTATTAATCTAGCTCCAATATTTGAAGTCATTATTATTACTGTATTTTTAAAATTTACTGTCCTTCCTTGGTTATCTGTTAACCTTCCGTCTTCTAATATTTGAAGTAACATATTCATAACATCTGGATGTGCTTTTTCTATCTCGTCAAAAAGAATTACAGAATATGGTTTTCTCCTAATTTTTTCAGTCAACTGTCCACCTTCATCAAAGCCTACATATCCTGGTGGTGAACCTATTAACTTAGATACTGAATGTGGTTCCATATATTCTGACATATCTACTCTTATCATAGCATTTTCATCACCAAATAGACTTTGTGCTAGTGCTTTTGAAAGTTCTGTTTTTCCCACACCTGTTGGTCCTAAAAATAAGAATGAACCTATTGGTCTTTTTGGATCTTTAAGCCCAACTCTTCCTCTACGTATTGCTTTTGCCACTGCTTCTACTGCTTCATCTTGACCTATTACTCTTTCATGTAAAGTTTTCTCCAAATTCTTTAATTTTATATTTTCATCTTCTGTAATCTTCTTAGCTGGTATTCCTGTCCAACTTGCTATTACCTCTGCAATGTTCTCTTCTGTTATGTTAGTAACAGATTTATCATTCTTATTTTGCCATTTCTTTTGTTCTTTTTCATATTTTGCTTTTAATTCTTTTTGTTTATCTCTTAAATCTGCAGCTTTTTCAAATTTTTGAATTCTGACAGCTTCTTCTTTATCCTTTTCCACTTCGTCAATTTCCTCTTGTAATTTTTTTAAGCTTTCTGGCTCTGTGTAAGATTGCAATTTAGCACGAGATGCCGCTTCATCAATTAAGTCAATCGCTTTATCTGGTAAAAACCTATCATTTATATATCTAATAGACATCTTAACAGCTGCTTCTATTGCTTCATCAGTTATTTTTACGCCATGATGTGCTTCATATTTATCACGTAAGCCTTTTAAGATTTTTATAGTATCCCTTTCAGATGGTTCATTAATAGTAACAGGGCTAAATCTTCTCTCTAATGCTGCATCTTTTTCAATATATTTTCTATATTCATTTAAAGTAGTAGCGCCAATTAGTTGAATTTCCCCTCTAGCCAATAATGGCTTTAAAATATTTGCAGCATCAATAGCTCCTTCTGCTGCTCCAGCTCCAACTATTGTATGAATTTCATCAATAAACAAGATTACATCTCCTGCTTTTTTCACTTCATCTAAAGCCTTTTTAATTCTTTCCTCAAAATCGCCCCTATATTTACTTCCAGCAACCATGCTAGATATATCCATAGTAACAACTCTCTTATTTTTTAAAATCTCTGGTACATCGCCTGCAACAATTTTTTCCGCTAAGCCTTCAACAGCAGCTGTCTTACCAACACCGGGCTCACCAATCAAACATGGATTATTCTTAGTTCTTCTAGATAAAATCTGTACCACCCTTTCAATTTCTTCTTTTCTGCCTATAATAGGGTCTAATTTTCCATCTTCTGCTTTCTTAGTTAAATCCTCTCCAAACTGATTAAGTGTAGGTGTCTGATTATAGCTACCACCTCTTTTTCCATTACCAGTACTTTCATTGCTAGTATAATCTTCTCCTTC
>CALXZC010000008.1 GCA_944393135.1 uncultured Clostridia bacterium | reverse complement strand
AACATATACAATCTATTTTTATTTATAGCTATATTGTTTTTTATTTATATTAATGTTATTATAATATTAGATTAAAATACAGGAGAAAAAATATGTATAAAGAAGTTTTTGATTTTTATGATAGAACTAGTTTAAAGTCTTATAATTTAGACCAAACAATGAGATATCAATTAAATATGCTAGATAGATTAGATGTTTTTACAAGAAAACATTGTGAAAATGTAGGTGATTTAACTTGTAGATTATGTCAGCATTTACATTGTAATAAAGGATTTACAGAGTATTGTACTATATGTGGTTACCTTCATGACATAGGAAAACAATTTATTCCTCCTGCTATCTTACAAAAGCCTGGAAAACTTACTGATGAAGAATATGAAATTATGAAAACTCATACCACAATAGGATATAATATGTGCATGAACGATTTAAAACTAAGACCATATGCAGCTGGTCCTTATTATCATCATGAAGCTTTAAATGGTACACGGATATCCACAAGGTTTAACTAAAAAAGATATACCTTATGAAGCTCAAATAATACGTGTTGCTGATGAATATGATGCTATTGTTAGTAAACGTCAGTATAAATCACATATAGGTATTTCTGACACTCTAAAAATTTTAATAGAAAATAGTAAGCCTTCTCAATCTTCTGCGCTTTCAACTGTAGTTAAAAATGCTAAATTAGGAAAAAATAATCCTGCTATTGTACGTGTTTTACTTAAAGTCGTTATCGAAGATATTGAGTATGAAATTTTTCTCACTCAAGATTATGTACAAGAGTTAAAAGACGAGATAAAAAGACTTAAACAAGTGGAAAAATATAAAATTTCTATGGATAAGGCTAAAAAAGAAAAAGATAAAAATTATTATCTAGAAGGTATGAAAATATTATTAAAAAATGATGAAACACCAGAAAATTTTCAATCAGCTTATGAACAATATAAAAAAGCATATGAAACTAGAAAAGCTATTATTGAAAATTTGTATAATGAAATTAAGATAATCAAAAAATTAAAAATATAATAGGGTGATATTCACCCTATTTATTCATCTAATCCAAAGCTTACACCTAAAGCATTATTAACTTTATCTATTATTTTTTCATCATCAATATGACCTATTCTCTCCTTTAATCTGCTTTTGTCTATAGTCCTTATCTGCTCTGCTAAAACTACGGAATTGCTCTTTAGTCCACAAGCATCAGAATTAATTTCAATATGTGTTGGTAATTTTGCTTTTCCCGTTTGAGACGTTATTGCCGCTGCAATGACTGTTGGACTATATTTATTACCTAGGTCATTTTGAATAATTAATACAGGTCTAATTCCTCCTTGCTCTGAACCAACAACCGGACTTAAATCTGCATAAAACATATCGCCTCTTCTTATCTGCATATTCTTCACTCCTAATATTACAAGAATTGTCAAGTATGGTTTATCTTAGAAGCAAGAAATAGTTACTCAACTATTTACATTTACCTCTCTATATAATATGTAAACAGCCGTTTTTTTGTTAGTATCCTCTATTTCTAATTTTGTTATTTTTCCTTTTTGTTTATCTATGTACAAGACTTTTTTTACATCTAAATTATTATTGCTTATGGTCTCCATTAATACCTCATCTTGTTTTTCTGTACACCTAGAACCACTATTTTCTTTATAATCTTTAATAAAAGTACTTAAATCCAAGTCATTTTCTGATAGATATTCATAATTTTCAAAGATAGATACTAAATTTAATTTACTATTTTCTAATTTTAATTCTCCATTCGATTTTGTGATTTTTACTCCTTTAATATTATTGGGTTCTAATACTTCCTGGCAATTATCATTATCCCCATTATATCTTTGTTTAATTAAATATTTATTTTGATTTTTATTACTCTTTACATCTACTTCTATAACTGTTTCATATGACTTTATATTTAAAATATCATTCACCATGTCCTGACTACTTTTATTATTTCCAATTTTCAGATTTTTAGCCATATTAAATTTAAAAAATAATAAAATAATAAAAACAGCAAGTATTAATCCCAAACAAACATAAATAATTATATTTTTTTTATTAATTTTCAAATAACTCCCTCCAAAAAAATGTAATAGATATTTTAATCCATTACATTTTTATTCTATAGAGTTTCAAAATATTCATCTAATATATTTAGTAACTCATCCTTACTCTCAATTCTATTTATACTATTTCTAAAATCACTAGAATTTTTTAAATTTTTAGTATACCATGCAATATGTTTTCTAAGTTCTTTTATAGCAATATCTTCACCTTTTTCATTTACTGCTAACTCTATATGTTTCTTTATAACTGATAATCTTTCTTCTTTCGTTGGTCTTGGCAACTTATCTCCTGTTTCTGAATAATATTTTATATCCTTAAAAATCCAAGGATTTCCAAAACTTCCTCTTCCTATCATTATTCCATCTACACCTGTTGTTTCAAACATTTTATAAGCTGTTTCTTCGTCTATAATATCACCATTTCCTATAACTGGTATTTTAACACTTTCTTTTACCTTTTTAATAATCTCCCAATCTGCTTTTCCTGTATAAAATTCACTTCTTGTTCTTCCATGGACCGTTATTGCAGAAATTCCCAGCTCTTCTGCAATCTTCGCTACATCAACAGCCACTATATGTTCTTTATCCCAACCCATTCTTATTTTCAAAGTAACAGGTACTTTTGCTGCATCTACTACTGTTTTTATAATGCTTCTTGCTTTTTCTAAATCTAATAGTAATTTGCTGCCATCACCATTTTTTACAACTTTAGGAGCCGGACACCCCATATTTATATCTATTATATCTGCAAAGTTATTCATATACTTAGTAGCATATTCTAAACTTTCCTCATCACTTCCAAAAACTTGGAAACTTATAGGTCTTTTCTCACCTTCAGTATTAAATAGCCTTTTAGTTTTATCATCATTATGAAACATCCCTCTGCTACTTGCCATTTCAGTACACACCATGCCAGGCTCTCCAACTTCTTTACAAATAATCCTAAAAGGTTTATTTGTAACACCTGCCATAGGAGCCAATATTAAATTATTCTCTAATTCCACATTACCTATTTTCAATTTATGTATAAACATTTTTAACCCTTTCCTTTCCTATTCTAAATGTCGCATGGGGACTGTCCCTATGAGCACTAAAATGTCGCATGGGGACTGTCCCCAATGCGACATGGCATTATTTTACAAATATCGTTTTTTGCCTTTTACTACTTATGTTTAATATTATTCCTATTAGCATAAAGTTTGTCATTAAAGAACTTCCTCCATAGCTTATGAACGGAAGTGGTACTCCTGTTATTGGTAGTAATCCCATTACCATTCCTATATTTTCTACTACATGAAATAAGAATATTCCTGTAATTCCAGTTGCTATTAATGAACCTAATTCATCTTTTGCAGTTTTTGCCACATATAAACTTTTAGTTATTAATAATACATATAATATGATTACTGTTCCTGCTATTATAAAGCCCATTTCTTCTCCAACTACTGCAAAAATAAAATCTGTTGTCTTTGGATACAAATATCCTAGCTGTGTTTGATTTCCTTTTAACAATCCCATTCCAGTTAATCCACCTGCTCCTATTGCAAGTTTTGATTGTATGATATTATATCCTGCACCTCTTGGATCTGCTTCTGGATTTAAGAATATATCTATTCTTTGTTTTGCATGGTCTGGTAATATAAAATTATATATTAATGGTATTGATACTGCTACTAATATTATTGTTGCTATTATATATCTTTTATCTATTCCAGCCGCTATTATCATTAGTGCTGCTGCTACTATATATGCTGCCGCTGTTCCAAAGTCTGGTTGTTTTATTATTAATAATACTGGTACTCCCAATATTGCAATTAATGCTAATAACCTTGTTGGTCTATTTATTTCTTGTTTTCCTCTTTCTTGTATTTTATTTATTGCTAAAGCTAAAAATAATATTACAAATATTTTTGCAAACTCTCCTGGCTGAAAAGAGAAAAATCCTATATCAAACCAGCTTGTTGCTCCATTTATTTCTGGTGTAAACAATACTCCTATTAGCAAAATGATGAACATTCCATATATCACTGGAGATATTTTTATTAATATTTCATAGTCTACTAGCATTGCTCCTACCATTATTACTAAACTTACGACAAACCAAATGCATTGTTTGTTGAAATCCGCATGTTCTGTTTCTTGTGTTGCTGAGAATAGTGCAACTAATCCTATTACACACAAGATTACTGCAACTATTAATATTGTCCACTCTACATTTTTTAATTCTCTTTTTCTCATTAAACCACTCTTTTTCTTAATTATTTTCTGATTTAATTTTTTCCTTTGTTTCTTCTTGTACTTGTTCTTCTTGTTTTTCTTCTTTTTCTGCATTTACTTCTTCTATTATGATTTCTGCTTGTTCAACTTTTTGTTCTGCTTCTTCTTCTTTTATTTCTTCTATTTTCTTTTCAGTTTCTTTATTTGTGTTGTCATTTTCTTCTTTTTCTGATGCTTCTTTACTTTCTTCTTCTACTTTTATTTTTCTTGCTTCATTTTTGATATTTAATATTGGAATATTTGCATATAAAGCTGGTGCTCCATTTGTTCCGTCACTGTTTTCTTTGTTTGTAAGTCTTACATCTATTGCACTTTCATCTACATCTATGTATTTTTTTATGACCTCAATAATTTCTTGCTTCATTAATTCTAAGAAATCTGCTGAAACATTTGCTCTATCTTGCATTAAAACTAAGTGAAGTCTTTCTTTTGCTGTTTCTCTTGAGTTATTTTCACTTTTATTTTCTTTCTTTTTCCAGTTTTTAAAAAATTTTGTTATGTTTTCAAACATACTTCCTACTTACCCCCAACGTTTTATTGTTTCTTAAATATTCTTTTTAGTTTTGCAAAAAATCCTTTTTCTCTTCCTGGAATTGTTACTTCTATTTTTTCTCCTAATACTCTTTTTGCAATTTCTATATATGCCTTTCCTGATGGCGCTTTTTTGTTTTGTATTACCGGCTCTCCTTTATTTGTCTGTGTAATTATGTATTCATCATCTGGAACTACACCTATTAAGTCTATTGATAACAAGTCTACTATGTCATCAACATCCATCATTTCTCCTTTTTTTACCATATTAGGTCTTATTCTATTGATTACTAATTCTGGATTTTTTATTTCAGATGATTCTAAAAGTCCTATTATTCTATCCGCATCTCTTATTGCTGATATTTCTGCTGTTGTTACAACAATAGCACGGTCTGCTCCCGCAATAGCATTTTTAAATCCTTGTTCTATTCCTGCTGGGCAATCTATCAATATATAGTCAAACTCTTCTTTTAGTTTTCCTACTAATTCTCTCATTTGTTCTTCATTTACTGCGCTTTTATCTCTTGTTTGGGCTGCTGGTAGTAGGTATAATTCTTTAAATCTTTTATCTTTTATTAGAGCTTGTCTTAGCTTACATTTTTCTTCTACAACATCTACTATGTCATATACTATTCTATTTTCTAGTCCCATTACTACATCTAGGTTTCTAAGTCCTATATCTGTGTCTACTAATGCCACTTTTTTTCCTTCTAGAGCTAAACTTGAACCTAAATTTGCTGTTGTTGTTGTTTTTCCTACTCCACCCTTACCTGATGTTATTACTATTACTTCTCCCATAATTTTCCTCCTTAGGATTTTAAAAACACATTTTCAATAGTTATATAATATAACGAATATGGCAAAAAGTCAATTAATTTCACATAAAAATAACAAAAATATTTCTAAATTATTACAATTTCTTTACAAGTTACTTTTATTAGGGAAATAAAAGAAAAGCTGACTAGAGCTTTTTTCTCTAATCAGTTTTTATCTATCATTTACAATATATAAAACAAACCTAAATGAAGTTTCTGGATTTCCTCCTCCATAATCTTCTTGTCTTTCTGTTGCACTTAGATATTGGCCTATACTTCCTCCTCTTACGATATATGATGAATTTGATGAGTTTGTTCTTTCTGCCACATATTCATTGCAATTTCCTTCTAAATCATATATATTACATACTTTATCTTTTTCATTTTGCCCTGATATTGATATTTTATCATTATGCCTTCCTTCTAAATAATTTGTTACTGAAAATGTATTTCCTTCTCCATCTTGTTTTTCATTGATAAAGTTCATTACTACATCCCATTGTATTCCTGAACATAAACTACTTTTTACATTTTCGTTATTTATAAATTGTTTTGCTGTTTCTTTTGCACTAGTTTGTGATATATTTGTCCATACTTCTTTATCTTTTTTACTTACTAAACTATTATTTTCAATTCCAGCTTCATATCTAGAAATATAAAATCCTCCTGCATTTAATACTAATTGTTTTTCTTTTTCTTCATTTTTTGTACTACTATCTTCTGATAATGGTTGTAATTCTTCTGGTAAATATGTCGTATCTGTATATACTACTGATGATATTTTTTCATCTTCATAATTTCTATTTCTAATATATTTTTCAGTGTTTTGTACTGGTATCCAAACAAACTGATTTCCATTTTCATCTTGTATAACTAATCCTTCATTTATTATTTCTTCACCTGGTAATATTTTAAATCCTGCTGGTATTATTGCTTTGTTGCCATTCTCATCTTCGTAACTTTCATTCTTATCTGAAACTTTTCCAGATTCTATCTGGTTTATACTTCTTTCTTTTTGCTCTTCAGTAAAGTGTAAATTAACTGCTACTTTATCTGCATCTTCTGCTGAATAATCTGTATAGAATGTTTCATCATCTACTTTTATCCCTTGAACATAAAATATATTATGACTTGTTTCATTTATAATATATAAATCTTTCAAGCTATTTATTTGCTCTTCTGTAGTTGCTTCTCCATTTTTTATTTTCTCATAGTCTCTACCATAGTTTAATGTTATATTTTCCATTGAAGCAAGATCTATTACATAAAATTTCCCTTCGTCTACAGCAGTACTTATAACTCCTGAATTTTTAATATCTTCTATATTTGTATATTCTATATCTTTGTTTGCTGGTATTGTTCCATATTGAGAATAATAATTAGATATTTTATCTCGTAAATTTTCTATATCTGACTGCATATTCTTTAATTTCGTTGTTCTTAAATTATCTGCTGTATTATAGATAATCACATTTGTTAAAATTAAAAGAACTGCAACAGTAATACATAAAGTAACTAAGCTAATTCCCTTATTTGATTTTAATAAGTTTTTCATCCTTTGAATTTCTCCTTTTTTATCTTTAGTATTAGTTTACTATTAATTGGCATTTATTTCAATAGTTTTTTCTATTAAATTATAAATTTTATTTCTTCTTCTATATACAATATCTTCTTTAATATAAATCGCCCAAAGAGAAGCAATAATAATAAAAACTGCAATGTTTTGTATGTAAAAAATTGTTATACTTCCTATAAATGTAATAATAATCAAGCTTATAAAAGAAATGTAATTTGTATATATTTCTGATTTCCTCTTACCAAATATTATATGTAAAATCCCATTTAAAATTCTTCCTCCATCTAGTGGATAAAAAGGTATTAAATTAAATATTATAAGTACTAGATTAGAATATATTATTTTTAATCCTAAAAATAAATTCATATTAAATTGTAATGTTATTAATATTATTATTAAATTAGTTATAGGTCCTGCTAAGGCTACTATTATTTTTTTTATTTCCAATATGTTTCCATTTATCAGTTTTTTATTGTAATCTTTTGTAATAACTTTAAAAGATATACTTACACCATATGGTTTTAATTCTAATTTATTTGGCTTCATTCCAAGCAATAATCCACATATTAAATGTCCTAATTCATGTATAATAGCAAAAACTAGTATTAATACATATGCTTCTATTTGTTTTGTAAAATAAAATATTATTAAGAACAAGAATATTTTTAAATCTATTTTAAATCTCATTTTCTCCTCCTATAACTCTATTATGCTTTCAGGATCTACTTTTCTCTCCTGATATCTAATTTCAAAATGTAGATGAGGTCCTGTTGAGTTACCTGTTGATCCTACTTCTGCAATTTCTTGTCCTTGTACTACAATATCTCCTTGTTTTACATATAAGTTATTACAATGTGCATATATTACACTTACTTCACCTATCTGTATTTTTAAATGCTTACCATAATCTCCTTCTTCTGACGAAAGAACTACTTCACCATTTGTTGCTGATATTATTTTTGTTCCCAAATTTGCTGCTATATCTGTTCCTGTATGATTTTTAGGTACTGTACCTGTTGCTGTATCTCTTTGTCCAAATTTAGAAGATATCACTCCTTGTAGTGGTTTTATAAAAGTTGTTGTATTTTTTATATTCTGAATATCTTGTTCTATTTGTGATAATTCTACTTGCTGATGTTCTGATATATCTATTGTTTCATTTGTTATATTTTCTTCTATTGCACCTCCTATTGCATTTTGTTCATTATTATTTTCTTCTTTTTTTTCAAGAAACAAACTCATAATTTTATTCTTTGTATTATTATATAAATCCATAAAGTTAGTATCATATGATAAAATTTCATTTACTTTATTTGTAAAATCTTCTGAAAATACATATTTATTGTTTTGAACTGCATAAATTACTAGATATATCATCATTGATACTATAATCTGTATAATCATTTTCTTTAATAATTTTATATCCTTTTTTTCTTTATTTGTATTTACACTTACAGTTGTTAATTGTCTATTTGTTCCTTGTTTTCTTTTTTCGTAAATCTCTTCAGCTCGTCTAATTTTTTCTTCTACTGATATTGCTCGTTCCATAAAAACACCTCTTCCTTAGTTTCCTTTTAAACTATATGTTTGGAAGAGGTGTTTTATTACTGTTATTTTAATATTAACAATATTGTCTCTACTATAAGTATCATACTCATTATTATAATACATTTTTTAAAATTTTTACATTTTCTTTTTATTGTTTTTTGTATCTCATTTCTTTCTTTTTTCTTTTGTTCTAATTTTGTTATATAATTCATAATTATCATTTCAGCCTCTTTTAATATATAATCATTTTCTTTAGTTTTTTCAACTTTTTCTTTATTTTTATTTAAATTTATTTTTTCATTTTGTTTTATTTTTTTATTTGTTTTTAGTATTATAATTGCTTCTTCTACTATATTTGATGGTAAGTTTTTTAAAACTACCATATTTTTTAATGATCCTTGGTTCATTTGTACCTCCTGATTTTTTATGTGTTTTTATTATTATTTCCATTTTTTTCAAGAGTTATACAAAAATGGGATAGATTTATATTTCTATCCCATTTTAATTTATCTTTTTATTGTCATTTTTATTATGCATATTAATGCTAAACTTGTTATCATTCCTGCGCTTAATACTGATTTTGCTATGACATCTATGTAATTTTCTTCTCTTCCTGTTGGAGGTATAACTATTACTTCGTTTGTACTATCATCTGAGAAGTCCATATCTTTACTGTCTCCTGGATATGCTCCTGCAAGTTGATGTGTTATGTCTGCTCCTACCATATATGTCATTCTTCTATTTGATTGATTTTTATATTGAAGTACTTCTGATGCTACTTCGAATTCCGCATTAGCTATATTATCCAAACTTCCTATAACTCTACTTACTACATATTTTATATTATACTCACCACCTGGTGCTATATAAAATCCATTTTCTCCTTTTCCAGCATTATCTAATGTTAATTTTAGTGCTGAATTTAAGTTAAACTTGTCTACTGTCTCCTGTGTTATTAAATTCTGTGCTAGTAAATCTTCTAGTGATATATCTTCCCATCCAGTATCTTCATTTCTTCCTTCTGCTGTTATTAATCTTATGCTTGGGTCATATACAAAGTCTCTTGGTAAATAATTTACTAATTCCAAATAATCACATTGTATTGAAGAGTCATTTTTTATACTTATTGTATATTCTATCTGAATTGTTGTACCCTGAGCAAGTTCTTTATCTAGTGTCTGTACTAATGGGAAGTCTGAACCTGGCTCTTCTTTTTGTACATTTAACTCTTGACCATTTTGTAAGATAGCTCTTAATCCCGTTGCTGTTATGTCTGTTACTAATGAAAATCCTGGTCTTTGTGCTAATACTAAATTCCTTCCTGAATATGCTGCTTCTACATATTGTATTATTTTTACTACTTTTGTTTCTCCTGTATCTGGATCTGTTTCTGTTATCTCTATTCTACTTGGATTAGGTACTGCTGTAATTGTATAGTTTTCTCCACCATTTACTATCATTTTTGTTTTATTACTTAAGTCGTTTGCTACTTCTGGTGAAGTATAATTTTCTATTTGGTCAAACATTATTGTGTTTTTATAATTCATTAAATCAAATTGTGCATCTACTTCTTGCCTTCTTGCTTCATCTTCATATCCAGCTAACACTGTATGACTTGAACTATAATGTTTTTCATCTGTATTTGATATTAAGTAGTCCTTTAATGCTTGTTTTATTATATCTACTGTCTTATATCCATCTTCTATTTGTTCAAATACAGTTGAATTTTTAAATATACTTTCTACATAGCTGTTCTCTTCAGGATCTTCTGATTTTGTCATTAATGATATTACTTTTACGCCATTATCTTGTATTTCTTTTAGTTTATTTATAGTAGTCTTAGAAATTATGTCTAATTTGCTATAGACAGTCGCTTCTGAATCCGTATAATATGTTTCTGTATTACCATCTGATGTTGGAACACCATCTGATATTATTGTTAGATATCTATTTGAATCTTCTGTGTTATTATAAAAAGATTCATATGATTTACCTATTGCTCCTACTATATTTGTATTTGCTGTATACCAGCCATTAGTATTTATATCATCTAATGCTGAATTTAGTAAGCTTAAGTCTTTTGTTAATGATACCGCTCTATAGTTAGTTCCTGAGAAGAATACTAGTCCTATATATATGTTATTACCACTATCTATTAATGTTGAACATAGTTGTTTTGCTGCTTCTACAGCTAAGTCTAACCTTGTTCTTGTTTTTCCGTTATATTCTACCATTGTAGTACGCATACTGTTAGAACAGTCAAGTGCTACAAATAATTGTAATGCACCTTTTCCACTTTGTGTTACTTCTATTTTTTCCATATCTATGTATTCTTCTTTTCCTGGCGCACTTACTGTAATATAATCTTGTCCGTTATATTTTAATGCATTTTTCATTAAAGATGCATTATTTTTATCCACACCTGATGTATCTCCATAAACAAATTGTAAAGAGTATGTTCCTGGTGATGGTCTAAAACTATAACTCCCATCTGGTCCAGTTATTTGTGAGGATACAACTCCGCCTCCACTCATTAAGTTTACGGTTACGCCTTCTATAGGGTTTTCATTATCCTTCGTACTATCAGTTCCGTTTTCTCCTTTTTTATACCCTAAATCTTCATATGCATTTCCTGAAATTGATGTATAACATGTTATTGTTTCTGTTGGTATTGTTGGTCCGCTCTCTGAAGGAGTTGATGATGATGGCGGTGTAGTTTGTGGGGCATCTGGTGGTGTAGGTGGTGGTGGAGCCGCTCCACTTTCTCCTAAAACACTATCCATTAAGCCAGCAAAAGATACTGTACTTAATATTTCAATTAATAATATAAATACAACTATTATCATAAATATTTTTCTACTTTTTTTGACATTCATTTAAACTCCCTCCTCCCATCTTTAATTATACCACATTTAGCCTTTTTCGTCAATTTATGTTAATTTTTTATGCAAAAATCCCCCTTAACTATTAATAGATAAGGGGAATTCTACTACTTTTCGCTCAAATATATGATTGCATATGCCTGGTCCTGCAAGACTTGTGTTTCCACAGCTTCAACATTCCAGATATCTTTGAATGCTTCTTTCATCTCTGCAATCTTTACTTTGAGCTCTTCAAGCATTTCTACCACTGAAGAAAAATCCTTCGTGTAGAATATTGGAGTTTTCTTACTCATTTTTCTCCTTCTTCTCTTGAACTTGAAATTCTTCAAATTCAAATCCTAAAAATACTTGCACTATTTATTATACCACAAACTGTAAAATTTTGCAAATTTTTAAAAATATTTGACAACTATGTTTAATCTGTGTATAATAATTATAGGAAATGAAAGCCACAGAAATGTGTGCTACCATATATTTATAGTAAACACCACATAGCTTGGCGGAGCATAATGTGGTGCTTTTTTTATTTGCCTGAAATTATAACCAGAGTTATGATTAGGGCAACTGCTATGCTAGTAACTCCTATTAATGCAAAGAATAATAGGTATATTAATTGAACTAATAAAATTTCCATAGCACCACCTCCAATCTCACAGTATAACCGTGTATGTAAAGTGGTAGCACTCACACTGCTTATTCTCATTTCCTATGTCTAATACTATACTATATTTCAAGATAAAAAACAAGCAAATATGTAAAATTTTATTTATAAATATATAAAAAACATTCGACAAATGTATTTCATCTGCATATAATATATTTGTGTATAATAATTATAGGAAATAGAGAAATCACTAAGTGGTTTCCAAACAAAAATAACCATTCACCACATTAAAGTAGAATGGTTATTTTTTATTTTTTTTCATTAATTTAAGCTGATTTTAATTCTAATCTTAATTTATCAGCAATCATAGCTATAAATTCTGAATTTGTAGGCTTTCCTTTTGCTGCTGATATTGTGTACCCAAAGATTTTTTCTACTGTTTTTTGTTCTCCTCTTCCCCATGCTACTTCTATTGCATAGGTTTTTTATTTTTATTTCCTATAACCTTATGTAAAATATTCGATTTTGTTTTTGCTTTAAATTCGCATAGACTTTATAGGTTTATGCCTAAATTATTTATAGCCTTATTTTATATTGCTTTTCTCACATAGTCAATACCAATAAATCGTTTTTCGGCAAAAAATTTTTCTTAATCGTTGGCGCGAAAACGATAAAAAACTAAAAAGTGAAATATTCAACTTTTCTTCGCGCTCACAAAAAAAATAAGCAATAGATTTTTGGTCTATTGCTTTATTACTTTATTTTACACCCTTCCAGTATTTTTGTTTTTTATAGAAAATTATACTTAATATTAATACAAATATTATTAGTAATGCAATAATACTTGATAATCCAGCTTTTGGTAGTTTTGTTTGTGCTACTGTTTTATCATTGTTTTTATTATTATTTTGTGTTGGATTTTGTTCTTGATTTTGTTGTCCTTGTGGTTTTTGTTCTTCACTTGGTTTTTGTTCTTCACTTGGCTTTTGTTCTTCTTCGCTTGGTTTTTGTTCTTCACTTGGCTTTTGTTCTTCTTCGCTTGGTTTTTGTTCTTCTTGTGGTTGTCCACTTGTTGCTACAAAATTTATTCCGTTTTCTTCACAATATTGCCTTATATAAGAATTATAATCACCATATATAGTAAAATTACTATTAACTAAATCAAAAACAATTAAACCAACACTTGTTACACTACTTGGTATATATATTTCTTTTAAACTGACACAATTTCGAAAATATACACCTACTCCAATAGTAGTTACATTATTAGTAAATGTAACTTTTTCAAGTTTAGTGCAACCCTCAAAAGTGCCATCACTTATTAAATTACAAGGTATTTCAATTTCTTTTAAACTTTTACAATCTGCGAAAGCATATCCTTCTATTGATTTCAAACTACTTGGTAATTTTATTTCTGTTATGTTTTCACAACCTCGAAATGCCCAAGATTCTATAAATTCCACAGTATTTGGAATTGTAATACTTACTATATCATTTCTTCCGTAAAATGCTCCTTCCCCTATTGTTGTTACTGTTTTTCCCTCAATAGTTTCTGGAATATCAACTTTTGTTATTCCCTCTTCTACACCAGTAATAGTAATTTCATCTCCCACAACTTTATAATGTAACCTTGTTTCGCGGTCTAAATATTCCTCAACTGCAAAGACTTTTACACTAAATAATATTGATAAAAGTATCAAAAACACGAATACTACCAAAATTTTTTTACTTTTCATTTGCTTTCCACCTTTCTTATTTTCTATATGTCAAATTATATCACAAGAAATTTATTTTGTACACATTTTTGTATACTTATTTCAAATTTATTTTTGAGTACAATATGTAATAGGTGATATATATGGAAAAATTAAAAATTGAAAAATCTTCAAAAGCAAATGACACAGTGACAAGGACAATTCGTATAAGTGGAAAAACCTTTGACAAAATCAACGAATTGGCGGAAAAAAACGATTTAAGTTTTAATAGTGTTATAAATCAAATTATTGAATATGGTTTATCTAATTTGGAAGATTAAGAAAAGTGGACTTTATTGTTCCACTTTTTCTAATTGCTTTGATAATTTATAAAATGTTGTTCTTTTTGTATTTGTGTTTATCATTGTTTGGTTTGCGGTTTGTTCTCCATTCTTCCATTTTTTCCATTCTTGTATAAATTGTTCCGTTATTTCTGCTTTTGGTCTACCTAATTCTTTTCCTTGTGCTTTTGCTACTGCAATTCCTTCCGCTTGTCTTTTTCTTATATTCTTTCTTTCTTGTTCTGCAACAAAAGACAATACTTGTAATATTAAATCACTTATAAAAGTTCCTAAAAGGTCTTTGTATTGTGTTGTATCAAGTAGTTCCATATCAAGAACTTTTATATCTGCTTTACATTCTGTTATAATCTCTTTCCATTCTTTTGTTATCTCTTTGTAGTTTCTTCCTAACCTATCAATAGAATGAATAACAAGTAAACTGTTTGGACTGTCTTTTAACATTCTTTTTAAGGTTTGATATTCTGCTCTTTCAAAATCTTTTCCACTTTGCTTATCTATAAAAATTCTTTCTTTTGGTATTCCAAAGTCAAGCATTGCTTGAACTTGTCTATCTTCGTTTTGTTCCTTTGTACTAACTCTTACATATCCATATATTTTTTGTTCCATTTCTCTTACCTCTTTTCTTATTTTCTGTTATTATTATATATTATATGTTCGTAAAAGTCAATACTTATTTGCGAATATTCGTAAAATATTTTTATAAGTTTTACGAATACTATTTTATATTATATTCTTATATTCGTAAAGGTATACAATTACGAATACTATTTTTTAGACATATTTATTGTAAAAAGGGCTTATGTATAATTTTAATATATCAAACTTTAAATTTTTTCATCTTTTCTTGTAAATTTTTTGTCTTTATTTATTTTTATTATAACATTACCCATAGTTTTTTACATGTTCATACACACTGCTTATATGACAAAACTTGCCTAAGCAAGGCGAAAACTAATTCCCAAAGCGCTTGTAATTTAATACAGTCTGCCCCCTTTTATGTTATAGTGCAATATACATCTCTCTTACCTATAATCAGACAAACACCTTTTACGGAAAGTAACGCTTAATTTTAATAGTTGGCGCGAAAAGTAGCAAAGTTTCCTTATTCTTCGCGCCTTTTACTATTACTCAATTTTAAATTTTCCTTATTTTTCTCGTACTATTTTATTTTTTTCTTTTTATATCTATGTATTTTCCGCTTTTTATAAATTTATTTTTTTGTAATAAGTTAATGTATTTCCCATTTCATAGTACATTTTATATTCTAAAACGGTTATTTTCCCAAAACTACCCCCTCTTATTTGATGTCAAATAGTCATGGTGGTGGTTTAGTACATTTATTTGGCTTGACATTGTGCTTAACGATACCTGTATTCTTTTTATATCTTCTTGTATCTTCACTTGTGCCTTTAATACTTGCAATAGCAAATTTCTATCTTCTGTATTTTCTTGTAATGGTATTTTTATATTCATTGTTTTTGAAACACTATTTTGTATTATGCCTTGTAATTGTTTTTCTAATGTTTTCATTTTGTGCAAAGTCCTTTATGTTCTATTATTCTTAATTCGTTTTTTATTTCTTCAATATATCTTTCTATAATATACAAGGCTTGTAATTGTTTCCTTTTTGACAAATTATATGTACCATTAACAAACATATAAATTGTAATAGGTTGTAATCCTATTTCTCTTGCTAATTGTGAATAATTTAATCCATACTCTTTTGCTTCTTTTATTCTTTTAATAACTTTTTCTTTTTCTAATTCCATTCTTATTATATTCTCCTTAACAAAATTTTCAGGTTTTTCCTGCTTATTTGTACTGTAATAATGATATATAATAACTCTATAAAAAAATTCTCAAATATTTGATTTTCGCGCTTTTCTTTTTCCTTTATTTATTTTCTATAATAATTATAATAAAATTTCTACTAAATTTCAAAACTTTAATTTTTGTCGGCGCGACCGCCAATAGTTTATATTTCCCCTTTTTATCATAATTCACTGCAAACTAAAATACAAAACTTTGAATTTCACCGCGCCTTTAACTATAATTATATTAACAATGATTTTTTTCCGCTTCTTATATGTATTTTTCCTTAAAATTCGCAACCTTTATTTGTTTAGAGTGTATAACTCTACTTTTTTTCTTTTTAGAGTTTATAACTCTATTCTGTATCCTTACAAGTTCTAGTTCTCTATGGCTTTTATATTTATTTTAGAGTTATTTACTCTATTATAGAGTTTATAACTCTGTACACTTATTTTTCTAATTTTCTGTGATATTATATTGTCAAAATTTGTAAAGAAAGGATTTGATTTTTATGAAAATTGTATTAGACACAGTTTCAAAACAAACAATTTGTCCACCAGACTTTTTTGATAACATAAGAAAAATAAATGATGCCTCAGAAATAACCGGCGGAGAAAAAACAGTAACTGCCGAAAATTATCTTGAAAAAATTATCAATGAATGTTCAAAAGTTATTGTAAATAAAAACGATATTAAAAAACCAAGACGCTCAAGAGGTGGAAAAGGCAATGCAAATATTCAAGGAACTTCAATAGGTGAAATGACTTTTAAACCTTTAAATAACAACTAAACTTATAGGATAGGTAAAAATCGCCTATCTTTAATTTATAGTAAAGGAATGGAATTATGATTTGGAATAATATTATTAGAAGGCTTAGGCTTAATAACTTATACACTCAACAACAAGTCGCTAGTTTTTTATGTATATGTCAAAAGACATATAGTGATTATGAATTAGGTTATACTCGTATTCCTATTGATAGTCTAATAAAATTGGCGCGACTTTATGATGTAGATATGAACTATATTACAGGAGCAAGTAATATTTGTAACACTTACCCAAAAGAATAAAGAAACGCGCGAAAAAAATCAAATATTCGACTTTTCGCGCACTTTATATCTTATTATTTTTCTATTCTTAAATTTAATCTCATTATATATAATATTTCAAATATTATTCCATTTTTTCACTTATGCTTTTTGTACAAATTTTCATAAAAAATTTGACTTATTTTTCAATATGTGCTATTATATAGTTACATTAAGCAATGTATCCTAGGTCGGCTGGTGTATATTGTTTACTCGTATGTGTACTGCAATACACATACTTTTTTTATTGTATTTTAAAAGCAGAAGCTAACTGCAATTCACTTCCGCTTTCGACTATGTATGACACTTTTAGTCTTTATCCTTTTTGTTTTCTTCTGCTTTCGTTAAATTGTTGTTTTTTTCTCTTTCTGCTAAAAGCATTTCAACTAATCGCAAAATAAGGTCGGCTTGTGTCATCTTATTTACCCCCTTTCCATTCCTATGCAAAGAATTACCTTTATGACAAGAAAGGTTGCTAATATATTACACTATTTTTTGCTATAAATCAATGCAATAAATATAATTTGACATACTTTTGTGATTTTTCAGTAAAAATGTCCCACTTTTGAATTTCATTTTTCAGTGAAAATGTCCAATATTTTTATTTGATTTGTTACGTCATTTTTCAATGAAAATGTCTCATTATATTCACGTCATTTTTCAGTGAAAATGTCCCATTTACTAATGAGACATTTTTATTATTTATTAAAAAATTTTTTCATATCTTTTCTCCACGGATGATTTGCTGGTGGAATATATTTTGTTCTTTCTTTTTCTTTTTTAATTTCTCTTTCTTTTGATTTCTCTATTTTTGCTCTTTTAACTACTTCATGTAATATATAATAATTATTTTCTATTTCACACCAATATTCACTATTATATGCTACAATAACCTTACATTTTGTTTTATTTTTATATGTCATTATTTCTCCTGTTTCTGCATCAATCGGAATATAATATTTACCCAAAAAACTTATTGTTGAAGCATTGTCTATTATTCTTTTATATTTTTCTGATATTATTAAATTTAACTGTTCTTCTGTGTAATCGTTTTTTCTCATCTTTGAACTTTTTTCGTCTATATCATAGGAAAATTTTTTATTCATCTTTGGTATAAATACTTCATTTAAATATCTATTCGCTTCATCTATTTCTGTTATTTTTTCGTGTCTTAATTCTGCTATTAATCTGTTTTTAAATGTCCCATGTTCTCTTTCTACATTTGCTTTAGATACAGGATTACTGGAGGTTTCTAATAATATTCCTAAATAATTACATATTTCTCCAAACTGTGTTGTATTAAATTTATTTTTTTGCTTACTATTGTTAGCTGAAAAACTACTTCTATTATCTGCCTTTATTTTCTCTGGGATTCCATAATTTATTATTATATGATACAACAAAATAAAATATCCTCTTGTTAATTCCTCATATTCAAACCAGCCAAATAATACTTTCTTCGTTGCTTTATCTACAGCTAAGTGTAATGCTGATACTATATCTCCAAACCATATTTTAAAACATGCATCTAATTGTACTTCTTGACCAAATGAGTATAGATTACTTGATTTCCTTATATATGCTCTTTCACTTTCTATTTTTCTTGTTTTATATAATTCTATCTTGCTTGTTAATAAATCATCTGATTTTTCATTTTCGCTTGTTTTAGATATTGCTTCCTCCATTCTTTTGTTATATAATTTATTTATCTTTTTACCAGCAAGAGGAGATATTATATCATCTTCTAAAAATGCTCTATACATTGTAGAATATGAAATATTATATTCTTCCTCTATAACTTCATAAAAAGCCTCAAAATTATAATCGAAATATTCTGTTAAATATAATTCTTCTATTTCCTTTATAATATTGAGGTCTTTTTTATTTACATTTGTTTTTCCTCTATTTTTATGGATAAAACCTTCCTTTCCTTCAGTATTAAATACATTAATTAGTCTATTTATCTGTTTACCAGATAAATTTAAAATTCCTTTTGCTTCTTTTTTGGTAATTTCATTATTGACTACTTTTTCAATAGTTTCGTATTTCTTTTGTTCTTTTTCGTTTAGTTCCACCTTTTGATACCTCACTTTCTATTTTTTATATAGAAAATGATAAATCTAAAATGGGACATTTTCACTGAAAAATCTATTTTATTTTTAGAGGACATTTTTACTGAAAAATGATTATATTTTTTTATAAATTTTTAACGAGACATTTTCACTGAAAAATGAAATTCAAAAGTGGGACATTTTTACTGAAAAATCACAGCAATAAATATAATTTGACATACTTTTTATTTTTCTATTCTTAAATCTAGCCCATTATCTAAGTATATCTCAAATATTGTTCCATTTTCACTTACCTGCATTTTATAGACTGTACTTGTATCAATTTTAATATTTGATTTTATATCACTAAAACTTATAATACCATTCCTTATATTATAATTGCTTTTTACCTTTTCCATTTGTATTTTTGCATTTATAACACCACCTAAATTAAGTATAATATTTTTACTATTGAATTTTTGTATATATCTTTGTAATTCCTTTTCTTTTACTCTTTTCATAATTTTTCCGCCTTTCTTTTTATTTTTAATACATTTTCATTTTAACATATTCCTCGTGGTATAGTTCTATTTCGTACTCTTGCTTTTCTTCATTTATTACAATTTCCGTCGCACAATAAATATCAATTAAAATTTTCTTGTCTGTTATTTTATCATAAAATTGTATCATTTCTGTTGTTTTTAGAAATTTATATTTTGGCTTATGTAATACAAATTTTACACTAACTGCGCCAACTGTTTCTATCTCTATTGCTTTCCAATTCTCTTTTTCAAGTATTTTCATTAATTCATTTATTTTTCTATCCATTATTGTCATTTTTCCCCACTCCTTTTTTATACTCTTTTCAAATTTAATAATGGAGAATATTTTTGATATTTTGTTCTTAAATCTTCGTTTTGTAAATCTAAATATGCCTCTTCTGTTACTGTTACACTTGAATGTCCCAAAATCTTTGATAATGTGTATATATCTCCACCACTCATTAAAAATCGTTTTGAAAAATTGTTTCTTAACATGTGTGGGTGTATCTCTTCTTTTCCTATTCTATTGCCGTATTTCTTAAAATTTGTTTCATAATTGCTAACTTTTAATACTGTTCCTTTTGTAGTGCAAAATACATATTCACATTGTTTATATCTGTCTTTGTATTGTAACCACCTTTTTAGTTCTTTTAGCATTTCCGCCGAAAAAAATACATATCTATCTTTCTTACCTTTTGTTATTTCTGCTGGTAATAATATTGTTCTTCTTACAAAATCAATGTATTCCTCTTTTATCAAAAGAGTTTCGCCTATTCTCATTCCAGTATCAAAAATTAACTGTGCTATTATATAATCTCTATATTCGTGGAACTTTGACAAATCAAAACATTTTAACAACTTATTCATATCATTATCTTCTATATAACCCACGACTTTTCTTGCATTTTTTAACTGTTTTACTCTTCTTATTGGGTTATTGCTTATATATCTATTATCATACATATAATTGAAAAATACTTTGATATTTCTAATATAGTTATTTATTGTCGTTTTACTTATTTCTTTTTGATAATCAAGTCTATTTTCTGGAAAATTCGCTTTTCTCGTATTCTCATTTGCAACTACTGTATATTTTCCTCTCTCTTGTAAATATTTCATATATTCCCTTATATGTATCTCTTTGACTTGTCCTGCCTCTTCTATTTTAAACTCTTGTTTTAAATACTGCGCGAATAGTCTAAGTGTCTGTTCATAACTAGCTATTGTTTTTATTGATAAATTTTTCACCTCACAATAAGTTAAAAAATCATCAATATCATAATCAATTTGTAACATAAAAAAAACCTCTCCTTTCTACCGAATTATTGTTTATAAATAATTTAAACAATAACCCAATAAATAGGAAAAGTTTATCGCTTTTTTCTATTTATATTTATAGGTTTGTATGCGAATTTTTTACAAATTCTATATGTATTTTCATAGAGTTTATAGGTTTAGTGGTTATTTTTTCCAGTCTTGTATTTCTTCCTCTTCTATGGTTTGCTAAAATCTTATGCACTCTTTAATTCAAGCCTTAATTTGTCAGCTATCATCGCTATGAATTCGCTATTTGTTGGCTTTCCTTTTGCTGCTGATATTGTATATCCAAATATTTTTTCCACCGTCTTTTGTTCTCCTCTTCCCCAAGCTACTTCTATTGCATGACGTATTGCTCTTTCTACTCTTGATGGTGTAGTATTAAATTTAATTGCAATTTTAGGATATAAACTTTTTGTTATTTGATTAATTACGTCTATATCATTAATTACCATTATTATAGCTTCTCTTAAATACTGATACCCCTTGATATGTGCAGGTACACCAACCTCATGTATTATATTTGTTACTAGTGCTTCAAGATTATCTTCTTTATTTATACTTTTATTTGTAATATCTATATAAGGCTGTTTCGTATTTTTGCTAATAAAATTAGTTTCTTCACTATTAGGTTTAAAGAATTTAATTTCCCTAATTCTTTTTATTAATAGTTCAATATCAAATGGTTTTACAACATAGTATTCTGCTCCTAACATTATTGCTTTTTGTGTTATTTTGTCTTGCCCTACTGCTGATAACATTATACAAATTGGTTTTTTATTACTACTCATTGCATTTATTTTTTCTAATACCCCTAGTCCATCTAAATGTGGCATTATTACATCTAATAAAACTACATCTGGCTCTATATTTGCTATCATTTCTACCGCTTCGTTTCCATCCTTTGCCATCCCTATTATCTCCATATCGTCTTGAGAGTTTACGTAACTTGATAATGTATGACTGAAATCTTGATTGTCATCTGCAATCAAAACAGAAATCTTTTCTTTCATACTTTCCCTCCTAAAATTTACTGTAAATTTTTTACAACTCAATTATATTACTTTTGGTAATTTTTTACAATAGTTTTACGGAAATTTTTTCCATTTATTTTGTAAAACCCTCATTTTTATATACTTTTCGTTATATATTTTTTATATAATTCTTTTATATCTGTTAAATTTATATTTTTTGTCCTAAAATCATCATTTAATTTTTGTTTTTTATCCTCTTCTAACTCTATTTTACAAACAATATTTTCTTGATACTTTGTTTCTATTATATTTATCTTATTATTTTTACAATAATACTTAAAATTTTCAAATTCACTATATTCCAGTGTTACTTCCAAAACATTTCCTAGTATTTTATTTATTTTAGTGCTTTTTTCTAAAGCAAGCATTAAACTATTTTGATATGCTCTTACAAGCCCCCCTGTTCCTAGTAATATACCACCAAAATATCTTGTAACAATAATTACTACATTTACTAAATTATTTTTTTGTAAAATATTTAACATTGGTAGTCCTGCTGTTCCAGATGGCTCTCCATCATCACTAAATCTCTCTATTATTTTTTCATCTTCTACCACTCTATAAGCTACACAATTATGTTTTGCATCGAAATACTTCTTTTTAGTTGCATTTATAACCTTTTCAGCTTCTTCGCTATTTTCAACATAAAATAAATTTCCTATAAATTTTGACTTTTTTTCTGTAAATTCTGATGAAACATTTTCTTTAATTGTTTTAAACTCTTTCATTTTTTCCTCCTCTTTAAAAGGATTGCCTTTTAAGACAATCCTGCAACATATCCTGTAGAATATGCAATCTGTAAATTAAATCCTCCTGTATATCCGTCTACATCAATTATTTCTCCCGCAAAGTATAAATTTTTAATTAATTTTGATGACATTGTTTTAGGATTTATTTCTTTAATATTTATTCCTCCACTTGTTATAATCGCTTCATCAATAGGTCTTGATTTTTTTATATGAATGTTAAAGTTTTTAATCTCGTTTACTAACATTCTCCTTTCAATCTTTGTTATCTCATTAACCTTTTTACTTGCTTTTATTTTACTTTTTTCAATTATGACAGGTATTAGTTTTTGTGGTAATAATTTATCTAAACTATTTTTATATTGTTTATTTTTTATTTCTTCAAAATCTCTCAATATTCTTGCTTCGAGTTTCTGTTCTGAAAGAGCAGGTTTAAAGTCTATTACTAATCTTATTTTCTTATTCTTATATTTTTCTTCTATATTTTTATATCTAACTAGATGTGCTGAACTACTTAGTATAATTGGTCCAGATACACCATAATGTGTAAATAGCATTTCTCCAAAATCTTCATATATATTTTTTCCATTGTCATCATCTATTATTTTTATAGAAACATTCTTTAAACTTAACCCTTGAAGCTCTTTACATATATTTTTTTCATATATTTCTAAAGGTACTAATGAAGGATTTATTTTTGTTATACTATGTCCTAATTTTTTTGCTATATTATATCCATCTCCTGTTGAACCTGTTAGTGGATAACTCTTTCCTCCTGTTGCTAATATTATTTTATCTGCAAATATTTTTTCCTTATTAGTTTTTACTCCTATAGCAACTTTATCATCACATAAAATCTCTTCTGCCTTTTCTTCGTAATGTATTTCTACTTTATTTTTCTTTAATCTTCTTACAAAACTATTTAATACATCTTGTGATTTATCTGTTATAGGAAATATACGATTTCCTCTTTCTTCTTTTACTTCCAATCCTTCTTCTTTTAGGAATTTTATTATATCATTATTTGTATATCTTTTATAACTACTATATAAAAATTTTCCATTTCCTGGTGTATTTTTAATAAAGTCCTCAATAGGCAAAGAAGATGTTATATTACATCTTCCTTTTCCTGTTATAAGTAGTTTTCTACCTAATGATTTCATTTTTTCAATTAGAATTACTTTATCTCCATTTTGACTTGCAGCTATTGCTGCCATCATCCCTGCTGGTCCTCCACCTATTACTACTACTTTCATATTTAGTCCTCTTTTTTAGTTGTTTTTTTAGTACTTGTTTTTTTACTAGTTGTTTTCTTTGTTGTTTTTGGCTTTTCTTCTGTTTTTGATGCTACTTTTTTTGATGTACTTTTTGTTGTAGTATTCTTTTTAGTTGTTGTTTTCTTTGCTCCTGTTGAAGTTTTCTTTGCTCCTGTTGAAGTTTTCTTTGTTGTAGTTTTTTTAGTATTGGATTTTGCTTTAGTTGTTGTTTCTTTTTTTGTAAGCTCTTTTTCTTCTTCTGGTTCATCACCATTTATATATCCAATGTTTTTTGCTTGTGCTTCTTCTATATATTTATCTAATTCATAATTTATATAATCTTGTGCAACTACTTCTCCTTCTTTAATTTCTTCGTTTGTTTCCTCTTTTTTCTCCTTTTCTTTTGGCTCATCTCCATTTATATTTTCTACCTCTGGAATAAACCATTCTATTTCTGGTGATGTGTTTTCTTCCTTTTCTTTTTCTTCTCTTATTTCTTCTTTTGGTTGTTCTACTATATTTTTTTCAGTTTCTTCTTGCTTTAGTTCTTCTTTTACCTCTTCTTTTTCTGGTTCTTCTTCATAATCTTCTTCCTCGTCATAATAGTCATCTTCATCTTCTTCGTCGTTTTCCTCTTTATCTTTTCCTTCTTCTTCCATTTCCTTAAATAAATCTTTATATTCCTGTCTTGCTTGTTTTATATTGTTTTTCTTTTCTTTCATTTCTTTTTTAGCTCTTTTTTCAGCTTGTTTTCTTTCTTTCTCAATTCTTTTATTTTCTAGTCTTTGCTCTCTTCCTCCAAAGATTAAAACTAATGTTATTAAAACAATTAAAATTAATAATACTACTACAACAATCATTCTCTTTCTTCCTTTCTTTTTACTTTTGCATAAATTCGACAGCTTTTAATATTCCAAGTTTACCATATTCATATGTAAGACCACCTTGCATATACGCAATATAAGGCTCTCTTATTGGTCCGTCACAGCTAAGTTCAATGGTTGAACCTTGTGTAAATGTTCCTGCTGCCATTATTACTTTATCCTCATATCCTCCCATATCTCCTGGATATGGTAAGACATTAGAATCAATCGGTGAACCTTTTTGTATTCCTTGGCAGAATTTAACTAGGTTCTCTTCTGTTCCTAATTTCAAAGTTTGTACTATATCACCTCTTTTATCATTATATTTTGGTTCTACTTCATATCCCAATTTTTCTAATAATTTACTTGCAAAAATTGCAGTTTTCATACTACTTTTTACAACTGATGGTGCAAAGAACAGTCCTTTTAATAATAATGTATTTTGATTTAATGATGGTCCTATTTCTTTACCTATTCCTGGTGATGTTAATCTTTCAGCACATAATTCAATTAAGTCTTTTCTACCTACTATATATGCTCCAGAAGTTGCAATTCCTGCTCCTAAGTTCTTCATTAGTGAACCGAACTGCAATATCTGCTCCAACTTCTATTGGTTCTCTTTCTTCTACAAATTCTCCATAACAGTTATCTACCATTATTATTACATCTTTATTTATTTGTCTTATCTTTTTTATTACTCTTTCTATCTTAGAAATTGTAAGACTTTCTCTTGTTGAATATCCTCTAGATTTTTGTATTTCGACTAGTTTTACATCTTTTTTAGATAATCTTTCCTCTATTTTTTCTATATCGAAGTCATTATTTACAAGTTCTATTTGTTCATATCCTATATTAAATGACTTTAAAGAACTTTTACTTTCTTCTCCACCAACTCCTATTACAGTTTGGAGTGTATCATATGGTGCACCTGTTATACTTAACATTATATCTCCTGGTCTTAATAAACCAAATAATGCTACTGTTAGCGCATGTGTTCCTGATATTAATTGTGTTCTTACTAATGCATCTTCTGCTTTAAATATTTTACTGTATATTTCTTCTATTTTATTTCTACCTGGTTCATCTATTCCATAACCTGTTGATGTGGCTAAATGACTTTCTTGTAAATCACATTCTTGAAATGCTTCTAATACTTTTTTACTATTTATTTCGCAAATCCTGTTTGTTTCTTCAAATTGTGGTTTTATTTCTTCTTCAACTTCTTTAACTAGTCTTTCCAAATTGTCATTCATTTATTTACTTCCTTTCTAACATTTTATATTTTACAACAAATTTATTAATTTATCAACAGATACATTTTATTTTTTTCCTATCTTTCTTTTTCACTTATATCACGTAAAATAAATTTAATTGCTTGTTTGTTTTCATTTCTTACATCAAATACTTTTATAGGTATTCCTAACTTTTTTGCAACTTCTTTTCCATAAATAATTTCTTCTTTTTGAAATTTTTCTGTTTCTTCCACAGAGACTTCTTTTCTATCTCTTATCATTCTTCTTCCAACTATTATTTCTGGTTTTTCTGTTAAAATTGTTATCTTACTTGGATTTAATTCATAAAATGTTTTGATTGGAATTCTTTCTGGCTCTCCCTTTTCATTTAACAAGCAAAAATGTCCATTTAAAATATATTCTTTTGGTAATTTTTCACTTTTTAATGCCTGTAATAAGCATTCTTGATTTCTATTAATATTTGGCGTTCTCTTATCTTCATCAAATTCTACACTTCCATATGTTTCTATTAAACTACTTGCTGAATAAGATTTTATTCCTGTTACTTCTTCTACTTTTTTTAAAAAGAAATCTTTTCCTACACCATGTATCCCCGAACAAAAAATCATATACATCACTCCGCAATAATTATACCACAAGGAAAAAGAGATGACTATTAAAAGTTATCTCTTTTTTACATTATAAGACGAATTTCTTAATTAAGACTATACCACTTGCAACTGTAATTAGTACTATAAATCCTAATGTAAAGTATATTCTTACCTGTCCTGTTGATACTGATAACAAGACTTTCGCATCATCTATATCATCTTCTCCTTCTTCTTGATTGTCTGGTGTTGAGTCTTTGTCTGGTACATCATAATCATTATAATCTTCTGATATCTCTGCTGTATTTATTTTTACTCCCATATTATCTGCATCATTTATCCATGTTAGCACTACTTCTACTTCTGCATATTCTCCTGGTTGTAATAATGTATTTTCTAATAATCTTGTTGATATTACATTATTTCCTTCATCTGTCCATCCCGGATTATCTTCTGGTAAAAATCTTAACCCTTCTGGTACATAGTCTGTTATCTCTTTTGCATATCCTTCTATTTCTCCTTCATTTGTTACTCTGATTTTATATCTGAATTTTACTGTTACATCATTTATACTCTTTCTGTATATCTCTACTTTTACTATCTCCTCTGGGTCGTCATATGGTTGATGTCCTGTTTCTGTTATTGTCTCTCCTTTATCATCTATTACTATTGCTTGTGTTACCCATTTTCTTAATGATAAGTCAAATTCTTTTATTATTACTTTTTCAAAATCATCATCATCTTGTTGTCCTGGTATATAGTCTCCTTCTTCCTCATCTTTGTATCCTGGTAATTCCTCATCTGCTGGTAATTCTACATTGTCCTCTTGTGAATCTCTATCTGTTGTTGGATTTTTATTCTCATCTTGATATTCTGTTATATCTGCTATGTTTGTTATATTTTCACTTGTTGGCGCATCATCTGTTATTCTACACATTATTGGTACTTCTACATATGATAACACATATGTTCCTTCTTCGTTCTTCTCTGCTGCATCTATTAAACTATTTTCTAAATATCTTGTTGTTACTGTTCTTCCATCTTCTGATACTTCCCATCCATATTCACTATTAAATTCATTATCTACAAATTCTAAATATGGTGGTAAATGGTCTTTTATTTCTGATGCATATCCATCCATTTCTCCTTCATTATATACTCTTAACATATATATAACATAATCATTTGCTTGAACTATTAGTGGCTCTTTTGTATGATTATATATTGCTGTTGTTATCATGTTTCCGTTTTCATCTGTTGTGTTTAATAATGATGTATCAACTACTGGTGCTCTTGTATATGAACCATCTGCATTGGTTAAATATTCTTCATCTTCTACTGTCTCATCATTGCTTACTGCTATTATAAATTTTCTTAATGCTAAATCAAAATACTTTTCTTTAATTATTACTTTCTCAAAATCATCATCGTCTTGTTGTCCTGGTATATACTCTCCTTCTTCTTCGTCTTTGTATCCTGGCAACTCTTCATCTTCTGGCAATTCTACATTATCCTCTTGTGAGTCTCTATCTTCTACTGGTTTCTTGTCTTCATCTTGGTATTCTGTTATATCTGCTATATTTGTTATATTTTCGTTTGACGGTGTTTCAGCTTTTATTTTACACATAATAGGAACATCTACATATGACAACTCATATTTTCCATCTTCATTTTTCTCTGCTGCATTTATTAAGCTATTTTCTAAATATCTTGTTGTTACTGTTCTTCCATCTTCTGATAACTCCCATCCATATTCACTATTAAATTCATTATCTACAAATTCTAAATATGGTGGCAAATGATCTTTTATTTCTGATGCATACCCTGCAATATCACCTTCATTATACACTCTAATCATATATACTATGTAATTTTCTTTTTCTACTGTTACTGGTACTTTTGTGTGATTATATATTGCTGTGGTTATCAATTTTCCATTACTATTAATGGTATTTAATAGAGATGTATCTACTTGTGGCTCTCTTGCATATGAACCATCTGGATTTTTTAAATATTCTTTATCTTCTATTGTTTCGTCTTCACTTACTGCTATTATAAATTTCCTTAATGCTAAATCAAATTCTTCCATCTTAGTATTCTTTATAGAAATATTAATATTATTTCCATCAATAGATATATTTGCTTCTCCATTTACTAATGTAGCATTTTTTATTGAATAAATTCCATTAATTTCTTGTTTTTCAACTTCTATTACTATTTTTTGTAATATCATATTATATCCGTCTGGTGCTTTTATTTCTTCGATTGTGATAACATCATTATCTTTAACATTATTTATTTTGATTGTTCCTATATTTATATTTCCACTACTATCTGTTATCTCTGTTCTAATACTTCCATCTGGCATCGTTATTTTGAACTCTGCACCACTTAGTTTTATGTTCTCATCTTCATTATCTACTTTCACTATTTGTAGATTATAACTTCCATCTAATTTCTTGTTTGGTACTGTCATAGTAATCATTCCATTACTATAATTTACTTTAATTTCTCCAGTGGTAATTTCACTTCCTTGACTATTCTTTAGGTCGACATTTGTTACTACATATTTTCCGCCTTGTTCTTCTTTTGTTACATCTAACTCAAAACTATCAAATATCTTTCCATATCCTTCTGGCGCATTTAATTCTTCAACTTTTATATTATCTATTCCTGTTTCTGTTATAGAAATATTTCCTAAGTTTATTACTCCACTACCATCTGTTGTTTCTGTTCTACTACTTCCGTCTGGCATCGTTATTTTAAACTCTGCCCCACTTAATTTTACTTCTTCATTTTCATTATCTACCTTAACTATTTGTAAATTATAGCTTCCATCTAGCTTACTATTTGGTACTGTTACTGTTATTGTTCCATTTTGATTATCAACTTTTACTGTTCCTTCTCCACTTCCAGAACTATTTTTTAAATCTACTTTTGTTGCTACATATTTTCCGCCTTGTTCTTCCTTTGTTACATCTAACTCAAAACTATCAAATATCTTTCCATATCCTTCTGGCGCATTTAATTCTTCAACTTTTATATT
>CALXZC010000007.1 GCA_944393135.1 uncultured Clostridia bacterium | reverse complement strand
TTATGGATTTAGGTAAGCCCTCCTTCCAGAGCCACTGTTCTTTCACCTTTTTGCTAACCTTTGCACCCTGACAACTATAATATTTCCATTACTAAAATATCAGCCTCGGGGAATATTCTGAATGTCTGTTGGTCCGAGGTGTCCTGTATCGGTGTCATATATAAGACTTCTTTCGTCAATTACGAAGGAATATAGCTAGCATATACACTTCATTGTAATCAATATAACCGAGCCTCGGTGGTTCGGAATCCTAGACTCGAACTAAGAACCCATCAGTCAAAGTGATGTGTGATACCATTTCACCAATTCCGAGTATATTTATTCTTTTGTGATTATAGGTGTCAATCGTTCTAAATGGGCGTTATAAGCATGAATTCCACAATAAATTTCATAACATCTATGACTACAAAAGTGTTCTTTGTATTCATTTACATATCCAGCTATTGTGAATTTTCCACATTGCTTGCATGTGTATGCTTCCATAATTTCCTCCTACATGTACCAAGGTTTCTTCTGTTTAACAGGTGCTGAAATATAAGTACTATTCACAACACCAGTTGCTTCTTCTACATCTACTATTTTTGAAGTTTCTTTTACTTTTGACAAATCTATATATTCTATTGAATTTTCGTCTTCTAATTTTATCACAACACTACCAAATGCTGGACTTTTCCCCTGTTTTCCTAATCCACTTTCAAAATTTATTCTACCTTTTGGAATAAACAATTTGCATTTACAATTTAAATCATGAAATCTTGCAGTAGTTAAAAATTCAATAGGAAATAACACATATATAGTATTATGAGCAATATTATATGTTTCTACTGCTTTTGCTAAAAATTTATGTTTTTCTGTAAATGGTGGATTAATCCATATACGTTTATAAGGTGTCCAATCCTGAGCTAGTCCGTCTGTTTCAATTGTATCATAGTGAGGTACACCAAACTCTTTAGCTTTACTCTCACATGTTGCTGGATCATAGTCAAATCCATCTGGAAAAAAGAAATCCACTACATATTTTGGTGTATAATAATTATTATCTTTTGTGAATACTACGCTTGCTTTTGCCATTTGTTTTTCCTCCTTCTTTTTTACGTATAGCATTTGACCAGCCATTTAATGTACCTCTCCTTATTTCTTTAAATCATTTAATAAATCTTTTATTTTATTAAGGTCTCTAAAATATTCTTTATCTAAAAATATAATTGTAACACCAGCTTCTTTAGCTCTTTTCGCCTTCAGCCTTACACTTGCTCTGTGTTTGTTTTTGCTTATACATTTAGGTTTTTCTGAAATACATATTACTACATTTGAATATTTTCCTAATAATAACGCATCAACAGAAACACCAAGTTTCGTTCTATCATTCGGTTTATATGGGATATGATTATCTTGTAGCCATTTATATAACATTTCATAATATGTTTGTAGTTCATTTTGAGCACTTATTTCTATATATCGTCCTAATTCCGGATACTTTAAAAAATATGAAGGTGAAAGCCTTTTTTTACCTACTATATGTGCTAATTCTGCTTTTGTAACTAATCTTCCTTGAGATTCCGCCCATTCAATTAGTTTTTCACCATCTTCTACATAGAATTCTCCTTCTTTTCTCCCATCATGCCTTAACTCGATATTGTTACGTTCTAGAATACGTTTAATAGTTGTTGCATATGTACCGAATGTCCTTGCTATAGCATTTAATGATTGTCCATCTTCATACGCTTTTATTATAGCTGTTGGTTCAATCTTCATATTTATCCTCCTTTCAATATAAGATTTAATTTTGCGTTTTCATAAATTTTTCTACTATATTCATTTAGATCACATAGTCTAATATTACTTAGTGCTTCAGCGTCATTGCCCAATTTTGAAACAATTTCTTCTCGAGAGATATTTCTTTCTGCTACAATTACGTCTAATAATGTATTCTTTTTACCAAAGAATTCAGAATCTAATAAATCATATGCTACGTCTATAAACGGTTTGTCTAATTTTTCGCTGAAAAACTTAAACATGTCTGCTATATATGGTGAGCGTCCCTTTCCTAAATAGGTACTTTCTCCGTATAGCGCTCGCCTATAAGAAGTTATTTGCATTTGTGGATGATTGTATTTTTGCTTGAATTCTCTGTATAAACTAGCTTTATTAAGTATTCTATATTCAGATAAATCTTTCATGTCAGTTTGTCTCCCTTTCTTTAGATTATATTTATATAGTATCATATTTTATAAAAAACGTCAATTGGTTTCTTGTCTTTTTTCCATTATTTCTATATCTCCTCCATCTAATAAATACAATAAAATAGATAGCCAATATGCTGGTTTATCAGGAGCTGTTATATTATAATAAATATATATTTTCCCATGAAGTGCTAATTTGGCAATTTCATCAATTTCGTCTATAGAAGTATCGTCTGAAATTAATAGTTCTAATTTTTCTTCATCCTTTTTCTTTTTATTATTCAATCGGAAACGTGGTAATGTGTCCGTAGGACTTTCTACTGTTATAATGTCTATATCTGAAAACCCATAATACTTTTCATTTAACCTAGAAACTATCCATTTTGGGTTTTTTTCAATTTCTTTGGTAGCTTTTTCAATTAGTATAGGTAGTATTATACGTTCGGATACATATTTTCCAATTATAAAACCTATAAAACCCATTATTGTTATAATCAGTAATCCTAATATATCGCTAATTAACATTATTTGTATCCTCCTTTATATAATTCCTGTCTTTGTTCCATTAAATATTCTCTCACTTTTTCGGACATTGTGCTATCTTTATATTTGAAATGATGACTATCTGGATGTCTCAAATGATCTATACAAATTTCTTTACTTCCGTATTGTTTATATCCAGCTTTATATAATTCAGCGTAAAAGGCAACATTTGGTATTGCAATTTCTGGGTATAATGGACATTTTTCCTCATCTAAAATATTATAAGCACAATATCCTCCCCAGTCTCCCGGATGAATATCTTTATAAGAAAGTATAGGTCTAGTTGCTGCTGTAAATTTCTTAGCACCTTCTGATACAAAAAATTTAAACATACAAGCAGTTGGTTCTTTCGCACGTGCTAATTTGATTAATTCGTAAACTACATCAGATCTTACACTATCATCTATTGGAAAATAAAAGAATACTTTTTTCTCTGTAGGATATGCTTTTCTATATTCATTTCTCAATCTATTTCTCATTGAATACATTATAGTTTCTGTTGTAAACTTATGTCTATCACATATCAATTGAAGTTTCTTACCAGTTGCTATTTCTAATTTTTTAGTTGCGTTTTCTGTAGCAGGTCCTGGTATGTCTCCATAATAATTGTAGCATACTTTAGGATCTACTATATTTGCATGATTAATTCCTAGGCCTATTAATTTTCTGTATATAGTTATGTAGTTATTGACAAATATATCTATATATCTTTCTAAATAACCATTCCAACATACTGTACCGAAACAAAATATCATAAACTTTTTCCTCTCTTTCTTTTTATTTCTTGTAATATACAATCTATTCCACCTAAATTTGTATTGTCTAAATATTCATTACAAAATATTTTACGTGGATTGTTATTGAAAAATTCTTTCATATGAGGTAAGTTATCATTTATAGCGTCAAATTCAATACCTTGTTTTTTACACCATCTTACGGCCATATCTAATTCTTCATTTTCACGCATAGTAATTAAAATTAAATAAGCTCCATTCTTTTGTTCTTCTAAAATATAATCTATTACTTCTGTTATTGGTTTTCCAATATTTGGATAAATACCTTTAGTATGAGCTAAAGTACCATCGAAGTCTACTCCTATTATTCTATAAGGATTTTTCTTCATCATCATTTGCTCCTTTCCTATGACTTATTTTCATGTTTGTCGTTTTAACTATATTGTTCTTAGATTTATCTTCTACAAGTCTAAATAATCCATCTTTGTTGTCAAAATATATTTTATTATTTCCGTTTTCAGCTTCTAGTCCCTCGTATTGTGGTCTCATAAATGAAATGTAACCTGTTCCAAATTTCTTAATACAATCTCTCATTCTTGCTATTTTTTGACAATCATTCTTAAAACCTTGATTTATATAGTCTATATCTTCCTTTTTATCTTCTGGTAGTTTATCTAGGTCAACAAATACAGAAAAGCAGTCTGCTACTTCAAACTCTTTCTTTTTAGTTCTGTGTAAATACACTCTTATTTCCATACTATTCTCCACCTTTCAATAAAAACTTATTAGATATTACTTTAAATGAATAACTCATATCATTCATTCTAAATACAATACCTTCTGCAATTTGATTTGGTGAAGCGTCATCAAAAAATGTTCTGTATTTTATACCATCTACATATTTTAACAAATTTTCTACTGTTTCGTCTATATCTGCTGTAGCTTTAAAATCAAATTTTGCTTTAAATGGTATCAATGGTACGTGTTGTAATCCAAAATGCTCACATAAATTTAATAATTGAAGCAAATCACATTTTATATAACTGTCCATTTTACCTGTATCACTTATAAATACATTGAATACAAACCATTCTTTTTCTTTTAAACCTAATCTATTAGATTGAATACCAGGACCACATAATTCACCTTGGAATACCACATATTTACCTGTTTCTTCGAGATATTTTTTACATTTTTCTTCTAAATCACCATATTTTTTAACTGTTTCTGTATACATATTCGGTCCTTTATACCATTGATTTCTTCCACCAATTAAAAACATATCTTCAAATAATCCAGCAGTACAAGAAGTACCGTCTAATTTTACACTAGCATACCAATCACCTTGTTCACTTTTCATATATTCCGGTAATACATTTTCAGCACAAACTTGTATTCTTTCTTCATCTGTCTTTGGCACATACCATTCGTGAGATATAATTTCTCCAAGTGGTCCATTAGATACAGGTGGTTCATATTTTTCTATTCCTAATATTTCAGTCAAGTCTGCACCTTCAGTATAATTCATTGGATAATAATCTTCTTTAGGATTTATTTGCTGATATATTTCTTTTAATTGTGATACAGGTATAACTAAACCTTGTGATATTTGCCCTCTGAATTTATGTGTACGTATTTTATATTTATTTAATTTTTGCGACCAAGAAGAACCTCTTAAAAATTCAAAAGCTGGTATATCTGGAAGTAAACTATCAATTTCAAAATATATAACAAAGTCTCCAACTTTATAAGTTCCTTTTTGTGCTACACAGTCCCAATTTAATACTTGAACTATTTCAATTTTATCAGCACCTTCTATTGGCTTAATCGCCCTTATTTTTTGTATACTTGCTAATTTTCTACTCATTATTTACTCCTTTCCACTTAACACTTCTTTAGCTATATCAATACTAAATTTATTTATCTTTTCTCTAATGTATTCTGCGTCTTCTTTGTTGTTACAAACTATTTCTGGTGATTTGATTATATACCAAATAGTATTATTATCTTCACTAAAGCTATTACACTCCATTTCAAACATTGATATTTTTATTGATTTATCTCCCCTATTATAAATTAACATATTTCATTTCCTCCTTCATTTTTTATCGGTGGTCCAAAACCTAATGTAGTTTTTGAATTAGATATAGAAGCTATTCTTTCATATACTTCTAACTTTGCATTAGTATATGCTAATTCAGATTTAAGTTGTGCATTTTCGGTTTCTAATGTAACAATTTTCTCTATCACCATTCGTTCTATTTTTGTATAAGCGTCATCTTTCTTTTTGATAGCCATCTATATCCCTCCTTTATTATTTACCCATATTAAATAATGCACTAGCATTTTCACCTAACATGTATGTAGGCAACTGACCGATTCCATTTTTCAATCATTGCTTTTTGATTTTCTAATCTTAGTTGTTCTAATGATTGTTCTGTTACTGATTCAGATTGTAATTTTCTAACCTTTGCTTCCGCCTCTGCTGTATTTATTTTTTGTTCATTTTGTACCTTTATGATTTCTAGTTGAGCTTTTTCAGCTTCTGCTTTTTGTTGATTAGTTGTTTTTGCTTCAATAGCTTTATTATATTCTTCTGTAAATCCTATATTTTCTATGTTTACTGCACTTATAATAAAGTATTCTTTAAGTCTTGTATTTAATTCCTCTGTTATTGAAGTTGCTACTTCACTTCTCTTTGTTACCATTTCTTCTGCTGTAAATTTAGCCATAGAAGCCTTTAAACCACTTTGTAGTGCTGGGTTTAATATTATGTCTGTATAATTCTCTCCTACTTCTGCATATAATTGAGAAGCCTTATCTGGTCTAATTTGATAGTTTATTGATAATGTTATATTTACAATTTGTAAGTCTTTTGCACTACCTTCTACTGTATTTGAATATTTTTGAGTTCTAATATCTATATCGTGTACATCTTCCACAAATGGTGTTATAAAATGAAAACCTGCGTCTAAATACCTATCTTGTACTCTTGAATATAATGTAACTACTCCTATATGTCCTGTTGGTACTATCGTAGTACTCCCAAAAAATATAATTAATCCTAAAATTAATATTATACATACTCCTATTAAAACTTTTTTACTCATAATTCAATCCTCCTATTATTTGTCTTTAAATATATCTTATATTATTATTCATAATATCTATGTGATTATTTTATGTTCTAATTCATCAATTTTTGCATATAGTTTATTTACTAATTTATCTAGCATTTCTTTGTCTTTTTTCTCTTGTTCTAGTTCTTTTTCTAACATATGCAATCTTGTTTCAGAAGGCGTCTCTGTCTTATACATATGATATATATTTGTAACAACTATACCTACTACAATACCAAATACAAATATGGGTAGCATTGCCACAAGCTTATACCTCCTTTCCATAAAATTTTAATATTTCGTCTTTTGTCATTGGTTCTTGTATTACATCTATTCCAACGTTATATGAATTTGGTATTTCATATTCCATTGGATGAGAAGTACCTTTATTTGAATGCACGTGTCCGTAGAAATGTAATGACCCGTGATGTTTTTTATCCCACGTTTGTATTGGATAATGAAATAATACAATAGGTATACCTTCGTCTTTTACTAAATGATAGTCTTTAATCCATACAAATAAGGATGGGTCAAAGTCTTTGTCGTCTAAATATGTATGGTCGTGATTACCCTTTATTAAAAACTTCATACCATTTAACAAATGTAGTATAGCATTAGTTTCTAAACCTTTATAAAATGAAAAGTCCCCTAAAATATATACTTCATCACCTTTTTTTATTTTTTCATTCCATTTCATAATGTATGCAGTATTCATTTCTGCTACATCTTTAAATGGTCTGTTTTCATATTGAATTATTTTTTCGTGGCCGAAAGTGAAGGTCCGATATATAATATTTCATTTCTTTTTCTCCTCTACTAACCATTTATGTTCACAATGAGCGTGTACTGCGTCTTTACATTCTTCATCAAAACTTGATACAGAATAAAACTTAGTAGGTGCTTTCCAGAAACGTAAATTTCTTTTACATCTTTCTTGTATACAATTAGTATTACAATAACTTATATCACCTGGTCCTGTTTTTCTCATAGTCCTACTAATCCTTCCTTTTCAATATAATCTTTTACTTCTTGAAGACTTTTTGCAATGAGAAAATGTCCACCTGCTTTTTTTATTCTTGCACCTTGTGCTAACTGAATTGCACTAGGTTTACCTAGAGGATCTTTTACTTCTATTCCAAAAAATAAACCACCTAAACAACAAAGTAAATCTGGGATTCCAGCTTCTTGATAAAGGCTTCCTCCATGAATTTTATAACACAATCCACCAATTTCTCTAATATATCGCTTTATGTCATTTTCTATACTTTTTTCATTTCGTTTCTTATGATTCATAGATTACCTCCTTTTATATGCATTTGTAAATAATTAAAATTTTCACGTTATGTTCATTATTTAGAAATTTAATATCAATTAAATTTTCCGACGTTATATCATTAATTAATAATGTGTGATTTATATTAGCAGCTATAGTTTTATCGCCATTATAATCGTCAAATGTTAACAATATAGTTTTAACTTTCATTCTCCCTGTTTATATAACCCTTCTTTTAATCTTAGCATAATTTCATTTGTAGTCTTACATATAGCAGGAGCTGCAATACTCATAATATCGCATATTTCCTCCTCATCATATCTTTCTCGAGCTTGCTGACCAGTTTCCCATAAATATACATGAGTAAGTTCATGTCTTAATACTTTTGCTAATGGAAATCCATCTAAATCCTTATCAACATATATAGTTTGTGTTATATACTCTGTTATACCATGTATTCTAGCTTCTTCGTCTGGTGTTCTACCTTCATAGTAGATTTTATTCATTTCCTCTTTATTTCTAAAACATAGTTTCCAAACGTTTGCTGATATAGCTGGTGAATGAAATGTAAACATACTAGTTATCCCCCTTATTAGATAGTAAACTTTTAATAACGCTAATTAATAGGCAAATTCCAAATGCCTGTAATAATGTTAAATGAAAGGAAATATTAAAAACCCATAACACAAAATTAGTACAAAGATATAGGGGTAATGACCATAATGCTCCAAAAAATATAAATATTAATATTAGTACTAGTATCTTTCCCATTATAGGTTCCTCCTTTGTTAGACATTATATCATATATAACTAAAAAAGTTAATAGTTCTATTGTCTTTTTTTTTACATATTTTATTAAAATGGTAAATCTTCATCAAAAACCGAGTCATCTTTTTTATATGTAAATTCAGAATCCTCATGGTTAGTTATAATTTTGTCTGGTACGATTCCTGTAAATTCTAAGTAAAAATCACCATAATCTTTTGGGTCTACAATTTTAATATCCATACCTTTCAAAGTGTTTATTTTTATTTCGTCAGGAAGTTGTCTACCATACTCATCAAAACGAGCTACAAATGGTGTTTTTTTACCATACATACCAATTCGTCTCCATGCTTGTATAATATTGTCTTTTACTTTTGGAGTCATTTTACATTCAATGTTATCTACTTTTACAGGTAAACAAGTCATCATAAGTTCACTTTTCATTACAGATAAATGTTTTAATATTCTGTCTTGTAATAAATCTTTCATATCACTACACACTACTTGATATTCTCGCTTTAATGTTTGCTCTCTTATTTCATTATAGATTTTCATTTCTGGTTTTTCCTCACTTTCTGATATAGGTCCTTCCTCACCTAACACACTGCGAATCCAAGATAAATCATCTACTGTACTAGTAAAAGGTGACCATGTTAGGCTTGGTGTTGCAATTGAATGTACCAAAAGGTCTGGAAACCATGGACTTCTATACCATAAACCGTTTTCACTACTATTATTAGAACCTAGCCACATATTATTTACCCCCTTCTTCTAACCATTGTTCAAACAAATGTAAGTCAAAATCTTTACCATCTGCGAGCATCTTATATATCTGAGGTTCTACACTTCCTATGATTTGTAAATAATAATATACAGGTTGCTTCGTTTGTCCAATTCTATCTATACGACCCTTACTCTGTGTAAAATCAATATAATTCTCTGGTGGAGAAAAATATATTGCTATGTTAGTTTTAACAAAATCATTAAGTCCGGCTCCTCCTGCTTGAATGTTCACAATTCCTACACAATCTTCATATTTATGCCAATTAGATAAGTCTTTGTGTTCACCGTCATATATACTCTTATGTCTTTTTTTCTTTTCACATAAATCTTTTATGATTTGAGTTTCATTTATGAAATTAGTAAATACAACTATTCGACCCTCTGTTCCTTCTAAAAAATCTTCTAGCCATTGTAATTTCGGATTTTTATCTAGATACATATCTTTTATAAAACCACTGCAACTTTCACGCATATAAATATGATGAAGTGTTGGTCTATTTGCTATTATAAAATCTTCTTCTAAACTTTCTATATCACCAGTTAATAATTTTTCTTCCAAAAGTTTTTCGTCCATTTTAGGCCATACTTTTTTTTCTTTGAAGTATTTCATTTCTGATGTCATTTTAAAAGTTTGTTTTATTTCAATAGGTCTTTCGTACTCACTTTCGTATTTTTTGTAATAAGTATACTTAAGTATTTCATTATCCATTATATCAGTGTGATTGTAACCTACAATCTCATTGAATGGAAATCTTGCTCGACCTGCGTACACTAAATTATAATTAGGTGCCTCTACACAAAACTCTTTTTTGAAATCCTTTGCAGTACGATCAAACACTTTACTCCCTAATACTTTATATTGTGGATATAAATCTATATATTTTTTATTTTGTGAAGTAGCACTCAATATTAATATATATGGATGGTAAGTTAAATAAAGATTTTGTATAAACTTACTTTGTTTAGAATCGTATGTTTTCATTTTATGTCCTTCGTCTATTATTATAAGACACTTTTGGTTTTTTAACAGCTCTTGAATTTGTTTTGCATTTTTTTCTCTCCACGCACTTTGAAAGGAAGTCACAAATGTACATTTAATTTCTGGTATTTCTTTTTTTAAATCGTTCTTCCAGTCATCTACTTTAGATACTGGACAAATAACTATTACACCAGTTATATAGTTTGAATCATATAATTTTTCTGCTATAGATAAAGAAGTAATCGTTTTACCTGTACCTACTTCAAAACCAATATAAGCCCCTGTAATTTCTTTACTTTTTATTCTATTAAATATGCTAGTTGCGGTATTTTCTTGATAGTCATAAAGCTTTGTGAACACTTTTATTCCTCCTCATCTTTAGAAAGATTTATAGTTCCATAATTTGTTGTTTCCATTATTGTATCACCTAAAAAACATTCTACAGGATATTTATCTCTTAATGATTGTAAAACAGCTTTAAGTGAAACATATAAACAAGCAACTTCTTCTGAGCTACAATCGCGCATAGTAGTTGAAATAAATGGTGTTTTACTCATAGTACCGTCTTCTGATTTTTCAGCTTCTGCTCCAACTAAAATCTTTATTTCTGCGTATTTTCCACTAGCTTTTATAGAGTCATATCTTTGCTTTTCCATTTCTGCCATATCTACATCATAAATTTCCATCTTTATTTTCTCCTTTCTTTTTTAAATAATATTCTTTATAATACTTTTGTCTTTCTTCTTTATGTTTTCTATAATGTTCTTTATAATATTCCTTTCGTTCTTCTTTATGTTTTTCATAATATTTTTTATAGTTATCAGCTTTTTTATTATTTGAATTTTTCACTCTAGTTTTGATCTCTGGAACTTCGACCTCTTTTTCGCTACGACGCATATTATTACGTTCTTTTATACTTTCACGATTTTTCTTATAGTATTCTCTAAAATATTGAAGTCTTGCTTCTTTTTTTCTTAAATAATAATTATGCTGATATTCTTTTCTGTAATCTGACATTTATCATACCTACTCCTTTAAATTAATATTATCTGTGATTAATCCTCCTAATCTTAAAGTTGCATTTACATTAGTAGTTTTAGTGAATTTTTTAGCTATTTCAGGTTCTTCTTCTTTTAGTTTTTTACTATCAATAGAGGTTCTTACGCTAGGTGAAACATAGGTCATCTTTACACCACCAATAGATGTTGTATTAGGCATATCAGGAAATTCTTTATATAATTTTAATAATTTTTCTTTAAATGGTTCATATAATTTTTTAAATGCTGCTTCTGCTGTTAAGTAATCTTTATATTTTTGAAAGAATTCATCTGGTGTGCAATCTAATGCCCCTGAGACTTTGTTTTTATAATTTTCAAGCCATTTATCTGATTCGATATTTGAATTTGTTTCTATAATTAATTCTTCTATTTCTAAAGTATCCTCATTTACTACCGTTTTAGTTGTTTTCATTTCTATTCCTCCAATCTTTTTCACATTTTCGTAATGATTTTTAATTCTATCAAATACATTTTTTGCGGTAAGTCCGTCCTATTATCTCATCCTGTTCTTCTACACGACATCGATGTGATTCTAATGGAGTGAGACCACCCATTATTTCTAATTTGTCGTGATCTCCTCCAAGTGTACCAAAACCTTCAATAACACTTATCCATCTGTCTTTTTCTGAGGGGTAACATATTTGATAATGTTCGCACAAATCTGGAAATATTCTATAAAGTTCTTCCAGGTAGCCAAGTCCTTCTTTAAAATAGAATGGTATTTTAGCATCTTCTAACATCTTTTTTAATTCAAATATTTCTTTATATTTTTGTGATACTTCCATCTTTCCACTCATCCTCTATATTTATGCTATAGTCCTTTACAATATATTTTCTCTTAATATAATTTAAAAAGTTTATAAATTCTTCTTTTGTACTTTCACCATCTTTATCTCGTAAATCTCCTTGTATAGAAATTATAATACAAGATTGATACTGAATAAACTCGCCTTTTTTATCCTGTCTCCATGAACTAATATTATATCCACGTTGTAAAGTAACATAGACCTCTGCATCACTTTCGCTACCTGTAATTTTAGGGGCTTTGTTTATATAATCTATAATAGATTTTTTAACACGTTTTTTATTTTCTATACAAGTATCTACACTCATACAACTTGTTATATGTGTCCAACGGCTCATTATCTATTCACCTCTTTTACAACAAAACCTTGAACACCTTTTTGTGTTCTTTCATAAGCTCTTTCTGAGTTTTCTTTATTGATTTCTAATTGACGTCTCATTCTTTCTTCTTTTATCAAATGCTGTATAGCTTGCTTTTCTTCAAATGTTACGTGATAATTGTATACATCTTCCACTTCTTTTTCACAATTTTGGTTTGTAACCCAAGGATTAGCATTATAGATGTATTTTATCACTTTCTTTTTAAGCCTCTCTTTATCTACTTCTGAATAGTCATAATAATAAATTAATGTTTGCATCAACTTAATGATACTACCTGGTAGCTTAGTAGAATCAAGTTCTTCAAATATAGGCTGGACATATTTTAATCTTTCCTCTGCGGCAAAATACTGTTCTTCTGTAATTTGGAGAGTACCAGCTTTAATATCTCTATTTTTAGGTTTTGATATTCTATATAATGCCGTGAAAATGATGTGTAAATTACCACTCACATATCTATCCATCAAACTTAGTAACCTTTGGTAATTCACATTACCTTGTTCAGCATAAGATTTAATGAAGTCTGGTTGCTTCCAGTTAATCATATTCATATTCATATAAATACATTCTTGGGTTCCCGCACCTTCTGCAATAACATATTCTACTGGCATATTTAATCTTTGAAGTGCAGTAAGTCTTCCTTGTCCGTCTATAACTTCCATATTTTCATTTACTACTATAGGATTTTTAATCCATCCAATAGCTTGTATTGAGCCTACTATCTTACTTATTCTTGTTTCTGGTATATCTCTATTCCCTACTAATCTTTTGAATATATCGTAATTTTTTGTTACGTATACGTTATATGCTTTTTGTCTTTCTATCATAATTTCAATCCTCCTATTATTTTTTAACCATTTATTTTACTATATAATGGTCTTTCATATTTAATTTTTCATTTAATTTTTTTTCGTATTCTCTTAATAACTTACGTTTCTTTGCAATGTTATCTTTTTCTTGTAATTTTTGCTCAGCTTCTTCTCTTGTTTTAAAATAGCTAGAACCTATATTTTTATTAAAGAAATAATCACTTTTCTTATTACCGTAATCATATATATAAGAATCAAACATATTTTGTCTTATATTTGTTACAGTAATTTCAATTATTTCATTTTTACTAATTCTATATAAAGTGTCTCCTACTTCACACATCTTTATAGTGCTATCTATCTTTTTATTAGCCATAAAATAAAACCTCCTTAGTCAATATCTTCGAATATCCAATCTGCGAATTCTTCTTCCTCACCTTTATCGTTTATTATCCATACGTCGAACGGATCTCCGAAGCTCGTTATCTTATGTACATGATACTGCTTATCCATAGAAATAGTATCTAATTTAAGATCAATAACATTTTGCCTTAGTTTAGGTTTAGTGGTAATTCTTACTGGTATATCTGCTTCGAAATCAACACCATTTATATTACCTAAACAATCTGGAATGTCTTTAAGCTTTCTAAACACTTTCCTCACCGCCTTCTATCATTTCATTGTATAAGATTTCTTTTTCCAACTCTGTCATACTATCTGGGTTGAAGTCATAAAGCATTAAGTCCATAAATGGATCCATTTTAAACACCTCCTCTATTAATTTATAAATATTATACACAACATTTAATTAAAAGTCAAGTATTTATCTTAAATTTTTTTTTATCACTTTATTTACCTTCTTTTTTACGAATTGTTTTTCTTGGTTTACCGTAAAAAGTCATCAATCCTTCGTTGGGCTTCTGCTACATACCATTCGTAATCTATGTCATCGAGTTCTCCTATTTTTTTACCTCTTATATCTTCATTGTAAATTAAAACATGTTCTGGTGTACCTTCTACTTTATCTAATACGTCTACATCTTTTGATTTTTTATGTTTATATAATCCTCCGTTTAACTGATTTGTTGAAGGAAATATTCGATTTACTTTTTGAACTATAATGTCTCCCTTTGCACTTCTCCAAGTAGGGGTGTCGTACATGTTTCCTAATTTTTTAATCATTTGATAATCAGTTGCCAAGTTATCTGGGTTACAAATAGTTTCTCTAATATCTTTTCCTTCAAGAAAATAATCTACCACAGCTTTAGCTAAAATCGCTAAAGTGTTTTGTTCATTATTCTCAGAATATTTTGTAACATATGCGCCTTTGACTTTTATACTCCCATCCATATCTTTAAAAACGTAATTATTAACGTCTTTTTGATATAAATTATCAGCAACCGTTTTTTCTAAACTAAACCTCCAATCTTTTTCCCACTCATGAGCAATATTATCTATTATCTCCATTACTTCGTCTGTATCATCTACTTCTATAGCTATTCCATCAGTGTTTGTATTTACTAATAAGAAATAAAAATCATCCCCTATTACTTTTTTCTTTTCACCAGGATTTGTCGCCCATGTAGGTTTTTTTCTAGGTTTAGCGTTCTTTAGCCTAAATATTAAATCAGTCAATGCTAGCTGCCCAAGCATGCACATTTTAGTATTATATTCAGGGTCATATATCTTCTTGAATTTATCTTTCATGCATCCAGAAGTTGTATTTAATATAAGTTTATATCTAGCGCTTTGATCTTTTAATACTTTCTTTTCTTCTTTTGACAAACTCGGTTCATGAAGCTTCTTTTTAATATCCATACGAGCTTGAACCATTCCAGCAAAAGCTTCACAACCATTTTTATCTACTTTTCTTGATAATAAATCCCATTTTGTTAATATATTTGGGTACATTGCTTCACATAATATAGTATGTAAATGGACTATATCTTCGGATCTGCTTTTTCGACTTACGTATCAATAGTAAGCCTACATAATAGTCTCTACACGTTCAAAGGTACAGCCGCAACATTTTTTTCTTTTTCCTTCACAACATTCTCTAATGTGACTTATAACAGAACATTTTTTTCCGGTAATGCCATACTGTTTTACTAAATATCTATAAGCATGTGTATATGAACTAAATTTAATCTTTTTACCTTCTGGAGTTGTCATTGTCACTTTGACACCTTTTTCCTTAGTTTTTAATTTACTCATATACGCTCTATATTCGTCTGTTTGGTGTTTTTCTTTATTAATTTGTTTTAAGTATTCTGAATAAGTTTTACCACATCTAAAGTGATTATTTGTATCTTTTTTATTATATTCAGGATTTAATTCATTAATCCATTTTTGTTCTATATATAATAAATTATTTTTCGTAGTTTCTTCTAATATTTTACATTCAAAATTTTTTTTACCATAATATCTAATTTCTTTATGCAAATCATAATTACCACAGCTTTTCCATAGTTTTCCAAAATGATGTGACAATCTTGTAGCAATATCTAATGAAGACCCTACATAGCATTTGTTGTTTATTTTATTGCGGATAAGGTAAACTCCTGTTTTACCTCTAAAGTCTATCCATTTTTGGATTCCTTTCATGTATTCCCCCTTTGCTTCGCACGGGATTGTCTAAATAATGTTAGAGGTCCCCCGTTAGCTATATACCATTTATTTTTCTTGTATATAACACCACTGATAATGTTTAACAGATTTCAGTTGAACCATTGTGTTAATCCAACGTCTAACCAAATTAACTTTTTATTAGACTTTGTTTCAATGCGGTACTCACTACCGCACGTCGGGCATAGGACCACACATATAATGTTTGATTCCACCATGAACACCGCCTAGTGCAAATGTATGTGTAACACCTAATATATCTAAATTCATGCTTAGCTTCTTTTTATCACATATTTTAGTATCCCATTTATGAAACTCCAGTTCTCTTAATGCTTCAACAAAAAAGTCATAAATAATTTTTAATTCTGGTGTTTCCCAATTTACAGGTAAATCACATAATTGAAAGTTTCTTCTGAGTCTAGTATTTACACCTTTATTTTGCGATAATAAAATAGCTTCTGTAAGTTTCGCATTTGTTTTACATATATAATTAATAGGTAAATCAAACTCTTTTACTAACATCATTTTAGTTCTGAAACTATTTTTTCTTTGTTTAAATCTTTCTAGTGTACCGTATAAATCAGCTTTATTATATTTTTCAACATCCTTTTTTTCCTTATCCGTTAATGCTCTATCTAAGTCAAAAGGTACAACGCTTTCTACTATATTCATTCCTAAGAAACCTTCTAGTTGTTTAAGAGAGAAAAATGCACCATCACCTAACAAATCATACATTAAAATTTTAGATTCATAATAGTCTTCTATACCTAATTTGTTTAACGTTTTGAATAAAGGAATATTATTATCTTGGCTGTTAATAATATTGTTACTCACTTCAAAAGCTTTTTCTGGAGTTGTAATTTTCCCTGTTAACATTCCATGAGCCAGTATCTTATCATAGTTTTCGGAATTATAGCCGTACCCATATATCGTTTATATGTTTTCTTATGAAGTTTTTTATTTCTGATATATCCCACATTTGGTATATGTTATCTGTTTCTATGTCAAGCACTCCTAATAAACTATCTTTTTTAAAAATTTCGTAGTCCGCCACTAACATTTATAACTCCTCCTATATTTCTAATTTTTTATTTTTTATTATTTCTCTGAATTGTTGTAACATCCAAGTTTCTGATTGGCATACTCTTTGTTTTGAAATACCAAAATAAGTTCCTATTTCTTTATAAGTATATGTTTTATTTTCTGAATTTAGTCCATAACGCATTTCTAATATTTTTCTATAACGCTGAAATGATTCTTCTTTAATTGAAATATAATTTTGAAGTTTTTTAAATAACCATTCTATTATTTCTTGATTTGTACTTGGTAAAACAGTCACTTCTGGATCAACATCATCATGTTCTCTGAGAAATTTATGAATATTATTTGCAGGATACAGTTGTTCTTTCATGAATTTGTTATTTACATGGTAGCGAGCTACTTCATTACACGAATGCTGTAACTTTAAAATATAAGGCACTATATAACTATTCATTCTACTTAAAATATTCGTTTTATGAAATGAGTATTCATAAGTAGGTAACCTATTATATTTAATTATTAATGAATTTAAGTTAGAATCTGTATCTTTATGTTCCCAACACCAAACCCACAATTCTTGCTTCCAATCTTCCTTATAATATTCAGTATTTATATCATAGCCTACGGGAATTTTTGGTATAAACATACTTATTAACTCGTCTATTACAATTGCAGCTCGCTCCTCTAATGATAATTCATAACTATGTTTCCTTTCAAAACCTGATTCTGTAAATTTTGCTTTTTTTAGTTCTCTAACTCCTTGTGACTTACCTGACTCTCGTGATTGAAATTCCTTGTGTTTTGAAACAAGCCACTCTCCCAATTCTTCTGTTGTTTTTTCGTTAGTAGCAACTTGTTTAGTCCATTCATTAAAGTCTTTTTTAAAGCTTTCAACTAAATCCATTTTAATTGTACCACGAGTTTTTCTACCATGAATTATTTGTGCAATCATTTCGTAAGTATGATACCACGGTTGTTTAGATATTTTTATAGGATACGCTTGACTACACTTTTTTTTCTTTGATAATTTTCTGTTCGATTGTATTTCTAATTCATACTCGTGCATTAAATTTAATACATGCTCATCTTCAATGTGTTCTTTTAATTTATTCCATATATATTTATAAGCATTGTATTTATTCATTGTCTATACATCCTTTCCAAACATGTTAGGATCGTTTAAGTTTTTCTCTAAAAATTCTACCATAGCACGCATCACATCTTCCCTATTTGAATTAGAAGTATATAACATTCTTCTATTTTCTGCGTCTCCAAATTCATAAGCCAATAGTGCAAACCCCATACCTTTTGGTAATTTTGCTTCAATATCTTTTGCTATACTTTGCAATACACTATTTACTTGTTGTTCTCTCTCTGTCATTATCTTCACCTCCTAATCCAAGTATTGTTTTTATATCTTCAACTATTTTAGCTTTCGACTTAGTTTCATTCAAAAACTTTACTAACTCCTCATATTTTTCTTTATATGGTGCGTCTTTTTCTCTGTATAACCTATCGTAATCATATTTTGCTATTTTTATTCCATCTTCTTTTAATTGTTCTTCATATTCTTCTGGTTTATATTCACCTTTTCTAAACATATCTACACTCACAAACAAATCATCCATAAAACTAGCAAGCTCGTCTTGCTTTAAATGTACGTCTTCATTATAATGTAATGTATATGCGATAGCAGTTATAAAATTTTGTACAGAACTATCTAATTCATCTTTATACGAATCCTCAAACCCTTTTCTTAAGCTATTATATGTTACATTATAATATCCTCGTAGCCATCTTTCCATTTGTTCTTTTGAAAAGCTTTTCAAATGTCTAAATTCATCTCTGCTTAATTTCATTGCTTACTCCTCCCATCTTCGCCTTCATTACTTAATTCTACAATCGTTGTCTTACTTTTATCCTCATGCAATTGTCTATCATTCATCCACTTGGTGAATTGTTCATAGACATCTTCTTTTGAAGTTCCGTAAAATATACGTGTAAATGGTCTACGAGTATTTAAAATAGTAGATATACTATCTGTCGTTATTTGAAATTTCTTTTGCCCACATTTTATTTTGTCATTAGAATCATTGATTGTATGGTGATTCCACACTTTTTGTAATTCAGTAGGAGCATTTGTTTGATATAATTTTTTCCAAAAGAATATAGCACTTTTTAACATTCTTCTCCAAGTTAAGAACCCTTTGAATTTTATATCGTCTATTTCTTGAAAACCGTTTATCTCCCAATCACGTTGTAGTTTTCTTTCTACTATATCTAATGTTTGATCTAGGTTTAAAATAGTCTGTTGATTATTATTTTTTGTCATAGTGACAAATGCATTCTTTAATGTGTCTGTAAAACTTAATACATTTAAAATATCTTCTAAATTTTTTTCCGGTATTTCACAGCCATAATTTCGTAGAGTATTAATAAAGCTTGTTTGGTCTAATAATGGGTCGAATGTTTTTTCCACTTTTTTCGGTTCTACTATATGAGCAATCGCAGGATTATTCTCTGCTTTCATTTGATAGTAATTTTCTATCATTGGTATATTGGGAATTGGTATTTCTCTATCATGTTGATTATCATCGCTTTTCTTCTTTTGTCCATGCGATCTCGCATCAATTTTTCTTTTCTCATCTTCTGACAGTTTAATATAAGGTATGTATTCTTTATTACGATATTTTGCGTTTTGTTTTCTGAGTTTACATTTATTACATATCCCAACAGATTCAATAATTTCTACATTCTCTCTGCCACAATCTGGGCAAGTTCCGATAATTGTTTTTGATTTCTTCATTTTTATTTTCTCCTTTTTTAATTCTATCTGTTTTAAATATTTCGGTTTAATGTATTGAGTAATTGGTAAAAACTTTTCTTTTACTTCCATCACAGTAATAGCAACGCCTGTAGACTTATTATAAATTACTTCAATATTTCCGTCTGTAATATATCCCATTTGATTTGACTTTCTACATACATATAAACAGTGTAGATATAGTTTACTATTTTTAATCAAATCATCTTTTCCGTACCATTTACACGAACTTCTCATTAGATTTTTAGTATTATAATTAACTGAATTTTTTCTTTCTTCTAATCGTATCTGCGCATGTCTTGTTAACTTGATTTCACTTGGTAATTTTGCCACAATTTTATCCTCTCCTTTCTATAATAAATAATATTATGAGAATAGAGTGTTGTTTCATAAGTTAATTCTCACTCTATTCTCACCCTCTATCTAATTGTAAGTTAGATGGGAAATAATATGGTATTTTGTAGGACTAAGTTCCTACATCATTAATATACAACAATTTTAATAATAAGTCAATAGGTTTCTTGTCTTTTTTTTATTTCTTCTTCGCGCATATATAATAAATAAGAAGGAAATTACGGATTAAAACCCTAAAATATCGCGGGTTTACATAACGAAAAACCCTAGAAATGTCTACTTTTGCGGGCTTCCTCCGAGACAAGAAATATTTTGGCTAAATTTATAAAAATCTATTGTAAAAAAATCAAAAATATATTATTATATTGTCAAGAGAAAAAAGGAGTTATAAACAAATATGAAGTCATATAGTGATTCTGAGTTTTTTAACGCACCTTTTCGCGGTGTAACAAGTGTATTAAATGCAATTTTTGGAAATAAATTTGAAAACTCTGGTATTCCAGAACACATTTTAATTGCTGCTGGTGAGCGTGGTACAGCAGTTCATAAATATATAGAAGACTGGCTTAATTGGTATGAAGGAACAACTGGATATGAACCTCATTTAGGATTAGAATACGCAGCTTATGAAACCGTTTGGAAAGAATGGTTAGATGAAAGAATAAACTGGGAAATAAAACCTTTATATACAGAGCAGAAAGTAATAAATAAGAAACTAGGTATAAAAGGTATTATAGATTGTGTAGCAGTCGTTAATAATAAAATATGTATGATAGATTGGAAAACAAGTAGTAATTTAGATGAATGGATTACCAACTGTCAGCTTCAATTATATTATATGATGTTATTAAAAGGTAATAAAGAAGAAAAAGAAATTGCAAAAAAGATAGACGAATTGAGATGTTTAAATTTAACTAAAACTGGTTACCGCTGGTTTAAATTTGAAATAGATAAAAAAATAGGTAATTCAATATTAGAATTATGGAATAAACATTACAGAGAAATCGCAGAAGCGGAAAAACAAAAAACAAAAGTGTCTAAGGGGACTCTTGTTTTATAATAGAAAGGGGTATAAATTTTATGAGCAATCGAGTATTCACTAAAAGTGATTGTATGAACTGGCTAGATACAATCGAGGACGAGAGCGTTGACTTATGGATTCTAGACCCACCCTATAATGTTTTAACAGGAAATATGAAGAACAAAAATGGAGCAGCAGTTTTTCATTCAAGATATACAGCGAAAGTTTCTCCAAGTGAAAGTGATTTAGAAAAAGGTATAGTTACTCCAAGATTTGAAGTAGCTATTCCATGGGAAGAACAGCAAAAACTGGAAGAATATAAGGAATGGTGTTATAAATGGTATTGCAGAGCTCACAAAAAATTAGCAGACGATAGCTTCATGTTCGTATTCTGGTCAATGAGATATTTGTATTTAGCGTATCAAATATTTGATGTAAATAGAGTTATCTTTTGGCAACAGCCAAATATGATAAGTAGTATATCAGGAGACTTTTGCTATGATATAACACCAATTATAATAATAAGAAAAGGTAATCCAAGATTAAATAAAGAAGTAGGTTTATGGGATAAAAGTAGTGTTTTGAAGTTTGCAAAACCACAAGGAAACTATAGAGATGATAAACTATGTCATCCAACGCAAAAACCAAGAAAACTACTTGAACATTTAGTATGGTTATCTGACGCAGACCATGAAGGAAATGTAATAGGAGATTTTTTCGCAGGATCAGGAAGTTTATTACGAGCAGTGAACAAAGCAGACGTTATATTATGCGATAAAAACCGCGAATATTATGACAAATTTTTTGACACATATGTTGCTGACCCAAGAGTATACACTTGTGAAATAGCTGACAAAAAAAGAGATATATGAAATAATATAGGTGAAAGGTAGGTAGGTTATAATGTCTCTAAAAATAACTAAACTAGATTTTGAGCTTAATCATAATTCAAAAATTCCAGATGGTTTATGGTTTTGCGTAGCAGATTATGTAAAAAAGGGGGGAGATTCATACGATAGGGCGAAAAGAAGATTTGCAGTTACTACGCTCATTTCAGAATTGAACGAAATACGAGCAAAAGATAACGTAGATGAATCTGATTTCCGTCTTATTTTGATGGCAGAAATAAACCAGATTCATAATAAACGAAAAGATTTAACTATGTTCGAGCAAGATATAATTAAATATATTGCTGAAATTTTTAAAATATTAACAGATGGGGGTGTTATATAAATGAGTAAGTTTGTAGACTTTAAGTTTTGTAAACTACCAGCGACACCCTATAAATTTGATGAAGCGAAATTTAAAGCTGGAGACCCAGAACAAGCAGAAATATATAAAGCAAGTAAAACACCTTTTAAAGGATATTTTTTAACATACGCACAAGCTACTGATGAAGTTAAAAAACCTAATTATGCAAGATATGTACCAGAAGGTTGTATGTTCATAGATTTTGATAATCCAGATGAAGCAGAAGAAATGAAAAAAATTATATTACGTTCTGGACTAAAATGTTTAATTTTAAAAACACAGCATGGTTACCATTTCTTATTCAGAACACCCGAGTTTTATAACGTAGAAGTAACAACTGGTACAAACTGGTTTGGATATAAATTTGACAGCAAAGGTAGTAAATTTGGCACTAAAAAAGATTTACCAGTTCAAATAATGCGTGTATGTGGAATGGATCGTGAAGAATTCTGTAGCTGGGATTTAGAACCTGTTCTTCCTGCCAGAATAGACATCGAAAAACTTGATGTTTTACCATACTGGTTATGGGGTAAAGGTGAAGACGCTGACTTATACAAAGAAGGAAAACCAGGAAAAAGTGAATATAGTTTAAGAGATACACCATTTACTCAATTAATGACAATGGGCGAAGGTGGAAGACATAATCAGATATTTTCAAAATGTAGTTTTTTTGCTTGTTCTAACGGATTTTTGTTAGATGAATTTAAAACAATAATTCAAATAATACATGACGAATATTTAATTAAACTAGGCCCAGCAATGTCAGAAAGTGATTTACTTGGAGACATAGACAAACGTTGGGACGAATATGAAGCTGACAGTTTGAAGTCTAAAGGTTGGACATTCGACGAGGAAACCAGAATATGGACAAAAGTAGAAGGAAAAGCAGAAAACAAAATAGATGAACGTAGAGCAGCAGAATATTTATATAATGAATTAGACTTTTATGGTAGAGGACGTAAAGCCGACGGAACTTTTGAAGGTCTATTATTCAAAGAAGTAGACGGACCATTTGACTATGATGGTAATATAACAGTGTTCAGACAAAAACTTAGAGCCCACAGTGACCAAAATTTCAAAGACGTATTTTTCAAAGAAGTGGAGGTACAGCTAATGCAAATGTGTGCAGAAGATGATAAAGTGATTAAGAGAAATGATAAATACATAATAGTTAAAAACAAAATCCTAAGTTGTATAACACCAGACGCATACGACTTCTCTTGGCTTGGTAAAAGACCACCTACAGATGTGGTATTACCTTGGACTTGGTATAGTGAAGATTGGGTAAAAGAACATAAAGAAGATTTAGGAGGAAATATAACTAGATTTATTAAAGAATTATCAAGAGATTCTAGCGGAAAACCTCAATCAGAGGTTGAACAATGGTTATATATAATTGCTGGAGCTAGTATGATACCCGCTAATCAACTTCAAAAAATAGTTATTCTAGCAGGTGGAGGACAAAACGGAAAGTCTTTATACACCAGCTTAATCAAGTTATGCTTAGGAGAAGAAATGTTTAATGAAAGTAAAATATTTGATACGTCAGCTAATGATAACTTCTGGGGAGAAGGACTTGATCATGGAATCTTGTGCGTAGTAGATGATATGAACAGAATATATAACAGAGACGCATTCAGTGCTATCAAAGGTGCGCTTACAGGTACTGATACAGTCATAATAAATGAAAAGTTTAAGCCGAAAAGAAGATTAGAAGTATTACCGCAAATTATTGCTTGTACTAATTTTGAATTTGAACTATATGATAAATCAGAAGGTATGAAAAGACGTGTTAAGATATTACCTACAGAGTTTCATATACCTGACTCAGTTAAAGACGGAGATTTACAGCACAAATTAGTTTTGAACACAATGGATAAATCTAAAGTGGCTGAATACAAAATGAGTGAGGACGCTTTTAATACTAAAGGTGTTAGAGTTATGAATATGTATACAAAAGAAAAAGGAGTTTTAGACAGTTTAAAAGACGGAAGTCTAGCTTGGTTTGCTAATAAGTGTAGATATGACTACATTCATTGGCTATTAGGAGAAATAGTACTAGAAGATAGTGAGGGCATGAAAGAAAAACTAGAGGGAGTATTCTCTGGTGGATTTGATGCCGAAATTCAAGAATTCTTAGAATGGTATATAACTGAACGTAAAGAAAGTATTTGGACTAAAGACTTGTATAACGAATATATGGACTGGCATAATGAAATGGCAACTGGTGAGGCATTAATGAAAGAAAAAGCATTTAGTATGAAACTTGGTAAAGCTATAAAATCTATGCAAGACAAAGGTTACAAAGTAGAAATGAAAAAAGCTATGAACGATAAAAAAATGAGTTTAAATAAATTATTTATAAATGAAAGTGAGAAATAATTATGAGAGAAAAAGATAAAATATTAAATGCAATAGCGTTAAAAGTAGGCAATATAAAGGAATTAAAAGAAATAAAAGAAAAGGTAGATAACAGCGTAGGAGACAATGTTAAATTCAAAATACAAACAGTCGGACTATATTATTTTGCAGACTTCATAAAAGAGAAATCTACCCTAGACATATCTAAATATACAATGCAATTAATTTTAGATGGTGCAATAGGAAAAGAACAAGAAAGACTAGATACGTTAATAAATAGATTAATTGAATTAAAGGAGGGAAAACATGAAAATAATGCTCAGCCAGCCGATAGGAGGCAGAACAGAAAATGAAATAAATAAAGAGCGTGAAGAATTAATTAAACTATTTGCAGAAAAAGGTATAGCGGTTGCAGATACACTATTCGACGATTTTGTACCAGAATGCATAAACGCAGGTGTATATTTTTTAGGGAAATCTATAATGGCATTAGCTAGAGTAGACGCACTCTTTATGTGCGACGGTTGGGAGAATGCCAGAGGTTGTAGAATCGAAAAAGAAATCGCAGAAGAATATGGAATAAAAATATTATATAGTGATTTTTTATATTCGGAGGTGTAATATGGAAGATGAAAAGAAAAAAGAAGTACTAGACGCAGAAGATTTAGTTGGAACATTTCTAAAAGGCGATAGATATGAAGACGGTGAACGATATAAAAAAAGTGTAGAAAATATTTATAGAAAACTAAAGCCTATATGGCTTAACGAGTGTAAGGACGCCGTATGGCTACTTCAAGACGAGTATGTAAAAGAAGTCGCCGAAATATTATATTTAGACGACCAAATGGGTGGAAACCTAGACCCTACCAGTCTTAGTGAAGCAAGGCAAAATTTACTTGGTTGGAAGCAGGTGCAATCCACAATTGAAAGATATAAAGCTTTAGATTACAGTTTAGTTGACAGTGATAGTATTAAAGCTATATTATCTAGTATTATAAAGAACAAACAAGCAAGAGACGCCGATAGATTAAAGGCAATTGAACAATATCTGTCTTTATACGGAGGTGAGGGCATTGAGGGTATAACATTTTTAAACGACTTGTATAAAGGAAAAAATAAAGAGAAGGAGGAAGAAGATGACTGAAATGTGGAAATATGTAAAAGAAAGCGAGGTGAAAACGTCCCTATGAAACTAAAATTAAGTGACCTGATTTTACCAAATTACTGGGACTTGCTTTGAAGATGGCATAGGTCCTCAACTTACTCATTCAAGAAAAATGTTTTTGAGAGGTGGTCGTTTTTCTGGTAAATCTTATTTCGCGGCACATCATATAATACTCTCGTTATTAGCATTAGCAGCTGTTCATAAAAATGGAGAACCATGGTCTAGCTGCTTAGCACTTAGAAAATATTCAAATACACTTAAGACATCTGTTTATGCAGAGCTTGCTAATGCAATTATTAATTTAGGAGTTGAAGACAAATTTCAAATGCTTACAAACCCAATGGAAATAAGGCTTAAAGGTACCAAAAGTGTAATTAAATTTGCCAACTTAAATACAGCGGAAGACTATGGTAAAGTAAAATCTATTAAATTTCCGGGACGGCTATTGCCGCTTCGTGTGGTTAAACATTCTTCAGACCACGTAAAACCCATTGAATTCAGGGAAACCCCTAAAGACTTGACTACTAAGTATATATGGTGACATATATATGGCTTAACTAATCATTAAGGTATAGTAACAAGGTTAAGTATGAACGTGATAGCAAACGGAAAATGGGCAATCCTGAAGCAAGATTATTTAATATTTTTATTGTAATGACCAGTTTTATATGATATAATATTGTAGATTAAATTCATATAGAGGTGGTGCATTATGAACGAAATTTGGAAACCCATAAAAGGTTTTGAAAATTACGAAATAAGTAATTTTGGAAACATTAGAAATGGTGATAAAAAGATACTATCACCAAATGAAACTTCAAAACGGGTATAAACTTATCAAATTATTTAAAAGTAAAACGTGTTCTATTCATAGACTAGTTGCAGAAACGTTTATCGAAAATCCCGAAAATAAGCCAGAAGTAAATCACAAAGATAGTAATAGAGCTAATAATTCAGTGAACAATCTCGAGTGGGTAACTAAAAGTGAGAACATACAACATTCTTATACATATGGAAATAAGAAAGCTCCAGAAGGTACTGCGAATGGAAAAGCTATATTATCAGAGGAAGATGTACGAGAACTAAGAAGTATTTATATTCCACATGATAAGGAATTTGGCATGAAAGCACTTGCTAAAAAATATGGAGTAAGTGAACCAACCATAAATAGAGTAGTACATTATAGAAGTTATAAAAATATTAAATAATAAGCTCCAACGACTAGAGAAAGGTATCTTATAGAGAAAAACTATAAGAGAGAACGAGTATCGTAGGGTATTTCATGCCCGAAGTGGTGGGGTATATAATACTGGTAATAGGTATTATATATATGATATAGTCTATTCATTATAGAAATATAATGTTAATACAAAAATGAAGAAGCGGATCAATTTATGAGCCAGCACGATGTAAACCAGGTGCTTTTATCTTTATATAGAGGTGGCGATATATTTGAAACCATATTCACATATAATACACCTTTTAGTCCAAGTCATTGGCTAAATATAGGCTGGAACAATGATAAAGCTATGACCACAGGAGAAAGTGGAGAAGTGCGAACTAAAAAAGAAAAGGTTTACTTCAAACATGTCAACTTATACGATATACCAAAAGGAATAATACCAACTCAAACCTATGAAATGGCAGAGACTATGCGTGAGGAGAATCTGCAAGAATGGCGACACATCATCATGGGAGAAGTACGGAGATCCAGCTACAATGGTATTTTCAAATATCAAGGCGATGCGTGAACAAGATTTGGATTGGGACGCAAAAGAAAACTGGCATTTAGCGAGAGAAAGTAATTGGAAGGTGTGCTTAGGAATTGACTATGGATACGCTCCTGATATTACCGCTTTTACAGTCAGTATATATAATAAACTTGCTAAAGTTTTATGGGTAATAGACGAGTGCGGAGGAGCAAGATGGTCAGAAGATGGTATATATGAACACGTAAAAGAGGTTTTAAATAGACACGGCGGAGGCATAGGCAAAAGATTAAGTCTTAATATAACACCGTCAAGTGTTATAAACTCAGAAATAGACAATAGAATCATTGATGGGTTAAGAAGAACAGGACTTAATGTATACCCAGTCAAAAAAGGTAATGGTTCAAGAGACGTATCATATCAATTCTTAACTGGAGGTTACGGCAATTTAAAAGAATTATGGGTTGATAGTGAACAATGTCCCGGAACCTGGGCTGAAATGGTAGGAGCTGAATTCCCAAGACGAGATATAAACGGAAAAGAGGTGATTATACAGGAATGGCCAAATGTAAACGACCATTTTCTGTGACCACTGGACAGTTTAAGATACGGAACAATCGATTTATGGGAAGGAAGAATGATAACAGGAAGTAATAGAAGACTGTTATAATATCGAATTGACATATATTCAATAATTTGATAAACTTATGCAAAATATTGTAGTAACGCTTGTAAAATGAAAAATTATAGACGCAGGAGGACGTTATTATGATAGGAGATATGTTTAATAATAATAAAAGAAAAGATGTGCGTACGCGAGAAGGACAGCATATGTATAATGGGAAGAAATATGCTAAAGAAAAAGGTACTGGTTATTATGTCTGCACATCTGGCAATCGTAAGCGCTTGCACATTGCAATCTGGGAGCATGAACACGGGATGGAAGTGCCTGAAGGCTGTGTAATTCATCACTTAGACTGGAATAAAAATAATAACACAGTGGAGAACTTAGTGTGTTTAACGATTTGGGAACACGAGTGTGTTCATAATATAATTGGTGGTGAGAAGGGTAAGGCTCTAGGATATGAATTATTAAAAAATAGAGTTGACGGCCTGCCACCTGATGTGGTATAATATATGTGGTATAAATAATCACAGTTAAATAAAACTTATAAGACTAGAGCGTGTAAGCGCCCTGGTCTTTTTTATTTTAATTATTAATTATTATTTATTATTTATTATTTATTATTTATTATTTATTATTTATTATTTATTATTTATTATTTATTATTTATTATTTTTAAAAAATATATTATAATTATGAACAGGGGCTAAACATGAGCAGTAATAAAAATATCAAAGATAATATGATAAGAAAATATGGAAAGAAATGTTTTATCGAAGAATTAGGTTTAAGAACAAGAGACGAAATTGAACAGGACTTAAAAAAATATAATAAATCTAAAAGAAAAGAGCTTATGGCACTAACGTTTCACCACATAAGGGAGAGGCGAGCAGGAGGAGCTGCATCAGAGGAGAATGGTGCCATTTTAAGAAATATAAATCACATATGGTTCAACAGATTACCGAAGAAAGAGCAAGCCAGAATAAATAAATTATTTCAAGAATATAAATGCAAGTGTATGCGTGAGGACAGGCATACTACTTCAAAAAATAATATGAATCATTATAGTGAAAGCGAAAGTAAGAGCGAAGCAAAAGCATTCAGAGAAAGTTTAAAAGTTATTAATAAAACTAAAAGTGAACAGGATGCAGATATAAATAAAAATAATATAAATTATTATAGTGAAGAAGACTATAAAAAATATATCAAAGCGAGGAGAGCAAGACAAAAAGAGAAGTGGCAAGAGTGTATGAGGAATAGGAGTGATGAAGTGGTAATAGAATAGGTCTTGGACGCACGAGGATTGATTTTAAGGCATTTAAAATAAAAATAGGAGATAATATATGTATAAATATATTTCTCCTATTAATTTATTTAATTTATTTAATTTATTTAATTTATTTAATTTATTTAATTTATTTAATTTATTATTATATCTCCGTCTTATATTTTTTAGTATTGCCCTCATCAATAATGCGTTGCCACTCCTCGCGTTTTTTCTGGTAGTCTTCATAATATGAAGTCATGCCGTGGGACTGTCTGTAGTAAGCACCCTCGCCCTCCATTAGGTAATTTATATAACGGACATCTATATCAGATATATCTCTGTTAAAGGCATTAGACAGGTCCTGCATATCATTTTGATTAAATTCGTTAAAGGCTTCATATGGGTGGTTCATGCGCTGCTCGAAGTCATGGTATAGACCTTTTCTAAAATAATAATTAAATAATATGTCGAAGTCACGCTCACCTTCATAAGTAGTGCTAGATGTGCCACGCTCCACCCATATGTCTTTTAGTCTATCTATGTCACGGATGAAGTCTTCTGATTTGTAGTCATAGTCGTCGATGTCATGAGGGAGTGCATCACGTCTTGTTTCTTCTTCTCTTTCTTTTATTTCTATTTGTTTTATCTCATCCATGTATTTATATAATTCATCTAATGGCTTATTTTTATATGGATTAGGAATACCTCTTTCTTTCTCATCATAGTTAGCACATATCATCGTTTCCATACCAAAGTAATCAGATAGTAGCCAGTTTTCAGTATATCTCTCTGCGTCTTCTAGGTCTAGTTCAATAGCTTTATCTCTGATTAGGCTATCACGCTTCTCCTGCATTTTTTGCTTTTGTAATTCTAATTTTTGTTTTTGTAATTGTTCTTCTTCTGGAGTAAGAGCATGAGCTTTATCATGCTGCTCCTGCTTCTGAGCCTGCCTCTCTAGTGCCATTTTAGTCTTGGCTTCAGCTGCTTGCTTTCTGGCATACTCCTGATGCTCTAGACCTGTCATCTGTGAAGTGTCCACGTTTGTAGCCGTTTGTGCCTGTGTAGTAGGTATGTTTGCTTGTGCCTGTGTATAGACAAATGGTTGTTGTGTGATTTGTTCTGCTGGGGTAGGTGTTACACCCGGTCCACCTATAATTCTGTGATATGGTGTTGGCATATTAGCTAAATATTCAAGTCCTCTGGTTATATATTTATTTAGTGAACGGTCATCTTCTTTTGCATATTCTTTTAATTTTTCATGAATTTCATTTGTTAATTTGATTTTTATTTCTGGCATAGTAGCCACCTCCTCGTTAGGCTAATTATATAGTATATGTTGGGGTTTGTCAATAGTATAGGTTGAGGTGTAGACTAGTGTATGGGTAAGTGGATAGGTAAGTGGATAGGTAAGGTAGCAAACAATGTGTTATAGTAGGTGTGAAATAAGGGGGTATAGTATGGGTATGATGGTAGCAATTTTAATTTAAAGTCAAGTGTGTAACGTGCAGATTGCTTTGCTTTTTATTTATAAACAATTGCAGAGCAATCACAAAATAGCTTGGAATATAAGGGTTTTTTTAAATTTGATTGCTCTGCTTTTTTCCTCATCACATAAAATATATTTTTTTATAAAATTTTTTTTTAAAATGAAAAATTTTTTTTAAATTAATTTTTTTTTTAAAAAAAAATATTAGAAACTTTATTTTTAAACAACAGCAGAGCAATCAAATCAAGGTTTTGGAGAAAAAGACAACACGCCTATTGATTGCTCTGCTCTGTAATCTAGTTCTTGTCTTTTTTTATGTCAACTTAAACGTTTATATTTCAAAAGCCTGGTATTACTGGATTACAGAGATTGCCTTGAAAAATTTATAAACAGTTTTTTCAAGTCAATATTTCCTAGAGCGAGGCAATTTTCAAGCATTTTTGATAAAAATTTATGTTGAGGAATATAATTTTGTTTACGATGGCTTCGCGACGGCATAATTTTGAAATAAAAAGACAAAAGAAAAACAAACCCCACAACTATATTGAAATAGATAGTTACAGCCATTGCTCTGCTAAAAAAGCGAACAAAGTGTGTTCATTGTGTGTTCTGTTTTTATTTATAAACAATTTTCGTTTCCATAATATTAATATAGCTTATTTATGTTAAATTTAGTTGTTATGTAAACGGATGACAACACTTTTCTTGTCTAAGCAGAGCAATCAGTGCTCGAGTATTACGTAAACCAAACTTCTGTTTAAATTGTTTATAAATGTAAAATACTGGTAGATTTTATAAAAATTAAAAATTTTGTCAAAAGTGAACGTGAACTGGGATAAATTTTAAATGTGTGTACGCGTAAAACTCACGCGCAACACACACATCGAACAAATGTTTCGTACATAAGGTAGTCTTAAAGCCTCAAGGGTCTTGGGGTGCTGGGGTAAAAAAGGTACAGACATACTGAGTAATTTATACCAAAGACTGTTCATATATATTCCCAATGGTATCCTCCTGCTGTTTTGTTTTTTCCTTTACAAGCTTTACTTATACTACTTGCATCAATTCCTGTTTTCCTTGAAGCCTCATTTATAGATTTATAAATTGTTTTAGTTTCTATACATTGAACAGATAGTCTTTTTGGACTAGCATTTCTCATCTTTTGCTTTGTTTCTTCACTAGCTTTTTTACCTAAACGACTTTGTCTTAATTTTTCATTATGATTTCCATAATTATTATTGTATTTGTAAGTACACCATTCTAAATTTTTAACATTATTATTTAATGGATTATTATCTTTATGATTTATACAGGGTAAATTATCAGGATTAGGAATAAATGCTTTTGCTACCAGTCTATGAACTTTATAGGTATAATGTTTTCCATTTTTGTTTAATGAAGTATGCCAATAACCTGTTGTACTGACAGTTTGTTTTAATACTTTCTCTTTTATTGTTTGCCATTTGCCTAAGCTAAATCTTTTCCACTCTAAACGTTTAACTCTACCAAGATTTGATACTTGGTAGAGTCCTTCATAGCCTTTTATATCTTTCCAGATTTCTTTGTTCACTCATATCACCTCCTTATTTTATTTTCTTTATGAATTTTCGATAATTTTCATATGCTTTGAATCCAGGTACAATACCTCTTGGTGTAATACATAACCAGTCAGATACTTGAAGTGGGCTTATATACTGTGTCTGAGCGTCTTTTATAGAAGTCTTTAATAAATTAGCAACTGCTGTTGTAGATAAATGTCCTTTATCACATACTCTTTGAATGATTGCAAATTCTTTTTTACTAAGACCTGTATCTGGGTCGATTGCAAATCTGGATGTTAAAACGTTGTTCACTTCTGCTTCATCTATTTCTTTTATACCATCTGTTTTAGCTCCTGATATTACACTTTGAGCTAAGCCTAATGCTGTTCTTGGAACCCCTTTAGAAGCCTTCACGATTGGATTTAAGACACCTTTATCTATGTCTTTATATCTATTACTTATTATCTCTTTTAATTCATCCTCAGTATATTCTTGAAGTTCGACTATTTTACATCTGTTAGA
>CALXZC010000006.1 GCA_944393135.1 uncultured Clostridia bacterium | reverse complement strand
TTCTTGTGCGTTTTTTCTCTAACTTGTGCATTAACTTGTGCATTTTTATCTTTAACTTGTGCACTAACTTGTGCATTCTTATCTTTAACTTGTGCACTAACTTGTGCATTTGCGATTTTAACTTTTATATTTTTAAAATGTTAAGTTAAAATTATTTATAAATTAAAATAATTTTTATGTTGAAAAAGAGAAAGCACCCAACTCTGGATGCCTTCTCTTGGAATTACAAGAACTTAGTTGCTTTACTATCAACCAAGCCATATGGATTAATTCTAAAGAAATATTGCCTTCCCAATACTCCTACATTTCTTGCGTTAACTTCGTTTAGAATTCGTTTAGCAAATGCCTCCTTTGTATCTACTTCACCATGGTTTACAAGAACGAGATTTAGGTGTGTAAACTGCTTTAGAAACTCTATCATTTCATCAGCTTTAGCATGTGCTGAAAACTCATTTGTATATTCAACATCTGCTGCTTTTTTGTAGAATACACCTCCTATTTTAACAACTTCTCCAAATGGTGCATCTTTAAGTGTTCTACCCAATGTTCCTTCTGCCGTATAACCTGTAAAATGAATAAGTGCATTTTTATTGGTTATATATGTCGGAATATAAAGTTGAGCAGGACCGTATGAACCCATTCCCGAAGTTGTTATAATGATTTTACTTCTCTTGTCATTGATTACATCTATTCTTGTAGACTTATCTACAAAAATAACATTTTCTGGCAAGAATTCTTTCATCTCATCTTTTATCTGGAATTCTCCATTCTTACACATGATAGTGTACTTTATTCCAAGTTTTCCATCAACATATATGGGAATTTCAGACGAGATTTTTCCTCTATCTTGCAAAATTTTAAATAGATAAAGAATTTCTTGCATACGTCCAAGAGAAAATACTGGTACTACAATAATTCCTCCACCTTTTGTTTTCTTTACTACATTATCTACAAAGCACCTTTCTATCTCGGAAGAATTCATGTCTCCATAAGTTGCTTCTTGAATAATTGTAACTGGTATTCCATACACCCAGTCAGGAAGTGGTGCTATATCAAGAAACACATTCTTGTTATTATAGTCTCCTGTAAATAGCAAGTTTATATCGTTTTCACCAGGATAACTAATTTTAACAAGTATCATTGATGCACCAAACAGATGCCCATTGTTAAAGAAAGCAACGTCTACATTGTTTCTTACATGTACCCATTTACCGAAACTGCAACCAATTACCAGTCTCATGGTTTCATCGACATCTGCATCCACATAAAGTGGCTTTTCATTTCTTCGTCTTGCTGTTTCTCGTATTACTTTTGCACTATCGTCTAGTGCAGAAAACATGACCTTTCTAGTATCTTCGGTCGCATAGATAGACTTTCTATATCCTTTCTTTACCATAAGAGGAAATCTACCAATGTGATCTACATGTGCATGTGTAACAAGACAGAAGTCAATATTAAGTGGATTAAACATCAAATTTTTGTTATACTCTTCGTGTTCTCTTTCTTGAAACAGTCCACAGTCTACAATAAAGTGGAACTTCTCACCACTAGGAAGCCGTACAGTTACTATATTGCATGACCCAGTAACTTCTGGATGTGCTGCCATTACATCAGCATAGAACCGCTCTTTTTTACCCATAAAAGTAACTCCTAACAAAATAGTATTCCTACATTGCACTATAATTTTATCATCTTTACATAATTTTTACAATACAAATGTCGTATTTAGTGGAAAAAAGTTAATAAAAAGCACTATTTCTAGTGCATAGTTAGACACAAAGTAAGTAAGCCTGAGGAACTTCCCCTCAAGCTCCTCTCAGAACCGTGCTTGACAGTCTCCCATCACACGGCTCCCAGTTATCTTGCCGTTGGTGTTGCTCCAAACTTCCAGTGTGCAAATATATTTGAGTTTTCTTTTGCTATTTTATCTAACCATTTTGTAGCTCTTTTCCTAGAATTCTTATTTCTATACTTTCTTCTTACCCATTTAATTAAACATCTATTTATGTATCTTAGTATATTGTATATAGCTGTTTTATAATATTGTGAGTAATAGTTTATCCATCCCTGTATTTGTGGATTTATTTTCTCTCCTATTTCTTTGAGATTTTTGCTCGTTTTATCTTGTAATCTCCAACCTCTGATTATTTTCCTTATTTCTTTTTGCGCTTTATCGCTCATTGCTGGTAGGAAACTTACAAATAACTCTCCTGTTTTCTTTCTTGCAATTCTTTTCCTAAATGTATATCCTAGAAAGTCAAATGATGTATTCTCATAATTTCCTTTTCTATTATCATCTTGGCAATATACTATCTTAGTTTTATCCAAATTTAATTCTAAACCAAATAATTTAAATCTTTTATCTAAAACTTTAATTATATATTTTGCTTGTTTAATTGATACACAATTTAAAGCTCCATCATCTGCATATCTTACCCATGGTATATTAGGAAACTCTTTGCTCATAAAATCATCAAATACATAGTGCATGAATAAATTTGCTAATACTGGACTTATTACTCCTCCTTGTGGTGTTCCTGCTGGTCTTTCAACTATTGTTCCATCTTGCATTTTAAATGGTGTTTTTAGCCATCTTTCTATGTACAGAACTATCCATTGCTCATTCGTATGTCTTTTGACCATTTCAATTAGATAATCGTGTCTTATATTATCAAATAGTCCTTTGATATCAAAATCAACTACCCAATCTTTTCTCCAACATCTTTCTCGTAATACTCCTATTGCTTGTATTGCTGATTTATTTGGTCTATATCCATATGAATCTTCATGAAATATTTTCTCTACATTTGGCTCGAGGTATATCTTTACTACCATTTGTGCTATTCTGTCCTCAACCGTTGGTATACCTAAAATTCTAGTTCCACCATTTTTCTTTGGTATTGCTACCGCTTTTACTGGTTTTGGAAAATATGTTCCTGATGACATTCTGTTCCATATTTTGTATAGATTATTTTTCAAATCTAATTCAAAATCTGATATACTTTGTTCATCTATCCCATATGTTCCTTTATTAGCTTTTACTCTCTCAAATGCTATTTTAACTGCTTGTTTTGCAATTTCGAACGGTTTTGTTTCTTCCATAAGTTCCTCCTATTTCTAGTTGACTTATTTATACAAACTGATAACTCCAAGCCCTTTGCTCCATTCCCATTACAAGAACTTCTTCACTACTACGGCTTGGTCTGCCCCTATGACTACATTGGTACTCTTATCTTGTAGTTTCTGCTACTTGATATACTCCCTTAACATTAGCCCGTAGGTTCTCACGTTCCGTATAAATGCCCATATTATGTTCATGCCACCTTTGTACCGTCCCCCATCTAGCCAGTAATCAGGTTTCCGCTAGACTTTGTCTCAAAGCAAATCGCCATACTTTGATTTTGATGAAGTCTTGTACTTTTCGATACTTTCGTAAGTGGTTCATATGGTCTTTCATCTCCATAATACACACCTGACAACTCTTGTTGCCTTTTCTCTAACGCTCAATACCATATCTTTTGAATACAGCACCTTAGAGTGGTTTGCAGGCTTCACCTGAATGACGCCTGCGGTAGGTCTGCTACCATCATTTATACAGTTACAAAAGTCTTTCGACTTTTTCGTGACACACGCAATTTAGTACATAAATCATATTTTATTTTTATATTGCAAGGCTTATACGTAACCCCACATTTGCATAACCTTTTCCTCCGTCATTTCTACTAAATAAAAATATATATCCATCAGTGCTACTATTATAAGAACCTCCTCTGTTAAAAAACGGATGAACCTCATCCAAGAAAGAGGCATAACTTCCATTCCAGTTACTTGTTTCTAAAGTCGCATCACCTATAATATAATTTTCATTTACATCGTCTCCTAAATATGCTGTTGCATATTCTGTACTCAATCCATCTTTTTTTGCAAATGCCCCTCCATTATCTATTAAACTATTACTTGTACTTTTATTATAGTATATTGCCACAAATTCTGATGTACAACCTGTTAAATCATATATTCCATATACATTTCCTGTGCTACTTTGTGTTTTACTTGCTTCAATTCCTTCATCAGCTGTTATAAAACTACTATTATCATTTATATCTATTTCATGTCCATTTCTTCCATACTGGCTGTGTGTTAAATATGCTACTGCTCCCCATTCACTGTTTTTAAGCATGTGTGAATTTAAATCTATTGCATATGCTCTTGCATTTGTGTACATATTTCCTATTGTACAATATCTCCATGAACTCATACCTGGCTGTACCGCTATTGCTTTATCTGTGTTTTCTGATAATAATATATTTCCTGTTTCATCATCATTTGTAACTATATTACTACTATCTGATTTATCTACTAAACTACTTTCATATTTTCCTATCCATATTCCTGTAAGTTCATTTCTCCAGCCACCTAAATCCTCATTTGATGTAAATGCTGGATGTATTATATAATCTGTTTCTTTATTTAATGTACTATCATCTGCATATTTACATACAGTTCCATCTGATGCTATATTACTTGTTCCTTTTAAGAATTTTACATCTATTGTTCCTCCTGCACTTATGTCTTCTGGATTATTATATGTTATTTTATATGCATATCTTGGTATCCACACAAAGTAACTATCTACGCCATCTATTGTAACTTTTGCATTTGCCCATTTACTAGAATTATTATCTTCTGTTCCTTCTCCTGCTATATAATCAAAACTTGAAGTAGAATTGTTAGTTATCCACTCTTTACTTGTTTCATCATAAGATACTAATTCCATTCCATCTTTTAATACTGGCGCATTTACTCTTTTACTTTCTATATATCCACCATTTGTATATTGACTTATATAGTATTCGTAATTGCCTAATGTTGTTTCTTCTTTCTCTTGGGCTTTTTCTGTTTCTTCTTTTGCCCTTGCTGCCTGTGTAAGTATTCCATTATCTCCTGTTAGCATAGCAATTGATACTCCCGCTAATATTAGTAAAACAATTATTGTTATAACTAACGCAATTAATGTAATTCCTCGTTCTTTTTTTAAGTATTTTCTCTTATTTTTCATTTTACTTTTATCCTCCTTATTTGTGTTCTCTTATATATTTTTTTAACATTAATAACTTTTTTAACACAAAAAAGACAGCAATAAAACCTATATCTTTAGGTTTTATCACTATCTTTTTTATTATCTTCTTTTATATATTTTATTTTTTTATTTTCTAAATAGTTACTTGTGTGTGTGTGTGTACAGCCCCAAGGCTTACATGGTCTATCATTTTTGTTTTCTCCTTTTTTCATTTGTTTTTCTTATTTAACCATTTATATTTTACACAATCTTTTTTATTTTGTAAATACTTTTTATTATTTATTTTCTTTAATAAATACAACTCGCTATTTCAATATCTTTCTATCTTAAAAAATTCCTGTTATATTTCCATCCTTATCAATATCAATACTTTCAGCAGCTGGAACTTTTGGAAGCCCTGGCATTGTCATAATCTTTCCTGCAAGAACTACAATAAATCCTGCACCTGATTTTAACTCTACATCTCTTACATGAACATTATAGCAATCAGTACACTCTAAATTCTTAGGGTCATCTGAAAAAGAATATTGTGTTTTTGCAATACATACAGGTAAATTTCCATAACCCAATTCTTCAATCATCTTTATATTTTCTTTTGCCTCTTCTGAATACTCTACATCTTTTGCTCCATAAATCTTATTTGCAACTTTAAATATTTTCTCTTCTATACTATCACTATCATTATAAATAAAATTAAAATCTTCCTTTTCTTCTACTAAATAAGTTAATTTCTCTGCAATATCAGTTGCACCTTTTCCGCCTTTTTCCCAACCTTCAACTATACTAAAATTTATATTTCTTTCTTCTAAATTATCCTTTAGATAGTTAATCTCTTTTTCAGTATCTTGAGCATATTTATTTAAAGCAACTATTACATTTAATCCGAATTTATTCTTTAGGTTATCTACATGGCGATATAAATTTTCTATTCCTTTTTCTAAACCTTGTACATTTTCCTCTTGGATTTTTTCTTTTTCTACACCACCATGATACTTAATTGCTTTTATTGTTGCAACTAAAACTACCGCATCTGGTTTTATCCTTGCTTTTCTACATTTAATATCCAAAAACTTTTCTGCACCTAAATCTGCCCCAAAGCCTGCTTCTGTTATTACATAATCTGAAAGTTTCATTGCTAATTTAGTTGCAATTATACTATTACATCCATGTGCAATATTTGCAAAAGGACCTCCATGAATAATAGCTGGTGTATGTTCTAATGTCTGTACTAAATTAGGTTTAATAGCATCTTTTAAAAGAACTGCCATTGCTCCATTTGCCTTCAAATCTTTTGCAAAAATTGGTTTATCCTCATTATTATATCCAACAACTATATTACCTAACTTTTCCTTTAAATCAATTAAATCTTCTGACAAACATACTATTGCCATTATCTCTGATGCAACCGTTATATCAAAACTATCAATTCTTGGTACAATTCTCTTTTCCCCAGATAAACCTGTCTCCACTTTTCTTAACTGTCTATCATTTAAATCCATACATCTCTTCCAAACTACTTTTTTAAATCCTAATTCATTTCCAAAATAAATATGATTATCTATCATGCTTGAAAGTAAATTATTTGCAGCTGTCATTGCATGTATATCACCTGTAAAATGAAGATTAATATCTTCCATAGGTGCAACCTGCACTCTTCCTCCTCCTGCTGCTCCTCCTTTTATTCCAAATACAGGTCCTAGTGATGGCTCTCTTAGAGCTAAAATAGAATTCTTTCCTATTTTTCTTAATCCATCTGCAATAGCGATTGATACAGTTGTTTTTCCTTCTCCCAAAGGTGTAGGACTTATTGCTGTTACTAAAATTAGTTTTCCATCTTTTTTATCTTTGTTTTTTTCATAAACAGAATTACTTATTTTTGCTTTATATTTTCCGTATAACTCAATATCTTCCTCATCAATTCCTACTTTTTTTGCAATTTCTTCTATTTTTTCTAATTTAGTACTTCTTGCGATTTCTATATCTGTCATCAAAATCACCTCTTTTAAAAAATAAATCCTGCAACTATTCCAATTAATGCTCCTACAAATACTTGTGTTGGAGTATGCCCTAAAACTTCTACTAATTTTTCTGATACTTGTACACCAGTAAGCCCTGGTGTTTCTATTAATTTATTTAATAAAGCTGCTTGCTTACCTGCCGCTCTTCTTACTCCACATGCATCATACATAACAACAAATGCAAATGCAAGTGAAAGAGCAAATATTGGTGAACCTACACCCTCACTTCTTCCAATTAATGTACATAAACTTGTTACAACTGCTGAATGTGAACTTGGCATTCCTCCTGCCCCTAATATTCTTTTAAAATTGAACTTTTTAGTTGTAACTAAATCATATATTAACTTAAATAATTGTATTCCAAACCATAATAAAAATGGAACGTATACATATTTATTTTGAATAAATGCCATAAAATTATTATCCATTTTTAAAAAACTCTCCTTATCTACTCTTCTGTTTTGAACTCTTCTTCTTTAATTTCTCCATCTTTATTTACTAACATAGTAATTTTCTTCTCTGCTTCTTCTAGTGTTTTATTACACTCTTTTGAGATTTTAATTCCTTCTTCAAACTTCGTTACAGAAGCATCTAAATTTAAATCTCCTTTTTCTAATTCAGAAACAATTTTCTCTAGCTCTTCCATTTGTTCTTCAAAACTTTTACTCATCATCTTTCTCCTTCTTATCAATCAATTACAGCTTTTCTTTTTCCATCTGTAAATCTTATATCTACTATATCTCCTTTTTGTAAATCCTTCTTACTTTTTATTATTTTTCCTTGTCTTTCAGTTAAAGTATATCCTCTTGCTAATGTCTTTAAAGGGCTTAATGTATCTAATTTTGATACTAATTTTAAATACCTATTTTTTTCTTGTTCTTCTTTATTTTTTATTGCTACTTCTAATCTTTTTAAAAGGTTATCTAAGACAAGATAATTATCATTTACTTTTCTTAAAGGTTCTTTAAACACTGCACTTGCCATGCATTTATCATATCTTAATTTCATTACTTCTACTTTTTTTATTAAAGCCATTCTTAGTCTATCTTGATAACCTGATATTTTTCTCTTTACTTCATAAACATCTGCAACAGCTAGTTCAGCAGCTGCTGATGGTGTTGGTGCTCTTAAATCTGCTACGAAGTCTGATATTGAAAAATCTGTTTCATGACCTACTGCTGATATTATTGGTAATTCTGAATTATATATTGCTCTTGCAACAACTTCTTCATTAAAAGGCCATAAATCTTCCAAAGATCCTCCTCCACGAGCTAATATTAATACATCTGCTAATTTTTTTTCATTCATAAGCTCAATTCCTGAGGCAATTTTTTCTGCAGCACCATCTCCTTGTACTGGAACTGGTAATAACCTTATATGTACATTTGGGTTTCTTCTTGTTGAAACATTTATAATATCTCTTATTACTGCACCTGTTTGAGAAGTTAAGACACCAATAGTTTTAGGCATAAATGGAATTTCCTTTTTATGTGTTTCATCAAATAATCCTTCTTTTTCCAATTTTTCTTTTAATTCTTTATATTTTGTATATAAATCTCCTAAGCCATCTTCTTCCATTATTTTTACATATATTTGATATATACCATCTCTTTCAAATACAGAAACACTTCCTAAAACTATAACTTTCATACCATCTTTTGGCATGAAAGTTAACTTTTCAGCATATGTTTTAAAACATACACATTTAATTAAAGAATTTTCATCTTTTAATGTAAAATACATATGTCCTGTATAATGATTTTTAAAGTTTGATATTTCTCCTTTAACTAGTATTTGACTAAGATTTTCATCATTTGCAATTTTATCTTTTATATATCTGTTTAAGTCAGAAACAGTAACTGCCATATCACTATATCTCATAATTTTCATCCTTCTCTATTCTTTACCACATTTGCTAATATCCCGTTTACGAATTTCTGTGATGCATCTTCTCCGTATTTTTTTGCAAGCTCTACTGCTTCGTTTATTGCTACTTTAAATGGTATTTCCTTATATTCTATTTCATATATAGCCAATTTTAATATAATTAAGTCCATTTTAGAAATACGGTCAATTCTCCATTCTGATTTCAAATATTTTTCTATTTGATGTAATATTTTTTCTTCGTTTTTATTAATTCCAAAAACTGCATCTTTTATATATTCTATTGCATTTTTGTTTGTTATATCATTACTTTCTAAATATAAATCTATTTGTTCCTCAAGATTATTAGTATCTTTTTGTATTTCTATGCTATACATTAATTTAAAAGCTTCTTCTCTTATTTCTGAACGATTCATCTTATTTCCTTCCTACTTACATTTTGTCAATAAAATTCTTTAATTTTGCCTTTACATCTTCTTTGTTTTGTTGTACATAATTTCCAATAATAGCTCCTAGTATAATAACAACTGCCGCTAATATTAAATCTTGTAGTCTTGTTATTAATATCAAAATTGCAATAACTATACCTATAATTGCTCCTTTATAATGATCCCAAAAGTCTTTAAATCCATTCATAATATCATTCCTTTCTGTTCTTTAAGCTTCTTGCTGCTCTTTTGCTGCAACCTTCTTTACTGTGATATTTACTTCTTTTACTTCTAAGTCAGTTGCTCTTTTTACTTTTTCTTTAATTTTTGTTTGAAGGTTTGCTGATAAATCTTTAATAACTGCATCTGAACTTATTATTAAATTTACATATACTTTTACATTATTTTCTTTATCTAATTCAACTCTTGTTGTAACATCTTCTGTACTCTGGAAATTTAATGCTACTGAATTTACTAAATTTTCAATCGTTTCTTTAGAAATCATTAGTTTTCCACTTTCATTTTCAAGTAAAACACCTTGTCTTTCTTTTATTTGTTCTTTTGATGTTGAATCAAAAAATATACATTTAATAGAAAGCAAAATAAACACAATGCTTATTCCTAATAATATTTTACTTGATGTATCTCCTGTTATTAGCATATAAAATGCATTTTCTATTAAATCCATATCTATCCACCCAAATATTAGCAAACATAATACTATTGATAATATTAATATAATATTAGAATATAAAATTAATGTGATTTTTTCTAAAGTTTTCATTTTTCATATCTCCTTTTTTACTTCTTATTCTTCTTCATCTGATTTTTCTGTTGCTGCTGTATCTGTGTTAACACCTTGTACATGTACATTTACTTCTTCTACTTTTAACCCTGTCATACTTTCTACTGCTTTTTTTACTCTGTTTTGAATTTCAAATGCTACATCTGGTATTCTAGAACCATATTCTACTATAATGTTTACATCTATTTTTACATTTCCTTCATTTATATCTGCTTTAATTCCTTTTGCTAAATTTTTCTTTCCACTAAATACTTCAGAAATTCCTCCTGCAAATCCTCCTGCCATGCCAGCTACTCCTGCTACTTCTGATACTGCTACACCTGCTATAACTGCTACAACATCATCTGATATTTTTATTCCATCATTTTCTGTTTTTATTTCATCTTGTAATTCAACTACTTCTTCTTTTTCTTCATTTTTAGTATTTTCTTTATTTTCTTCACTCATTTTTATTCCTCCTTATAAAAAAAGATATACTTATAATTTTTACAGAATAAGTATATCAATTTTCTTAGATTTTTACAACTATTTTCATAAAATTTTAATTTTTTTACATATTTTCTAAATATCTATAACTTCTATTTTAGGAAATTTACCAAATGTTGTTCTAACACTTATTTTTGACTTTTCAAATTCTTGTATTTTTTCTATTACATCTTTATTAATTTCCTCTCCTGGTGTAATTAAAGGTACGCCAGGTGGATATATCCATATATATTCTCTTGATATCTTTCCTTCTACATTTTTATATTCTTCTAATTTATAATTTTTATTTTCTAATGCTTTTAAAATACTTACTTTCTTTTTAGGAAGTTGTATTTTACAGCTATTATCCCTTATATCTTTTTTTAATTCTAATTTTTCATCAATTTCTAGCAAAGCATTAAGTAATCTTTCAAAATTATTATAACTATCACATATACTAGTCATTGCTATTACATAAGAACTAGATGCCATTTCTAGCTCTATTTTATAATCTTTTCTTAAGATATCAGAAAGTTCTTTTCCTGTAATATTTGTTTTATCTGTTTTTATGACTATTTTTCCAAAATCATAATATTTTTTTAAATATTCGTCATTTTTTATTTCATTTCCTAAAATGCTTAATTTTTCTAATTTATCTGTTTTCTTATAAAAGTTTTTTAAGTTTTTATTGTATATATTAAATAGTTCTTTTCCTTTATTTTTTATGATGTCTAAACACTCTTCTATTGATGCCATAAGTATATATGAAGGGCTACTTGTTTCAAAAATTGCTAACTGTCTTTTTACATTTTCTTCTTTAACTAAATTTCCTTGTATATGTAATAAAGCTGTACCTGTAAGTGCTGGAAGTGTCTTGTGTAAACTTTGAACTACTATGTCTGCTCCAACATTTAATGCTTCTTTGCTTTTTAATTCATCTATAAAGTTTAGATGAGCTCCATGTGCTTCATCTACTAATACTGGCACATTGTATTTATGTGCAATATCTACTATTTGTTTTATATCACTAATTATTCCTTCATATGTTGGAGAAGTAATTATTATAAGTTTTATATCTTTATTTTCTTCTAGTTTCTTTTTTACATCAGAAATAGAAATATTCCTATCTATCCCATCTCTTTCAATTTCTGGTACTATATATATTGGATTTAATCCATTTATTTCAAGTGCATTATATACTGATTTATGGCAATTTCTTGCAACTAATACTTTATCTCCAGTATTAACACAAGCTCTTATCCCTGATAAAATTCCACAAGTACTTCCATTTACTAATATAAAGCTTTTTTCACTTTTATAGATTTTTTTTGCCTTTTCTTCTATATTTTTAATTATGCCTTCTGGGTTGTGTAAGTCATCAAACCCTTCTATTTCCGTTATATCTATTTTATATGGCAACTTTTCTCCTAAAAGTTCTACATTCCTTTTATGCCCTGGCATATGCATTGGTAAATATTCTTTATTATAATATTCTTCTAATTTTTTTTGTAAACTTCCCAATATTATTTCTCCTCTTCTAGTTCATCCATTGCTTCTGCTATTTTTACCATAATTGCGCATTCAATTCTTTTCTTAAATAATTTACAACCATATTCATATACTCCATTTATACTACCTGTTGTATGGAAACTGTTTGCTGCACATCCTCCGCTACAGTATAGTTTTGCCCAACAATTTTCACATTCTTTCCTTGAATATACATTGCATAGTTTAAATTCATCTCTTAATTTATTATTTGTAATTCCTTCTTTTACATTTCCCATTAAGAAGTTTTTATCTCCAACGAATTGATGACATGGATAAAAATCGCCATTTGGTGTTACTGCTAAATATTCTGTTCCAGACCCACATCCTGTAATTCTTTTATATATGCAAGGGCCTCCTGATAGGTCTATCATATAGTGATAAAATGTAAATGGATTTCCTTCTCTTTTTCTTTTTATCATTTCTTTTGCTAGTATTTCATATTGTTCATATATTGTATCCAAATCTTCTTCTCTTAGGGCATATTCAGTATCTGGTTTTGATACAACTGGCTCCATTGATAATTCTTTAAATCCTAAGTCTAACATATGGAAGATATCTTTTGTAAAGTCTAAATTATTACGAGTAAAAGTTCCTCTCATGTAATATTCCTTATCTCCTCTTTTTTTAACGAAGTTTTGGAATTTTGGAACTATTATATCGTAACTTCCTTTCCCATTTGGTGTTTTTCTTTTAGCATCATTTATTTCTTTTCTTCCATCAAGGCTTAATACTACATTATTCATTTCTTTATTTAAAAAGTCTATTACGTTATCATCTAATAATACTCCATTTGTAGTTAGTGTAAATCTAAAGTTTTTTCCTACTTCTTTTTCTATACTTCTTGCATATTTTACTAGCTGTTTTACTACATCAAAATTAACTAGTGGTTCTCCTCCAAAAAAGTCTACTTCTAAGTTTTTTCTAGTTCCTGAATTTTTAACTAAAAAATCAAGTGCTGCTTTTCCTACTTCAAAGCTCATTAATGCATCTTCTCCATGATATTTGCCTTGCCCTGCAAAGCAATATTCACAGTTTAGGTTACATGTATGAGCTACATGTAAACATAATGCTTTTATTACACTATCTCTTTTCTTTAAATCTAAGTTTTGTCCTTTAAAATCATCTTCTTTAAATAATTTTCCTTCTTCTATTAATTTATCTATTTCTCTAAATGTTTCTTCAATTTCTTCTTCTTTTAATTCTTTATATTTATTTAAAATTTTTTCTTTTATTTCATTTTTTTCCATATTTTTATCATATAAAGCAATTATTTCATAACTTAAATCATCTACTACATGAACTGCTCCACTATATGTATCTAAAACTATATTAAATCCATTTAATTTATATTGATGTATCATTTTATTACTCCTTTTTTTGCTTAAATAAATTGCCGACTTATAATAATGCCGGCAATTTTATATCTTATTTATTTACGTTTTCACATTTTTGGTTTGCTACTCCACATGATGTTTTACATGCTGATTGGCATGATGTTTGGCATTCTCCACATCCTCCATGATTTTTGCTTTCTTCTAAATCACGTGTTTTTAATGTTATTATTCTTTTCATATTTATCCCTCCGTCTTTTTTTATCATGTAATATTATAGCACCATAATTATCCCATGTCAATTACTTGAATTTTCTAAATGAATTCTAAATTCATTTGGTGTATAACCTCCTAACATATATTGTGGACTATTATTATACCAATTTATAAATAATTGCATAAGTTTTTCAACTTCAAAATCATCTTCAAATACACACATATTAGATAAATCTCCTAAAACCTGTATTCCTAACTCATTATTTTTTATTAGTTCTTTAAATTTCCATTTGTATATATTGCTATTCTTAGATTTAATAAAGTCATACAGTTCTTGTGTTTTTTTGTCCCACACATATTCTTGTCTTTTTAATATTTCTTGTTTATTAAATTCCTTATATTGCATATTTCTTGCTTTCTGCTCTTGTGCTATTTGACCTATATCTATTGGTGAATATTCTTCATCCAAGTATGTAATAAAGTATTGAATTTCATTTGTGTTTGTCCATTCTATAGTATAATCTTTTACAAATGTATTTAAATTTAGCCTCGTAAAATATATATCATTTAATTCCTTCTTTGTAATTATTTCATTCATATATTTGCATAATTGTTTTCTTAGAAATTTAAAATCTACCATTCCATATGTATATAGCATTCCTACAGTTAATTTTTCTATTTGCTCATATCTTTTTGCTATTTTTCTATTTTCTTCTGAAAATAATCTTTTTAGTTTTTCTATTACACCTGGATTAAGTGTATAATTATAATCATGATATTTTGCCCTCATGACTATAATCATGGCATCTTCTAAAAATCTTATATCTGGATGTTCTCTTTTGTAGAAGAATGATTTTATGTCATCACTTGTTTTTACATATTCGATTAATCTTTCTAAATCTTCATATGTCCTATATGGTAACATTTTTATTATTTCTTCATCGTCTACATTTGCATATATCTCTGGCATCATTTTTAATATATTTTCTTTTGTTGTACTTTCTTTCATCCCTTGATTTAAAATATCATTTACTACAAATAACATTGTATCTTTTGAAACATTGATTTTTCCATTATATTCTTTCATATTAAATTTCTCCATTTTTATAAATTAATTTAAGGTTTTAATGCTGTTATTGGTAATACATAAATTCCATCTGGTCTTTTTACAACCGCATCATATAGTCCACAAATTATACACATAAATTTAGGTTTTACTTCTGCTAATTCATAAAATTTCTTTAGGCTTGTTGCTGCTTCTTCTTCTTTATTTGCGCCTAGTTTTATTTCTATTGCACCATATTCTCCATCAGCAATTTCTACTATGCCGTCAACCTTTATTCCAGTATCGTTTTCTCTATAATGATATAATCTAGCACCTATACTTTCTGCATATATTTTTAAATCTCTTTCACATAAAGCTTCAAAATATAACCCCATTGTTTCTAAATCGTTTATCAATTTTTCTGGTGTAATATTTAAAATTGCACATCCTAATGAGGGGTCTACAAAATGTCTTTTAGGATTTTTGCCTACATTTAACCTTGAACGTATTCTATACATAAAAGAATTTTGATTTTCAATTAAATGTAATCTATTTAATACATCTAAATAATCTGTTACTGTATTTCTGCTTATAGCCACGTCCTCTCCTGTAACATTATCGTCAATGTCTTTCATCAATAAATTATTAGTAGAAATACTACTTTCATTTCTTGCAAGTGACCTTAACAACATTTCCATTTTTTGTTTATCTCTTTTAATTCCATCTATTTGGGCAATGTCTTTATCTAATACTGCCTCTATATAGCTCCTAGCAATTTTCATAGCACTTGTAGCAGTCATGTTAACACTTTCTGGCCATCCTCCTCTTACAATTAGTTCTGCTAATTGTTTTAATTCTACTTTGTTTACCAATTTATTTTTTACTCTGTTTTTAAATAAATCTCTTAAAGAAACTTCTCCACTAGAATCTCCAGATTCATATAAAGACATTGTGTACATTTTCATTTTGCAAATTCTTCCCTCACCAGAATGATGTATTTTATCACTTACAGGAACACTTGACCCAGTTAAAATATATTTTCCTTTTTCATTGTCTTGATCGCACTTAAACCTTACTGCATCCCATATTGCAGGTACTTCTTGCCATTCATCAATAAGTTCTGGCTTATCTTTATCTAAAACTAGATTTACATCCATTTCTGCTAAATGTTTTTCCCTAAAATTATCTGCTGTATTATTTAGATATGTTACACTATTTGAATGATTTAAAGCTGTCCATGTCTTTCCACACCACTTTGGTCCTTCAATACTGATTGCACCAAAAACTTTTAAATTTTCTTCTATTGCTTTATCTATTAATCTTGGCATATAGCCTTTTTTTGTTAATTTCATCAACTTCACCTCTTGCTTATAATAGCATATTTTTAAAATTTTTTCAATATATTTTGTGCATTTTTTGACAATTTTGTTGTGCAATTTTTGACTGTTTCATTGTGCATTTTTTGACTAATTAATAATTATTATAATATTTTATCCTGAAAAGATGATATTATTTTTAATGTATGATATAATGGTCAAAAAATAAATTGGAGATTGAATATGAAAAACTTTTTTATTATATTAATTATGAAAATATTAAATTTATGTCTAAAAATATGTGGAAAACATGGTGGTAATTTTTTAGGGAAAATTGCTTATAGCTGGAACCCTAATATTTTTAAATATTTTAAAGTACATTGTCCAGTAATTGCTGTTACTGCAACAAATGGCAAGACAATGACAAATAATGCTATAGGTTATGTTTTTAAGTCTGCTGGTAAAAAAGTTGTAAGTAATATAGAAGGAAATAACATGGAAACTGGTATTTTATCAACTATATTAAAGAACTGTTCTTTAACTGGAAAAATAAAAGCAGATTACTTAGTTTTTGAAGTTGATGAAGGCTATGTTCCTGTAGTCTTTAAAGATTTTCCTTTAAGTACTTTGGTTATTTTAGACTTTTTCCGTGATCAATTAGATAGAAATGGTGAAGTTGAGACTTTAATTTTAAAGATTAATGAATTTCTAAAAACTTATAATGGAAATCTAATACTCAATACTGATGACCCTAATGTTGCAAGACTTGGTAAGGCAAACCCTGATAATAAAAATATTTATTACTTTAGTGTGGAAAAGTATGATTTTGCAAGTCTAGAGCAAAAAGAAGCAGGAGAAGGAAAATTCTGCCCATTCTGTAATACTAGATTAGAATATGAATATTATCAATATTCTCATATTGGTAAATTTAGATGCCCTAATTGTGATTATGGAAATAACGAAATTTATAAATTAGCTACAAATGTAAATTTAAAGGAAAGAAGTTTTAAAGTAGATGATATTACTTATAAAATAAGATTTAACAGCATTTACAATATATATAATTTAGTTGCTGTAATAGCTTGTGTTAGTTTATATAATATTGATACAAATGTTATAAAAAGTGCTCTATCTAATTTCGTATTAAATAATGGTAGATTAGAAGAAGTAAGTATAAATGGTGTTCCTACTATTATAAACTTAGCTAAAAATCCTACTGGTAGTAATGTAAGCCTTAGAATTTTAAATGAAGATGATGATGAAAAAGAATTACTTTTTGTACTAAATGATAATCTTGCAGATGGCTTAGATGTTTCTTGGATTTGGGATATTAATTTTGATAATCTAAATAATGTAACGAAAATAGTAACATCTGGAACACGAGCTTATGATATAGCAATTAGAATAAAGACTTCTGGTTTTGATGCAAGTAAAATAGAGCCATATTTAGATTTACATGAGGCTGTAGAAAGTTTGTATAAAACAAATACTAAAAAATACGTTATTGCAAACTATACTGCTTTACAACCAACAAGAAAAGAATTAAAGTTATAAGGAGTTTTGTTTATGAAAGAATTAAAAATATTATATTTATATCCTGATATTTTAGAATTATATGGTGATTTTGGAAATATTCAAGTTTTAAAATACAGACTAGAAAAACGTGGAATTAATGTAGAAATCACTCCATATTCTATTGGCGATAATCCCCCAAACTTTAATGATTATGACTTAGTTTTTGCAGGTGGAGGTGCTGACCAAGAGCAAGGTATTTTAGCTAAAGATTTAATAAAGTATAAAGATAATATTAAAGAAGCTGTAAACAATGGTGTGTTCTTCTTGCTTATATGTGGTGCATATCAACTTTTTGGTAAGTATTATAAAGACGTGGAAGGAAATATAATTCCAGGCCTTGATATTTTCCCATATTATACAGAAGCAATTAACGATAGAAAGAAAAGATGTATTGGAAATATTGTTATTGATGTGAATTTAGATGGTAAAGAAACTAAGGTAATAGGATTTGGAAATCATGGTGGTCAAACTTATGATGTTAATACCCCTTTTGGCAAAGTCTTATATGGTAATGGCAATAAGTTTCGAGATGAAATGGAAGGTTTTTTCTTAAAAAATGTTATCGCAACATATCTGCATGGTCCTTTACTTTCTAAAAATCCAGAACTTACTGATTTTATTATTAAACATTGTTTAGATAGAAAATATAATGAAAATATTATTTTAGAGCCTTTAGATGATGTTTTTGAAAATTTATGTAGGAAACAATTATTAGATAGATTTTTATCAAAAGAAAAAAAGCCTTAAAATTTTTATTCCCTCTTAGCAATATGCTAAGAGGATTTTTAGGGAATTTTTATTTTATAGTTCCATAGAACAAGCCATTATAGCTTGTCCTATTTTATTACAAATGCATTACTCTTTGTTTTATTTCTTTAGTTTTTCCGACATTCCAGAAGTTTTCTCCTAAATAACCACATGTTCTTCTTACTACTGTCATCTTACTATGATCTTTGTTACCACAGTTTGGGCATTCCCATTCATTATCTTTATTTATGATTATTTCTCCATCAAATCCACATACATGGCAATAATCTGATTTTGTATTAAATTCTGCATATTGAATGTTATCATAGATAAATTGTACTACAGCTTCTAGAGCATCTATATTTTTAGCCATATTTGGTATTTCTATATATGAAATACATCCACCTGTTGAAATTCCTTGGAATTCACTTTCAAATTTTAATTTATCAAATGCATCTATTTTTTCTCTTACATCTACATGATATGAGTTTGTGTAATATCCTTTATCTGTTACATCTTTTATTGTTCCGAATTTTTCTTTATCAATTCTTGCAAACCTGTAGCATAAGCTTTCTGCTGGTGTACCATATAAAGCAAATCCAATATTTGTTTCTTTTTTCCATTTAGTAACTGCTTCTTTTAAATGTTTCATAACTTTTATTGCAAATTCATGTCCTTCTGGAGTAGTATGAGATACACCTTTCATTAATTTTGTTAATTCATATATTCCTATATATCCTAGAGATATTGTTGAATATCCACCATATAATAGTTTATCTATTTTTTCACCTTTTTGTAGTCTTGCTAATGCTCCATATTGCCAGTGAATTGGGCTTATATCTGAATGTGTTCCAAGTAAAGCGTAGTGTCTACACATTAAAGCTTCTTTACATAGTTCTAGTCTTTCATCTAATAATTTCCAGAATTTTTCTTCATCTCCGTCTGCTATTATTCCTATTTGAGGTAAGTTAATGCTTACAACACCTTGATTAAATCTTCCTTCAAACTTATAATTTCCATTTTCATCTTTCCAAGGTGATAAGAAAGATCTACATCCCATAGGACTAAATACGTTTCCTTCATAATTTTCACGCATTTTTTTAGCTGATATATAATCTGGATACATTCTCTTTGCTGAACATTTAACTGCAAGTTTTGTTAAATAATCATATTCTCCACCTTTTAAGCAGTTAAAGTCGTCTAAAACATATACTAGTTTTGGGAATGCTGGTGTTACATATACGCCTGCTTCGTTCTTTATTCCTTCATATCTTTGTCTTAATACTTCTTCGATTATCATTGCATTTTCTTTGATATATGGGTCATCTTTTTCTAAGTGTAAGAATAATGTTACAAAAGGTGATTGTCCATTTGTTGTCATTAAAGTATTTATTTGATATTGAATTGTCTGAACCCCTGCTTTTAATTCTGCTTTTAATCTATCTTGTACTATTCCTTCTATTACATCATCTGGAATTTTTCCTTTATATTTACTCTCTATTTCATTTTTGAATTTATCATAACTTTTTCTTAGATATTTACCTAAGTGTATTAAATCTACTGATTGTCCTCCGTATTGATTACTTGCAACTGCTGCTATTATTTGTGTTGTTACAGTACATGCAACTTGAAAGCTTTTTGGACTTTCTATCATTTTACCATTCATTACTGTTCCATTATCTAACATATCTGATATATTTATTAAACAGCAATTAAATATTGGCTGAATGAAATAGTCCGCATCATGGAAATGTAAAATACCTTCTTCATGTGCTTTTGAAATTTTTTCTGGTAGTAACATTCTTTTTGTTAAGTCTCTTGATACTTCACCTGCTATATAATCTCTTTGAGTAGAAGCAAGCATAGTATTTTTATTTGAGTTTTCTTCTGCTAATTCTTTATTTTCATTTCTAATTAATCCAAGTATTGATTCATCAGTTGTATTTTGTTTTCTTACTAATGCTCTTGTATAACGATATACAATATATTTCTTTGATAATTCATATTTTTGTAATTCCATTAATTTTTGCTCAATAATATCTTGAATATCTTCTACTAAAATTCTTTTTTTGTTTAAGTCCTCAATATAAGCAATTATCTCATTCATTTCTTCTTTTGTTGCTCTTTCTCTAGGCTTTACTTCTTTATTAGCTTTAGATATAGCAACTCTAATCTTCTCTCTGTCAAAGTCTACAGCTCTTCCATCTCTTTTGATAACTTTCATTTTACATTTCCCCCTTAAGTAAATTTATGCTCTTATTATATACCAAGATTTTCGTTTTTCTGTTGCAAAAGCAACAAAATACTTTGTCGAATTTTATACCTTGCTTTGTTCTAAGAGTTGATAAAAATATTACATTTGTATTACAAAAATGTTACAATTAAATTTCTTTTATTCTTATTTTTTATGTATATTACCTCGGAAAAATATTTTGTTTTTGTTGCATTTGCAACCACAGTATATTATAATTCTATATAGAATTATAATATACTGTGGTATAATCAAAATAATAAAATTAGAAAATATAAAGGAGTGCTTTTACATGAACCTTAGCTTTGATGTTGGAAATTTTATTAAAGATTTTGAAAATAGTTGTCACAAAGTACAAAAAAAGACTTTTGAAAAAAATGAAGTAATTACTTCTTATATTCAAAAAAGAGAACAATTTTGTATTTTAATTTCAGGTAATGCGGATTTAGTTCGTTATGATTTAAATGGTAATAAGACTATAATAGACCACTTTTCAGATAATGATATTTTTGGAGAAGTTTTTTATAATATTACCACTAATAATGAATTATTTGTAGAAGCAAAATCTAGATGTGAAGTTTTAATTTACAGCTATCAAGATATTCATAATAAATGCCGACAAAATTGTAAGTTCCATCAAGTACTTTCTGAATATTTACCAGAACTAATATTAGATAAAGTTACAAATTTAAACATGCGTGTTGAATTATTAACAAAAAGGTCAACTAGGGATAAGCTTCTTGGGTATTTTAATCTTCTTTCAACCAGAACTTTAAATAAAACATTCAAAATACCTTTTTCCTTGACTGACCTTGCTGATTATTTGAGTGTTGATAGAAGTGCAATGATGAGAGAATTAAAACTCCTAAAGGAAGAAAATTTTATCAAGAAAAATGGTAAAATAATTACTTTATTATATAAATAGATAGACGGAAAATTGAGACAAAAAAGTCCGTCCCCTTTTGTCTCAAATTTCGTCTATTTTTATTTCTTTTTCTTCTCCTGTTTGCATATTTTTTATTTTTACTACTTGCTTTGCTATTTCGTCCTCTCCGATTATTATTACAGATGGTATTTGTAATTTATCTGCATATTTGAATTTTGCTTTTAGTTTTTTATTATTTAGATATATTTCTGTATTTATTCCTTTTTTTCTTAATTTATTTGCAATTTTAATTGGTACACTTAAATCTTCTATCATTGGTATTATTAAGACATCTGATATAGATTTTTTTTCTGCTTTTATTAAATTAAGCTCGTTTAATTTGTAGAAAAGACGTGTTAATCCTATTGATATTCCAACTCCTGGTAATTTTTTATCTGTATAGTTTTCTGCTAAGTTTTCATATCTTCCTCCTGAACATACACTTCCGAAGTTCTCTATAGTCATTTAAAAATGTTTCATATACTGTTCCTGTATAATAGTCTAATCCTCTTGCTATACTTAAATCTATCATTATATTTTCTTCTGGAATTCCAAATATCTTCATATTATTAAATACATATGTAAGTTCTTCTATTCCTTTATTAAATGTTTCATTCTGGATTTTTAAGTTTTTAAGTTTTTCTATTTTTTCACTATTATTTCCTGTAATGCTTATAAATTCAATTATTCTGTTTATTTCTTCTTGTTCTATATTAATTTTTTCTAATTCTTCTATTACTGTTTCTTTTCCTATTTTATCTATTTTATCGATTATTCTTAATATATCTTCTGATTTTTCTTTTTGCCCTATACTTTCAAATAGTCCATTTAATATTTTTCTATTATTTATTTTGATTGTGAATTTAGAAAATCCCAAGTTTGTGAATATCATATATATAACACTTGGAAGTTCTGCATCATTTATTAAGTCTAGTTCTCCATCTCCTATTATATCTATGTCACATTGATAGAATTCACGATATCTTCCTTTTTGTGTTCTTTCTCCACGATATACTTTTCCTATTTGGTATCTTCTAAATGGGAAACTTAAGTTTCCATAATTTTTTGCCACATATTTTGCAAGTGGCACTGTTAAGTCAAATCTTAATGATAAGTCTGTATCTCCTTTTTTAAATCTATATATTTGTTTTTCTGTTTCTCCTCCTGCTTTTGCAAGTAACACTTCTGATAGTTCTATTATTGGTGTATCTAGTGGTAAAAATCCAAATCTTTTATATACTTCTTCTATTTTCTCTTTCATTTGGTTAAATAAAATCTGCTCACTTGGTAATAATTCCATAAATCCCGACAATGTCCTTGGTTCTGTTTTTGCCATTTTATCCCTCCTCTTTTTCTATGTTATAATGTCTTATTTTTAAAAATTCTTTAATATCATTTATAAGCCACTCTTCCCCTTGAGTATGTAACATATCATAGCCTTCTTCTAAATAGTCAAATACCTTATATTTATCAAATAAATTATATACTTTTTTACCACTTAAATTGTATTTTAATTTAAAAATTTCCAAACAAAAAACTACAAAATCATTTATTTTCTTTTCCATCCTATCCTCCATATACAGTATATTTTCCTGTTTCTTTTTCTTCTAAAAACATTTTAAATAAATCATAATTACTGTAATACCACATTTTGGTTTCTTCATTTTCTAACGCATTATATAATTTAGAGTTATATAACATTTTTCTTGCCTCTTCATAACTAATATTAAAATAATTTTTTATGCTTGTACATAAGAGTTGTATGTGTCCTAATATCACAAAATCAGTTTTACTCATTTTCATCACCCACTTCAATAGTTTCAATATATTTTATGCAATTTAGTGCCTCATTCGTATGGAAAGAAACTTGGTTTGAGAGTAAATATGTCTTTAATCTTTTGATTGTTTCTTCTATATTATATGTTCCATTTTCATATCCTACTAAAACTTGATATAAATTATCATTTGCAACAGGTCCTTTAACAATATCATATTCATGTATTAAACCTTCACTTTGCCTATTTTTATATACAAATTTTAGCCATTCTTCTGTAGCTTCCTCAAAATTTAATATATTAAGATTATTATTTTCTGTATATTCATATATATTCACATATTGTTTTATTCTATTTCCTTTTTCAAGTCTTTTTTTCTTTATTCCGGACCATCTTTTAGCCTGTTTTAAATCAGTCGTTGTGTAAAAACCTTTTCCGAAATCTGTTCTAAAATTTAAAACTTCTAAGTTGGGTTTTTCTACAACAAATATACTTCCATGATATATCCTCAAACTCCTCATCTCACTTTCTTTTATTATATTAACTTAGGCTTTAATTCTAAATAAATAGGTTTTTCGTCTTTTATTTTGGTACTTAAGCCATGCCCTGGATAACATATTGTATCATCTGGTAGTGTTAGTAATTTATTTATTATTGAATTCATTATCTCTTCTATGCTTCCTGTTGGGCAATCTGTTCTTCCCCATGTTCCTCTAAATAATGTATCTCCTGTAAAAACACATGCTTCTTTTCTACAGTAAAGAGATGTTCCACCTTTTGTATGTCCTGGCGTATGTATTACTTTAAATTCCAAATTCCCTAAATGTATTAAATCTCCATCTGTAATCCTAGAATCTGCTTCTAGTTCTATTTGTTTTTCTAAAATATATGGTGTTAAATTTATTTCCGCATTATTTAGCCCTTCTGCATCATAGACATGAATTAATATTTTTCCTCCACATCTTTGTTTTAATTCTGGTACTCCTACAATATGGTCTCCATGACAATGTGTTAAATATACATATTTTAATTTTCCTCCTAAAATGTTTATCATTTCTTCTATTTTATCTACGTCTCCTGCTGGGTCTACTACCATTGTTTCTCTTGATTTTTCATCAAAAACAATATAACAGTTTGTTGAATCCCCTATCCATGTATTAATCTTTAGTTCTTTTAGTATCATCTTTATTCCCCTCTATCATTTTTTATATACGTCTTACGTCATATACACTTTCTACTTTTCTTATTTCCTTTATTGCTTTATTTAGTTCTTCTAAGCTTTCTACTTCTAATGTTATGTCTATTATTGCAATTCTTTCTTTCGTCGTTTTTGTTTTTACTCCTAATATTTTTGCTTTAGTTGTTCCTATTTCTTTTAATATGTCTAATAATAATCCTGCCCTATCGTTTGAATGTATTTCTACATCTGATTGATAATTTTCTTTATTTTCATTATACCACTCTACATCTATCATTCTATTTTCATCTGATATTAAGTTTTTGATATTTGGGCAATCTTTTCTATGTACTGATACCCCTCTCCCTTTTGTAATATATCCTACTATTTCATCTCCTGGAAGTGGAGTACAACATTTTGATAATTTTACTAGGCAATTATCTATTCCTTTTACTATTATCCCTGAACTTGAAGCTTTTGGCTTTCTTTGTTTTGCTTTTGATAGTTCTTTTATTTTTTCTTCTACTTCTTCCTCTTCATGTTCTTTTCTGTATTCTTGTAATATTCTTGCTATTACTTTCCCTGCTGAGTTTGCTCCAAACCCCACTGCTGCATACATTTCATCTAAGTTTTTATATCTGTATTTTTCCATCATAGGTTCTACATACTGATTTTTAAATAAATCACTATGTGAAAATCCTATTCTCTTTAGTTCTTTTTCGATTAATTCCTTTCCTTTTTCAATATTTTCTGTTTTTAGAGCTTTTTTAAACCATGATTTTATTTTATTTTTAGCACTTGAACTTTTTACAAATTTAAGCCAATCTCTACTTGGTCCTTTTGAATTGTCTGATGTTATGATGTCTACTATGTCTCCATTTTTTAAAGGCGTTATTATTGGCATCATTTTACTATTTATTTTACATCCTGTCATTTTGTTTCCGATTTCTTGATGTATACTATACGCAAAGTCTATTGGTGTTGCTCCTCTAGGAAGTACTATTATTTTTCCTTTTGGTGTAAATACATATACTTCATCTTCAAATAGCTCTGTTTTTAGTGTATCTAAAAATTCTTGTGGGTCTTGCATGTCTTTTTGCCATTCTAATGTTTCACGTAGCCATGCTAATTTATCTTCTGTAACTTTTACAGATTGTTTTCTTCCAAAATAACTTGCTTCTTTATATGCCCAATGTGCCGCTATACCAAATTCTGCTATTCTATGCATTTCGTATGTACGTATTTGCACCTCAAATGGTGTTCCTTTTTCGCCTAAAAGTGTTGTATGTATTGATTGATACATATTAGGTTTTGGTACTGCTATATAATCTTTAAATCTTCCTGGCATAGGACTATATAATTCATGTACTACCCCTAAAGCTGCATAACAGTCTTTTACAGAATTGACTAAAATTCTTAGTGCAAATAAATCATATATTTGATCTAATGTTTTATTATCTCTCTTCATTTTTTTATAGATACTGTATAAATGCTTTGCTCTTCCTGTTACTTCTGCATCTATTCTGTGTTTTTTTAATGCTACTCTTATATCAGCCATTATTTTTTCTATAAATTGCAATCTTTCTTCTCTTTTTTTATTTATTCCTTCTACCAATTCATGATATTCTTCAGGATATAAATACTTAAATGATAAATCTTCTAATTCCCACTTTAAAGAATAAAGCCCTAACCTATTTGCAAGTGGTGCATATATGTCCATTGTTTCTTTACTTATTGCTATTTGTCTATCCCTTTTTAAGTATTTTAATGTTCTCATATTATGTAGTCTATCAGCTAATTTTATAAGTATTACTCTGATATCTTTTCCCATTGCTAAGAACATTTTTCTATAATCTTCTACTTGTTGTTCTTCTACTGATGCAAATGATATATTTCCTAATTTTGTTACTCCTGCTACCATTTCTGAAATTTCTTCTCCGAAATTCTTTTGTTATATCATTTTCTGTTACTTCTGTATCTTCTACTACATCATGTAAAAGTGCTGCTGCTATTGTACTATCATCTAATCCCATGTCTGCTAATATATATGCTACATTAAGTGGATGAATTATGTATGGTTCTCCTGACTTTCTTAATTGATCACCATGGTGACTTTTTGCATAATTATATGCTTTTAATATTAATTTACTATCTACTCTTCTTGAATGCTCTTTTCTTTTTGCTATTATATCTTGAACTGTTTTGTTCGGTTGTTCTTGCATTATATCACCCCTTTTTCTTTTCTTTAGATTGATTTCATTACATCCTTTATATTTATTTGTAAATTATCAACTCCATTAAATGTGTTTATTTCTAATACTCCTGCTACATCTATTTTATCTCCGATTTTATATTCTTCTGCTAAGGTTCCCATATTAAACCCTATTGCGTTTATTATTCTATTATCTTCTTTTAATGTAAGTTTTAGATGTTTTCCTTCTGATAATGCCCTTATTGAGTCTATTCTTAAATTTTTAAATGCAAATATTGGCATTTTATTAGCTTCTCCAAATGGTTCTAATTCTTTTAAGCTGTCTATCATCTCCTTATCAATTAGATTTAAGTCTACCTTAGCATCAATATTCAAAACTTGTGGTATTTCTTCTATTTTTTCATCTGCTGCTACTTTTTCAAATTCTTTGCTAAATTCTTCTAAGTTTTCCTTCTTTATTGTAACACCAACTGCCATACTATGTCCACCAAATTTTTCAAGTGTATTTTGGCATTTCATTAGACTATCATGTAAATCAAAGCCTGGTATACTTCTTCCAGATCCTTTTCCTATTCCATTTTCTTCAAAACTAAGCAATATACTTGGTTTAAAATACATTTCTGTTATCTTAGATGATACTATTCCAATAACTCCATGATGCCAACCTTCTCCTCCTACTATTATTGTTCTGTTTTCATTTAAATGATTTTTTTCTATCTTTTCTATTGCACTTTCATATATAAATTTTTCTATTTCTTGTCTTTTTCTATTGTGCTCATTTAATTTTTTTGTTAATTCATTTACTTTATATATATCAGTTGATAGTAATAATTCTAAGGCTTCTTCGGCTTTTCCCATTCTGCCACACGCATTCACTCTTGGTGCTACTCCAAATGAAATCGTACTTGAGTTAATTTTAGTATATCCTGATGAATCTATTATTGATTTTAATCCTAAATTTTTTGTTTGTTTTACTAATAGTAATCCTAATTTTGTGATTACTCTATTTTCATCTACTAAAGGAACTATGTCTGATATTGTTCCTATACATACTATATCTAAGTACTTTAAATATGTTGCTTCTTTTAACTCTAATTTCATTCCTATAGCTTGGCATAGCTTGAAACTAACTCCTACTCCTGCCAATTCTCTAAATGGATATGTACTATCTTTTCTTTTATTATCTATTACCGCTAAAGCTTTTGGTAAACTTTCTCCTGGTTCATGATGGTCTGTTACTATCACTTCTAATCCTAAACTATTTGCATAATCAATTTCGTCTATTCCTGATATTCCACAATCTACTGTTATCATTAATGTATAACCTTCATTTACTATTTTTTTGACTGCATTTTTATTTAATCCGTATCCTTCTTCTAGCCTATTTGGAATATAATATGAGACTTCTAGACCTACATCTTTTAAAAATTTTTTTAGAACTGTTATACTTGTTATACCATCTACATCATAATCTCCATATATTATTACTTTCTCTTGGCTTTCTATTGCTTTTATAATTCTATTTACTGCTATTTCCATATCTTTCATTAAATATGGATTATAAAAATCTTGTCTTGTTGGTTCTAGAAACTTTCTTATTTTTTCTTCGTCTGTTATGCCTCTATTTACTAATATTGCAGCTAATAAGCTATTTATTTTATATTTTTCTTTTAACTCTCTTACTTTTTCATCATCTGTTTCATATATTTGCCATTTTTTATTCATATACCTCTCCTAAATTCATTTTATACTATTTTATACCATTTTTACATTTTTTTAAAGTAATTTTAAAATTTTATTTTCAAAACTTAAAATTACTTATCTTTCTACAACTAACTTAATTCCAATATTATTGTAATAATTAAAAATCAGGTTCTATTCCAAATTTTATATTTAAGATATTTCTTATTTTCATTTGCTTACTTAATACTTTTGATAATCTTACGTCTCTTTTAAGTTATCTCCTTTCCTATATTTGTTAAATCATTATACTTTATATCTGAAATTATAAACTTAATATTAGCAATATCTTTTTCTTCTACATTTTATTTACTTAAAAAGTCAATTTTCTTAATAAGCAAAACTTTTTTTAATTATATATATATTAATTATTCTATTTTTTCACCTTCATTCTTTTTAATTATTTGTATGCTGAATTAGGGTAAGAAACTTTATAATCATCAAAATAAAAGTACCAAATTTTACAACATAAAAGTCATAAGTTTGGTACTTTGCTATTTCTATATTTTATATTTTTATACTATACGCCAACAGTTGAAAATCCATTATCTACATGAATAATTTCACCAGTAATTGCACTTGACATATTGCTAAATAAAAATGCTGTACAATCTCCTACTTGTGATGGTGTTACATTATCATGTAAAGGAGCTCTTTCCTCTACCACATCTAGTATAGAATTAAAATCTTTTATTCCTTTTGCAGATAAAGTTTTAATAGGTCCTGCTGAAATACCATTTATCCTCATTCCATCTTTTCCTAAATCTTTTGCTAAATATCTTATGCTTGCTTCCAAAGCTGCTTTTGCAACACCCATTACATTATATCCTTCAATTACTTTTTCTGAACCATAATATGTATAAGCAACAATACTTGCTCCATCATTTAACATTTCTTTTTCTTTTAACATTCTAACTATTGCAATCAATGAATATGCACTTACATCATTTGCATGAGCAAATCCATCTCTTGAAGTTAAAATAAAATCATTTCTTAAGTCCTCTGAATTAGCATGAGCTATTGCGTGTAATACCCCATCTACTTTTCCATAATCTTGTTTTATTTCATCTAAGCATTTTTCAATATTTTCATCAACACTTACGTCTCCTAAAACATAAGCTTTTGTCCCTGGTAATTCCTCTAACAATTTATTTACCTTTTCTAAATTTTCCTCTGCACAAGTACAGATAACTTTTGCACCTTGGTCATAAGCTGCTTTAGCAGCTCCCCATGCTATACTCCATTTGTTTCTTACTCCCATAATTACTACTTTTTTACCATTTAAAATCATTTTAAAAACCTCCCATATTTTTATATCTATGTCTCGTTGAATGTCCCATTGGGGACTGTCCCTATGCGACATTTATGTACTCATGGGGACTGTCCCCAATGAGACATTTTCTACATTTTTCTATATTTTTCATATCTTTGTTGTATTAATTCTTCTTCTGTTAACTTTTTTAATTCTTTGATATTTTTTACTAAATATTTTTTTATTTCTTCTATGACTGTTTCAAAGTCATTTTGTGCACCTTTTTCTGGTTCTGAAATTATTTTATCTACTATTCCTAATTCTTTTAGGTCTTTTGCTGTTAATTTCATATTTTCTGCTGCTTCTTTTGCTTTACTTGCATCTTTATACAATATACTTGCAAATCCTTCTGGTGATAAAATTGAATATACTGCATTTTCTAACATGACTATTTTATCTCCAACTCCTATTGCTAATGCACCACCACTTGAGCCTTCTCCTATTACTATACAAATTATTGGTACTTTCAATTTTGACATTTCCATTAAGTTTCTTGCTATAGCTTCTCCTTGCCCTCTTTCTTCTGCTCCCATTCCTGGATATGCTCCTGGTGTATCTATAAATGTTACTACTGGTCTTTTGAACTTTTCTGCTTGTTTCATTAGTCTCAATGCTTTTCTATATCCTTCTGGCTCTGGCATTCCAAAGTTTCTTTCCATATTTTCTTTTACGTTTTTTCCTTTTTGCTCTCCTATTACAGTTACTGGTATTCCTTCTAATGTTGCTATTCCTCCAACTATTGATTTATCATCTCCGAAGTTTCTATCTCCATGTAGTTCTATAAAGTTTTGAAATAAGGAATTTATATAATCCATTGCTTTTGGTCTATCTAATTCTCTTGCTAATGTTACTTTTTCCCATGCTGTTATTTTTGACATTCTTCTTCCCTCCTTTTTGACTTATTTTATTTTCTGATTTTTTATTTCTATATATGTTTTATATTTTTTATATTTTTTCTAAATGTTTCTTACTACTTTTTAGTATGTAATCTGATTAATTGTGCAAGTGTTTCTTTCATGTCTTTTCTTTCTACTATTTTATCTATAAATCCATGTTCTAATAGAAATTCTGATGATTGAAATCCTTCTGGCAATTTTTGTTTTATCGTTTGTTCTATTACCCTTGGTCCTGCAAATCCTATTAATGCTTTTGGTTCTGCTAATATTATATCTCCTAAACTTGCAAAGCTTGCTGTTACTCCTCCTGTTGTTGGATCTGTTAGTACTGATATATATAGTAAACCTTTTTCATTTAATTTTGAAATTGCTGCTGATGTTTTTGCCATTTGCATTAGTGATACTATTCCTTCTTGCATTCTTGCTCCACCTGATACACAAAATAGGATTAATGGTAATTTTTCTTTTATTGCTGTTTCTACTGCGATTGTTATTCTTTCTCCTACTGCTGAGCCCATGCTTCCCATAAGAAAATTTCCATCCATTACTCCGTAGCACTACTTTTTGTCCTTCTATTTCACATATACCACATTTTACTGCTTCATCTATTTTTGTTTTTTCTCGTAATATTTCTACTTTTTTTAGATATCCTTCAAATTTTAGTGGGTCTTTTGTTAATATATTTTCTCCTATTTCTTTAAATGTCCCTTCATCTGCTATTTGTTTTATTCTTCTTCTTGCTGATAATCTAAAGTGTTTTCCACAGTTAGGGCATACACTTAAATTTTTATGCAAATCTTCTTTATAGATTATTTCTTTACATTTATCACATTTTACCCATTTTCCTATCATTCTGTCTGATGCCTTTTCGTTTTTTGTTCTTCCTTTTTCTTCTTCATTTAGTTTTTTCACTTTATCTATTATCAAGGTTTTCCCTCCTTACATAAATCTTTCCTAACAGCTGACATTATATATTTTATTTTTATTTTTTGCAAGATAGAATAAGTGGTCAAAAAAGTAACCTATATTTCAAGGTTACTTTTTTATAAAATATTTTTCCTTATTTTTTGTTTAAAATTACATCAAATTCTATATATTTATCTTCATTTTTTACTGTAATATTTCCACCGTGTAATTCTATTATTTCCTTTGTTATAGCAAGCCCTAAGCCTGCTCCTCCTGTTGAACTTGCTCTTGATACATCTCCTCTATAAAATTTCTCAAATATTTTTTCTAATTTATAGTCTGGTATTTTCTCTCCTTCATTTTTAAATGAAATATAGATTTTATCTTCTTTTTCTTTTAAATTTATTTCAATTTCAGTGTTCTTAAAACTGTAATTTATAGCATTTTTTAAAAGATTTCCAAATGCTCTTGCTAATTTATCTCCATCTCCTAAATATAAAATTTTTCTTTCTAAATCTAACTTACACTTTAGTTTCTTTTCCTCAAGCATTGGAAAACATTCATCTACTAATTGTTCTAATAAATAGCTTAAGTCTATTTCTTGTTTATTTATTGGCATTGAACTTAAATTATATCTTGTTATGTCAAAAAATTCATTTGTAAGTTCTTCTACTCTTAATGCTTTTTCAAGTGCTATTTTTATGTATTTTTCTTGTAAATTTTTTGGTATTTCTTTTTCGTCTTTAAGTAGCGTTAAATACCCAATTATAGATGTAAGCGGTGTTTTTAAATCATGTGCCATATACATTATTAAGTCATTTTTCTTATCTTCCGCTTCTTTTTCTTTCTTTTTACTTAATATATAATCATATTTGATATCATTTAGTTTTTCTGAAAATTCATTTACTTCACTTGGCAATTTAATTGTTTCGTTATCTTCTTTTAAAATTAAGTCTAGTGATTTATAAACTTCATTTATATTGTCTACATATTTTGATATAAATTTATAAATTATAATTCCTAATACTATTGCTATACACATATATACAACTATTTCTCTATTTACTACTATCCATGCATAGAGGTCATAGTTTAATTTTTCTACTAAAATTGATAAACTATTTTCAAGGAATAATGCTAATATAAAATATATCACAATAGAAACTAATACTGCTATCATCAAATTTCCTAATAGAGATACGAATAATTTTATTTTCTTTTTTGTTAATCTTTCCATTTACCCCTCCATATTAACTGCTATAATTAAAATCTTAATTTATTCTTCTATTTTATAACCTACTCCCCACACTGTTTTTATAATCCTTGGTTTTTTGGTATCTTCGCCTAATTTCTCTCTTATTCTTCTAATATGTACCATTACTGTATTATTGCTATCAAAATATTTTTCTTTCCATACCTTTTCAAATAATTCCTCTGAGCTTATTACTTTTCCAATATTATTTGCAAGGTAAAGCAGTATTGAAAATTCTAATGGTGTTAATTCTATATCTTTACCATAAAGTGTACATTTATGCTCTTCTTTATCTATTACTAAACCATTTATTTCTATGATATTTCTATTCTCTTTATTTTTTGTTTCGTTATAAAGCATACATCTCCTAAATTGTGATTTTACTCTCGCAACTAATTCTAAAGGATTAAATGGTTTTGTTATATAATCATCTGCTCCTATTGTTAGTCCTTTTATTTTATCATTATCCTCTATTTTTGCTGTAAGCATTATTACAGGAAATTTTAGCCCCTTGTCTCTTATGTATTTACAAATATAAAATCCACTTTTTTCTCCTACCATTATGTCTAATATTGCCATGTCTATTTTTTCATTATCGATATATTTTATAGCTTCATCTGAATTATATGTTTTATATACTTTATAATTTTCATTTTTAAGATAGACTTCTACTAAATCAGCTATTTCTTTTTCATCATCTAACACTAAAATATTCATATAATTTTCCTTTCCATTTTTAGATTATAACATATAAATTTTTATTTTTGTTTTCTTTATATAAATTGTAAGAAAATATTAAGATTTTCGTTAGATTTTCTTTAAAAACTTTTTTAATTTTTCTGTTATATATATTTTAGGGTGATTACATGAATAAAAATATTAAGAAAAGAAAATTAAATTTTAAACTTACCTTTTTTATAATACTTATTACATTTTTAGTACTTTACTTATTATATGTTTTACATTATTCTCTAAACAACAATACTTTTTTACCTATTTTTATTTCTAAAAATAGTGATTATCAAGGTATTGGACAAGTAGAGATTACAGGAGAAGATGGTTATTTTACCACTTTTACAACAATAGATGAAAATAAAAAGACTTATAAAGAATTTAAACAAAATGGTACTAGTTCTTGGGCTCAAAATTCTTATTGGGGCGGGACTATGGAAGAAAATGGATGTGGCATAACGGCTATTTCTATTATTGCTAGTGGATATGGTAAAAATGTTACTCCTGAAGATTTAAGAAAGGAATTTTATCCTGTCCTTGACGGAAATGATTTTGGAAATGTTTTAAAAAATTATTATGGTATAAAAAATACAGATTTTCTATATGACACTTCATATTTTTCTAATGAATATATTTTAGAATATTTAAAATCAAATAGACCAATTTTAGTTTGTGTGTGGAATAAGCCTCATGATAATAGATGGACTACTGCATCACATTATTTGGTTCTTCTTGCTTGTGATAATAAAGATAAAGTTTATGTTTCAAATCCAAATGGAGGTAAAAATGATAGTAAATCTTCAGGCTGGTACAACATAAATGAAATAACTCCTTTTATTGCTAAAATTCTATTTATAGAAAGTTATATTTAAAAACGAGTTTAATCTCGTTTTTTATTTTTACTATTTTTTGCTATTTTCTTTATTTCATCTTCAGATGTTTCACTAATTTTACTAATTGTTTCTATTGGAAATCCCATTTTTAACATATTAATAATACTAATGCGTTTTCCTTGGTTTCTTCCTATGCTAATTCCTTGACTTCTTCCTATGCTAATACCCTGACTTTTTCCTATGTTAATTCCTTCTGCCTTTATTCTCCTATTTTCTTCCATTACCATTTCTTCTGCTGCTAACATATAATCACTACCTTTTTTTATTATTTTTTGCTATTTTCTTTATTTCATCTTTGGATGTTTCACTAATTTTACTAATTGTTTCTATTGGAAATCCCATTTTTAACATATTAATAATACTAATGCGTTTTCCTTGGTTTCTTCCTATGCTAATTCCTTCTGCCTTTATTCTCCTATTTTCTTCCATTACCATTTCTTCTGCTGCTAACATATA
>CALXZC010000005.1 GCA_944393135.1 uncultured Clostridia bacterium | reverse complement strand
ATAAAACAAAAGAACAGATATGTAATTCTACGGATTGGGGAAACTATTCTAATAGTACAGGAGAAGCAGAAGCAGGATATAGTGAAAGTTGGAAAGCAAATAATATATATGATTTAGCAGGAAATGTATATGACTGGACGATGGAGGCCAGCAGTAGCGGTGTTCGAGTTCTTCGTGGTGGTTACTACGACAACAATGGTACGGACAATCCAGCGAGTGACCGTAACAACGACCGTCCGACGTACAGCTATAGTAATAATGGTTGTCGTGGCGTACTTTATATTAAGTAGTACTGAGACCTGGTAGCGATACAGTATGAAGAGTAGTTTGGTAGAATACAGTAGAAGTTTTTGACAGGCAGAAATTATTAAAGACTTTAATTTTGGGGATAAATCGTAAGGTAAGCAGTAGCAATAATCGAGTTCTTCGTGGTGGTAACTACAACAACAATGGTACGAACAATCCAGCGAGTAACCGTAACAACAACAATCCGACGAACAGCAATAGTAATAATGGTTGTCGTGGCGTACTCTAATATCATTCCAGATGGCAAGTTTTACGGAACTTGTCCAGAGAAGTATTAGATATTAAAGAGGTTTATTCCTTCCTAATATAGGTAAAAAAGAATTAGTAAAATAGGTATTAGTAGAATTTTTAAATTTGAATATACTTATTTTACGATTTTTTATTTTTAGTATGTAAAAATTAAAAAAATATAAATGGTAAAATAAAAATTAAAAAAAATAAAAAAATTCTTTAAAAACTGTAAAAATAGTGATATAATACATCAGTGGTAGATATGAAAACATAAAAAAATTAAAGAGGAGTTGATTTTTATGAAGAAAGGAAAAGTAGTATTAGTAGGAACAGGAATGGTAGGAATGAGCATGGCATATTCAATGCTAAACCAAGGAGGAGTAAATGAATTAATACTAATAGATATCGATAAAGAAAAAACAAAAGGAGAAGAAATGGACTTAGCACATGGGTTACCATATGCACCACAAAAAATGGTAATAAAAGCAGCAGACTATGATGAATGTAAAGATGCACAAATAGTAGTAATAACAGCAGGAATAGCACAAAAACCAGGACAAACAAGATTAGAACTTGCAGAAGTAAATACAAAAATAATGAAACAAATAACAGAAAGCATAATGGCAAGTGGATTTAATGGAATAATAATAGTAGCAAGTAATCCAGTAGACTTAATGACATATGTAGTAGCAGAAGTATCAGGATTACCAAAAAATCAAGTAATAGGTTCAGGAACTGTATTAGATACAGCAAGGCTACGTTATCTAATGGCAGATTATCTAAAAATATCAAGCAAAAATATCCATGCATATATAATGGGAGAACATGGAGATTCATCATTCGTACCATGGAAACATGCATATGTAGGATGTAAAAAAATTGAAGATGTAATGAAAGATAATAACCATCCAATGGAGGACTTAGAAAAAATCCATAAGGGAGTAGTAGACGCAGCATATGAAATAATAGAAAAGAAAAAAGCAACATACTACGGAATAGGAATGGCATTAAATAGACTAGTAAAAGCAGTATTAAATAACGAAAACTCAATATTAACAGTATCAACATATCTAAAAGACGGACAATATGGACAAAATGATATATATATAGGAGTACCAGCAATAATAAACAGTAATGGTGTTAGAGAGCTATTAGACTTAGACCTATCAGAAGAAGAACAAGCAAAACTAGACAATAGCTGCAAAGTCTTAAAAGAAATGAGACAACAATCAATAGATAAAATAATAAAAGAATAAGAAAATGAGAAAAAAAGGGACGGGCAATTTTTGTCTCACTTAAAATAAAAGACATTTAAGTATATGGACTTAAGTGTCTTTTTTAAAAAAAATTTTTGAAAAAACTATTGACATAAATATCCAAAGAATGTATAATATATGAGCATGAATTAAGCGTTGAAGCTAAATGTGGCTACATCCTTACATAAATAAGGGTGGAGGGAACTTTAGTGGAGTATGTTATGGCAAAGACCAGGCGGTAAGAAATAAAAGCACTTATCCCAAAATTATCATGCACATTTTGGGTTTTTATATAGGTTATATCCAAAACACCAGAGTGCGTTATAACTTGCCACGGTAATTTTGGTAACAAAATATTGTTATCTAAACAAAAAATAATTATTAAAAGGAGGGAAAATTACAATGGCAAAAACAGTAGCAACAAGTGAAAAAATTAGAATAAGACTTAAAGCATATGACCATGTAGTTTTAGATCAGTCTGCTGAGAAGATAGTAGATACTGCTAAAAAAACAGGAGCAAAGGTTTCAGGTCCTATTCCATTACCAACACAAAAGGAAATCGTAACAATTTTACGTTCTCCACACAAATACAAAGATTCAAGAGAACAATTCGAAATGAGAACACATAAAAGAGTAATCGATATTCTTTATCCAACACAAAAAACAGTAGATAGCTTAATGAAATTAGAGTTACCAGCTGGTGTTGATATAGAAATCAAATTATAATTTTAGAAAAAACATAAACCAAGCTGGTATACATACAAAAACAAGTATAAGTGTGTAAATTCAAATATCAGCCAATAGTTAGGAGGAAATAAACAAAATGAAAGGAATTATAGGAAAGAAAATTGGTATGACACAAATTTTTGATGAAAAAGGAAACGTAATACCAGTTACAGTTATTGAAACAGCAGGAAATGTGGTAACACAAGTAAAGACTGTAGAAACAGACGGATATAATAGTATTCAATTAGGATATGGAGAAGTTAAAGCAAAACATATCAATAAACCATTAGAAGGACACTTCAAAAAAGCAGGTGTTGAAAATAAAAAACACTTAAGAGAATTCAGAATGGAAGATGTTCAAAGCTATAAAGTCGGAGACGAAGTAAAAGCTGAAATATTTACAGCCGGAGAAAAAGTAGATATCCAAGGAACATCAAAAGGAAAAGGATTTCAAGGTGTTATAAGAAGACATGGCCAACATAGAGGACCTATGACACATGGTTCTATGTATCATAGAAGACCAGGTTCAATGGGACAAAGATCAACACCAGGAAGAGTATTTAAAGGTAAAAAACTTCCAGGACACATGGGAAGATTAACAGTTACTATTCAAAATCTTGAAGTAGTAAAAGTAGACACAGATAAAAATGTATTATTAGTAAAAGGTAGTGTTCCAGGAGCTAAAGGAGCTATCCTAAAAGTAAAATCATCAGTAAAGGTAAGTAAATAGAAAGGAAGGAGGAACTTAAAATGCCAAAAGTTGACGTATATAATGTAGAAGGCAAAAAAGTAAGTGATATTGAACTTGCTGATAGTGTATTTGGAATTGAGCCAAATGAAAACATTGTACACAGTGTTTTAAAAAACTATTTAGCAAATCAAAGACAAGGTACACAAAGCACAAAAACAAGAGCAGAAGTTTCAGGTGGTGGTAAAAAACCATGGAGACAAAAAGGAACAGGTAGAGCAAGACAAGGTTCAACAAGAGCACCTCAATGGATAAAAGGTGGTGTTGCATTAGGACCAAAACCTCGTTCATATAGATATACAGTTAATAAGAAAGAAAAAAGACTTGCTATTAAATCAGTATTAAGTTCTAAAGTATTAGAAAAAGAATTAACAGTAGTTGATAAATTAGAATTAAAGGAAATAAAAACAAAATCAATGGTAAATGTATTACAAGCATTAAAAGTAGAAGGAAAAACATTAATAGTACTTCCAGAAAACAATAAAAATGTTGTAATGTCAGCAAGAAACATTAAAGGAGTAAAAACAATTTCAGCAAACAACATTAATGTATTCGATTTATTAAAATATTCAAATCTAATTTTACCAGTTGATACTGTTAAAAAATTAGAGGAGGTGTATGCATAATGTTACCAGAAGAAATAATAATAGCACCAGTTGTAACAGAAAAAAGTAATGATGAATTACAACAAGGTAAATACACTTTCAAAGTAAATAAAAAAGCAACAAAAGTTGAAATAGCAAAAGCTGTTGAAAAACTTTTTGAAGTAAAAGTATTAAGAGTAAATACAATGACTGTAGGTGGCAAGAAAAAAAGAGTAGGTTACCATACAGGAAAAACATCAGATTGGAAAAAAGCAATAGTTACAATAGATACAAACCCTGAAGAAAAATCATATTTGACAAAAGGTGGAAAATCTGTAAAAGTAACAAAGAAATATAAAGATTCAATCGAAGAATTTATGGGAGCATAGCTCGAAAAAAACTATCTGGAAAAAACCAGGAAAATAAATAATAAAGGAGAGAAATAAAATGGCAGTAAAACATTATAAACCATATACACCATCAAGAAGAAATATGACATCATCAGACTTTGCAGAAGTAACAAAGAAAACACCTGAAAAATCATTACTTGCTAAAAAGAAAAAGAATTCAGGTAGAAACTCATATGGAAGAATTACAGTAAGACATCAAGGTGGTGGAAATAGACAAAAATATAGAATTATAGACTTTAAAAGATTAAAAGATAACATGGAAGCAACTATAATTGGTATCGAATATGATCCAAACCGTAGTAGTAATATAGCATTAATTCAATACGAAGATGGAGAAAAAGCATATATAATAGCCCCACAAGGACTAACAGACGGAGATAAAGTTATATCTGGAGAAAATGTTGATATAAAACCAGGTAACTGTATGCCAATTAGTAGTATACCAGTTGGTACTCTAATCCATAATATAGAATTAAATCCAGGACAAGGTGGAAAATTAGTTAAAGCAGCAGGACAAAGTGCTCAATTAATGGCTAAAGAAGGAAAATATGCTCATGTAAGATTACCATCAGGAGAAATGAGATTAATTCTTGTTAGATGTAGAGCAACTATAGGTGTAGTTGGAAATAGTGAACATGAAAATATAAAACTAGGAAAAGCTGGAAGAAAGAGACATATGGGAATTAGACCAACAGTTAGAGGTTCTGTAATGAACCCAGTAGATCACCCACATGGTGGTGGAGATGGAAAAGCACCAGTAGGACATCCAGGTCCACTTACTCCTTGGGGTAAACCAGCTCTTGGATATAAAACAAGAAATAAAAATAAATTATCAAATAAATTTATTGTTAAGAGAAGAAACAGCAAATAAAGTAGCATAGTCAAAAAACAATTAAAATTTGTTTTTTGACTTCCTTGAAACAAGGAAAAGGAATAAAAATAAAACTCTGGAAAGGAGGACATTTTAAATGTCAAGATCAAGCAAGAAAAAACCATTTGTAGAAGAAAGATTATTAAAAAGAATAGAAGCTATGAACCAAACTGGTGAAAAAGAAGTATTAAAAACTTGGTCAAGAGCTTCAACAATATATCCACAAATGGTGGGTCATACAATAGCTGTACATGATGGAAGAAAGCATGTTCCAGTTTATATAGCTGAAGAAATGATAGGTCATAAATTAGGTGAATTTGCTCCTACAAGAACATTCAAAGGTCATGCAGGAGATAAAACAACTAAAGTAGGTAAATAAAAATTAGCTGTAAGAAGAAGTGAGATTACTTACACTTATTATTAGTTAAGGAGGGAAATAAAAGTGCAAGAGCAAGAAACAGTTGTAAAAAATGAAGCAAGAGCAACTCTAAAATATGCTAGAATTTCAAGCAGAAAAGTCAAAATTGTAGCAGATTTAATTAGAGGAAAAGATGTTGATGAAGCTTTAGCTATTGTAAAATTTACACCAAAAGCATCATCAGAAATCATAGAGAAATTATTAAAATCAGCAATCGCAAATGCTGAAAATAATCATGAAATGAGACATGAAAATTTATATGTTGCTGAAATATATGCTAACCAAGGTCCAACTTTAAAAAGAATAAGACCAGCTGCAAAAGGTTCAGCAGTGAGAATTAGAAAAAGAACAAGTCATATAACAATAGTATTAAAAGAAAAGGAGGCTTAAAAGAGATATGGGACAAAAAGTAGATCCAACAGGATTTAGAATAGGAGTTATTAGAGATTGGAATTCTAAATGGTATGCAGATTCTAGAAATTTTGCAGATTATCTAGTAGAAGATCAAAAAATTCGTAAATTTTTAAAGAAAAAATTATATCTTGCTGGAATTTCTAAAATAGAAATAGAAAGAACAGCAAAAGCAATAAAAGTTAATTTATATGTTGCAAAACCTGGTATCGTTATAGGAAAAGGTGGAGCAGGAGTAGAAAGCGTTAAAGAAGAACTTAAAAAGCTAATAGAAAAAGATGTTAACCTAAATATAGTAGGTGTAGAAAATGTTGATACAGATGCACAATTAGTTGCAGAAAATATTGCTGGTCAACTAGAAAGAAGAATTTCATTCAGACGTGCCATGAAACAATGTATGCAAAAATCTGTTAAAGCAGGAGCTCTAGGAATAAAAACAGCTGTATCTGGAAGATTAGGTGGTGCAGACATGGCTAGAACAGAATTCTATAAAGAAGGAAATATACCACTACAAACTTTAAGAGCTGACATAGATTATGGATTTGCAGAAGCAGATACAACATATGGAAAAATCGGTGTAAAAGTTTGGATATATAAAGGAGAAATTCTTCCAAAAAGACAAGTGGAAGGAGGAGACAAATAATGCCATTAATGCCAAAAAGAACAAAACATAGAAAAATGCAAAAAGGTAGAATGAGAGGAAAAGCAACAAGAGGGAATAGAGTTACAGATGGAGAATATGGAATTCAAGCTGTAACAGGAGCTTTAGTTACAGGAAATCAAATAGAAGCAGCCAGAATTGCTATGACTCGTTATATAAAAAGAGGTGGTAAAGTTTGGATAAAAATATTCCCAGATAAACCACTAACTGCAAAACCTATTGGTACTCGTATGGGTAAAGGTAAAGGAGCTCCAGAGCGTTGGGTAGCTGTTGTAAAACCAGGAAGAGTAATGTTTGAAATTGCTGGTGTACCAGAAGAAACAGCAAGAGAGGCTCTACGTTTAGCAATGAACAAACTACCTAATAGAACAAAATTTGTAACAAGAGAAACTGAAAAGGTAGGTGAAAATGATGAAGATAAATAAAATAAGAGAAATGTCTTCACCAGATTTAGAAAAAGAATTAGGTGAACTAAAAACAGAATTATTTAAATTAAAATTTAGTTTAGCTACAAATGGATTAGATAATCCAATGAAAATAAAAGAAGTTAAAAGAGATATAGCTAAAATAAATACTGTATTAACAGAAAGAAAAATAGCTGACAGTAAAAAAGCATAAGTAAGGAAATAAAATTCCTTGATATTAATGAAAGGAGAAATCTAAATGGAGGAAAGAAATCTTCGTAAAGTTATGATAGGAACTGTAGTATCAAACAAAATGGACAAAACAGTTGTAGTAGCTGTTGAGACAAGTGTAAGTCATAAAAAATATGGTAAAACAGTTAAAAGAACTTATAAATTAAAAGCACATGATGAAGAAAATACTTGCCAAATAGGAGATAAAGTAAAAGTAATGGAAACAAGACCACTTTCTAAAGATAAAAGATGGAGAGTAGTTGAAGTTGTAGAAAAAGCAATTCTAAAATAAGAAAGGAGGAACCATAAATGATACAACAACAAACAAGATTAAAAGTAGCAGATAATACAGGTGCAAGAGAGCTTATGTGCATCAGATGTTTAGGTGGTTCATATAGAAAAACATCTAATATAGGTGATGTAATAGTTGCTTCTGTTAAATCAGCAACACCAGGAGGAGTTGTTAAAAAAGGTGATGTTGTAAAAGCTGTTATAGTTAGATCTAAAAGCGGTTTAAGAAGAGCAGATGGTTCATATATAAAATTTGATGAAAATGCAGCAGTAATAATCAAAGAGGACGGAACACCAAGAGGAACACGTATCTTTGGTCCAGTTGCAAGAGAGTTAAGAGAAAAGGACTATATGAAAATTCTTTCATTAGCCCCAGAAGTTCTTTAATTAAAATATTGTAAAAATATTGATTAATAAAAAGAATAGAAGAAAAAATTCAAAGAAAAGGAGGAAAACTCTAAATGAAAATAAAAAAAGGAGACAACGTAGAAGTTTTATCAGGAAATGATAAAGGAAAAAAAGGAGAAGTTCTAGAAGTTCTACCTAAAGAAGGAAAAGTTGTTGTTAAAGGCGTAAATGTAAGAAAAAAACATGTAAAAGCAAAACGCCAAGGAGACGAAAGTGGAATAATACCAGTAGAGTGTAGTATACCAAGTTCAAAAGTAAATGTTGTATGTCCTAAATGTGGAAAAACAACAAAAGTTGGATATGGTATGGAAAAAGATAAAAAAATTCGTATTTGTAAGAAATGTGGAGCAAAATTAAAATAGAAAGGAGGATTTTTGCGTAATGGAAAAATTAAGAGAACAATATGAAAAAGAAGTAATTCCAGCATTAATGAAAAAGTTCGAATATAAATCAGTTATGCAAGTTCCAAAACTAGATAAAATAGTAATAAATATTGGATTAGGAGATTTAAAAGAAAATCCTAAAGCGTTAGAAAATGCAATTAAAGATTTGACTCAAATTACAGGTCAAAAACCAGTAATAACAAAGGCTAAAAAATCAATCGCAGCATTTAAATTAAGAGAAGGAGTTAACATTGGATGTAAAGTAACACTAAGAAGAGATAAAATGTATGACTTTGTATATAAATTATTCAATGTAGCACTTCCTAGAGTAAGAGACTTCAGAGGAGTTTCAGAGCATTCTTTTGATGGAAGAGGAAATTACTCAATGGGAATTAAAGAACAATTAATATTCCCAGAAATCGAATATGATAAAGTAGACAAAATAAGAGGAATGGATGTTATATTTGTAACAACAGCTGAAACAGACGAAGAAGCTAAAGAATTATTAACACTTCTAGGAATGCCTTTTAAAACAAAGAAATCAAAATAATAGAAGTTTAAAAATACTGAATTAGTCAAAGGAAAGGAGTAAAACTATGGCTAAAAAATCAATGAAAATAAAACAAGCCAGACCACAAAAATATACAACTAGAGAATATAATAGATGTAAATTATGTGGTAGACCACATGGATATATAAGAAAATATGGAATATGTCGTATTTGTTTTAGAGAATTAGCTCATAAAGGAGAAATACCAGGAGTTAAAAAATCAAGCTGGTAAAATTTAAATAAAGAAAAGGAGGTAAGTAATTAATGAACATTACAGATCCAATAGCAGATATGTTAACAAGAATAAGAAATGCAAATAGTTCAAAACATAAAACAGTTGATATTCCAGCATCAAACATGAAATTAGGAATAGCTGAAATATTGTTTAAAGAAGGATATATAAAATCTTATGAAGAAATAAAAGATGGTACACAAGGTATCATAAGAATTACTCTTAAATATGATGAAAAAGGAACAAGAGTAATAGATGGATTAAAAAGAATTAGTAAACCAGGACTAAGAGTATATGCAACTAGAGACGAATTACCAAGAGTACTTAATGGATTAGGAATTGCTATAATCTCAACATCAAAGGGATTAAAAACAGACAAAGAAGCAAGAGAATTAGGAATTGGTGGAGAAGTACTAGCATATGTTTGGTAGAACAAATTCAGAAAATATTATATAAAAGGAGGGAAAACCTAAAATGTCAAGAATAGGAAATAAACCTATTACAGTACCAGATGGTGTTGAAGTTAAAATTGATGGAAAACACATTACTGTAAAAGGACCAAAAGGGACATTGGAAAGAGAAATACATAACAATATTTCTTTAGAAATGGAAGGAAATACAATTAAAGTCACAAGAATAGATGATGAACCATCAAATAGAAGTTTACACGGATTAACAAGAACTTTAATAAACAATATGATAGTAGGTGTAGTTCATGAATATAGTAAAGAACTACAAATTAATGGAGTTGGTTATAGAGTTCAAAAACAAGGAAATAACCTAAACATGACTTTAGGATACTCACATCCAGTAATATTTGAAGCACCTCAAGGAATTACTTTTGATGTTCCAAATCCTAATACAATTATAGTAAAAGGAATAGATAAAGAATTAGTTGGTCAAACAGCTGCTGAAATCAGAACTAAGAGACCACCAGAAGTATATAGAGGAAAAGGTATTAAATATGCTGATGAAGTTATTAGACGTAAAGAAGGAAAAACAGGTAAATAAAAGATAAAAATTTCTAAATAAATATTACGAAGAAAGGAGTAATAAAGATGGTTAAAAAAACAGATAGAAAAATGGAAAGAGCAAGAAGACATTTAAGAGTAAGAAGAAAAATATCTGGAACAGCAGAGAGACCAAGATTATGCGTATATAGAAGTAATACAAACTTATATGTACAAATAATTGATGATATTGCTGGAAACACTTTAGTATCAGCTTCTACATTAGATAAAAATGTGAAAAATAAACATGCAAACAAAGAAGCAGCTAAAGAATTAGGAACAATTATTGCTAAGAAAGCAGCTGATAAAAAAATAGAAACAGTTGTATTTGATCGTGGTGGATATATATATCATGGTGTAGTAAAAGAATTAGCAGAAGCAGCAAGAGAAGGTGGCTTGAAATTCTAAGTATTCTGTTATACGCAAAATAAGCTACAGATATTAGAATAGATTATATAAAATTATAAGAAAAATTTTAATTCTTAAATTTTAAATAATTAATTAAAAATATTGTAATTAATTTAATATAAGGATATAATGAGATTATCAAGAAGGAGGGTAAACTAAAACCTATGGAAGAAAAAAATGAATTAAAAGAAAAGGTTGTTGCAATTAACAGAGTAGCTAAAGTTGTAAAAGGTGGTAGAACTTTTAGATTTAGTGCAGTTGTAGTTGTTGGTGACGAAAATGGACATGTAGGTGTTGGAAATGGTAAAGCAGCAGAAGTTCCAGATGCAATAAAGAAAGCTATACAAGAAGCTAAGAAAAACTTAGTTACTGTACCTATTGTTGAAACAACAGTACCACATGAATATATAGGAACTTTTGGAAGTGCAAAAGTTTTACTAAAACCAGCTGAATTAGGTACTGGACTTATAGCTGGAGGAAGTGTAAGACCAGTTCTAGAATTAGCAGGATATAGAAATATTAGAACAAAAGTTATTGGAACAAACAATCCAAGAAACGTTGTTTATGCTACATTAGAAGGTTTAAAATCAATGATGACAATCGAACAAGTAGCTAAAAAGAGAGGTAAAAAAGTAGAAGAAATTTTATAATTTAAGGAATATAAAATTCCTTGCTAATTTAAAGAAGGAGGTGCAAGGCATAAATGAAAATAGACGAATTAAAGCCAGCTGTTAAGAAAGTAAAAAGAAATAGAGTAGGTCGTGGTATAGGTTCAGGAAATGGAAAAACATCAGCGAGAGGACAAAAAGGACAAAAATCTAGAAGCGGCGGAGGAGTAAGACGTGGATTCGAAGGTGGTCAAACTCCATTATTTAGAAGATTACCAAAAAGAGGATTTAATAATATTCATAGAAAAACTTATACAGAAGTAACTTTAAAAATGTTAAACAAAGTAAAGAATACAGATGTTACTGCTGAAAGTTTATTAGATGAAGGAATTATTGGAAAAATCAATGATGGTATTGTTGTTTTAGCAACAGGAAAATTAGAGAAAAAAATAAATATTAAAGCAAAGAGATTTACAGCAAAAGCAAAAGAAGAAATCGAAGCTTTAGGCGGAAAGGCTGAGGTGATATAGTTGTTTAAAACAATAAAAAATGCATTAAAAACACCAGATGTTAGAAAAAGATTATTATATACATTAGTTTTAATAATAGTTTTTAGATTTGGATGTTATATAACAGTACCAGGTGTAAATAGTATAGCTTTAAATGAAGCAATGAGTAATACTAATGGAATAGCAGGGTTAATTGACCTAATCTCAGGAGGAGCTTTTTCAAGATTTTCTCTTTTTGCAATGTCAATTAGTCCATATATCACAGCTTCTATTGTAATTCAGCTACTTGCAATGATTATTCCATCATTAGAAAAGTTAACTAAGGAAGGCGGAGAAGAAGGAAGAAGAAAGATAAACAGATATACAAAAATACTTACAGTAATACTTGCATTAGTAGAAGGAATAGGTATTTATTTATCTTATAAATCAACTGGAATTTTCGTAGATAATAGTTTCTTAACGGGATTATTAGTAGTAGCTGGACTAGTTACAGGTACAGCAATTCTTATGTGGCTTGGAGAACAAATAACAGCAAGAGGAATAGGAAATGGAATTTCATTATTAATTTTTGTAGGTATTATTTCAAGGTTGCCAAGTGCAATTAATACACTATGGGGACTAATTATGGGAAACGGAGCATTTAGTACAACAGGATTATTATTATCAATAGGAATAATAATAGGAGCAATAATCTTAGTCGCAGGAGTTGTATTTGTACAACAAGCAGAAAGAAGAGTACCTGTACAATACTCTAAGAGAGTAGTTGGAAGAAAAATGATGGGTGCACAAAGTACTCATATTCCATTAAAACTTGCCATGGCAGGAGTTATGCCAGTTATCTTTGCAAGTAGTTTCATGACATTTCCAGCTATGATTATACAAATATTTGTGCCGGATATAGCAACAAAAACAGGATTTTTAGCGGGACTATATAATTTCTCAATCGCTACATCAACATCAAATGTAGCAATAGGGTATTCTATAGCAAATGCTCTTGTATACTTATTATTAATTATAGGATTTACATTTTTCTATACTTATGCTACATTTAATCCAGCAGAAGTATCAAATAATATTAAGAAAAATGGTGGATTTATTCCAGGAATAAGAGCAGGAAAACCAACGACAGATTATTTATCATCAATAATATCAAAACTAACGTGGTTTGGAGGATTTTTCCTAGCATTGATAGCAATATTACCAATGCTATTAAGATTCACAAACTTAAATATTGCATTTGGTGGTACTTCAATATTAATCGTTGTGGGTGTAGCATTAGAAACAATACAACAACTAGAATCTCAATTAGCAATGAGACATTACAAGGGATTTTTAGAGTAAAAATATGGGACGGATTTTATTATAAAAAAGACGTCCCAAAAATCTTGTTTTAATAAGTTTTATCATATTTATTACACTATTAGTAAATATGATAAAGGTTATTTAATTATAATCTTAAAACTAAAAAGAATAGGAGTGTTTAAGTAATGGTAATTATTATGTTAGGAGCACCAGGCACAGGTAAAGGAACAATAGCAGGGATTTTGACAAAGAACTTAATGATACCACAAGTATCAACAGGGGATATTTTTAGAAAACATATACAAGAAGGAACAGAGTTAGGAAAATTAGCAGAAAGTTATATATCAAAAGGAAATCTAGTTCCTGATGATGTTACAATAGAATTAGTAAAAAATAGATTAGAAGAAAAAGATGTAGAAGATGGAATAATATTAGATGGATTTCCAAGAACAGTAAAACAGGCAGAAGAATTAGACTTAATATTAGATAAAAAAGGAAAAAAAGTTGATTTAGTAATAAACTTAACAACACCAGAAGAGGAAATAATAGAAAGAATAGTTAATAGAAGAGTTTGTTCAAACCAAGAATGCAAAGCGGTATACAACTTAATATTAAACCCACCAAAACAAGAAGGAATATGTGATAAATGTGGATCTAAATTAATACAAAGAAAAGATGACAATGAAGAAACAGTAAAAGCAAGATTTAATAGTTATATAGAGCAAACAAGTCCATTAGTTAAATACTATGAAGAAAAAGGTAATTTATATTCAGCAGTAGTTAGTAAATCAATAAATAAATTAGGAAAAGATGTTGCTGAAGATGTTTTGAAATTTATAAAAGAAGAAAAATAGGAGACGATTGAATTGGTAACGATTAAGTCTAAAAGAGAAATAGAATATATGAAAGAAGCTTGCAGAGTAGTTGCAGTAATGTATAAAGAATTAGAAGAAAAGATAAAACCAGGGATGACAACTTGGGATGTAGATGTTTTAGCAGAAAAAATAATAAGAAGAGAAGGGGCAATACCAGCAGAAAAAGGATATCCATCTGGAATAAGAGGAATCCCTCCATTTCCAGCATCAATATGTATATCAATAAATGATGAAGTAATTCATGGAATACCTTCAAAACATAGAGTGATAAGAGAAGGAGATATTGTAAGTGTAGATACAGTAGCTTTAAAAAACGGATTTAATGGAGATGCAGCAAGAACTTTTATGATAGGAAATGTATCTAAAGATGCAAAAAGATTAGTAGAAGTTACAAAAGAGGCCTTCTTTGAAGGGATAAAATATGCTAAACCAGGAAATAGAATTGGAGATGTATGTCATGCAATAGGTGAATTCGTTAGGAAAAATGGATATTCAGTTGTAAGAGAATTTCAAGGTCATGGCATAGGAAGAGAAATGCATGAAGATCCAGGAATACCAAACTATGGAAAAGCAGGTAGGGGAATAAGACTAGAACCAGGAATGACATTAGCTATAGAACCTATGGTAATTCAAGGAAAACCAAACATATTGGAACTTGAAGATGGATGGACAATTATAACAGAAGATGGAAGTTTAGCAGCACACTATGAAAATACAATTTTAATTACAGAAAAAGAGCCAGAAATATTGACAATCCTATAATCATGTTGTATAATATAATAGTTATTATGCACAATAGCCTAAATTTGCATAAAATTATAAAAACTCTTAAAAATAGGAGGTAAAAAAATTGGCAAAAGAGGATGTAATTGAAGTAGAAGGAAAGGTTGTAGAAGCCTTACCAAATACAGTTTTTAAGGTAGAACTAGAAAATGGACATCAAATACTTGCTCATATATCTGGTAAATTAAGAATGAATTATATAAAAATATTACCAGGTGATAAAGTAAAAGTTGAACTTTCACCTTACGATTTAACAAGGGGAAGGATTACTTGGAGAGCAAAATAAAAATTAATTTAGATTAACCCAAAAGATTATATATAAAGCAAAGCCAAGGAGGTGCTAGAAAGATGAAAGTAAGACCATCAGTAAAACCAATTTGCGATAAATGCAAAGTAATAAAAAGAAAAGGGGTTATTAGAGTAATTTGTGAAAACCCTAAACACAAACAAAGACAAGGTTAATTCCTTAAGTTAATAACACAAATAAAGGTAGCGGCTGTGAATTTAATGAAATTAAAATTCTTTAAATTACATTATCTAATTTGTGTTTATATATATGTCTAAAAGATGCTTAAATGTACTAGGGTAAACACTAGTAGCATTTCACCTTTTAAGCTATTTTAGGACAAACAAAACAAAAAATTTTGGAGGTGCAAAAAAATATGGCTCGTATAGCAGGAATAGACTTACCTAAAGAAAAGAGAGTTGAAATAGGACTTACATATATTTATGGTATAGGAGTATCAAGTTCTAGAAAAATTCTTGAAAAAGCTGGAGTAAACCCAGATATTAGAGTTAAAGATTTAACAGATGACCAAGTAAATGATATAAGAAAAGTAATGGATGAATCTTATGTTGTTGAAGGTGATTTAAGAAGAGAAGTAGCATTAAACATCAAAAGATTAACAGAAATAGGATGCTATAGAGGTTTAAGACATAGAAGAGGTTTACCAGTTAGAGGACAAAGAACAAAAACAAATGCTAGAACAAGAAAAGGTCCTAGAAAATTAGTAAGCAAAAGCAAAAAATAATAAATAGAGAATTTCAAAATATAGAATAATTTTGAACAAGGAGGAAAAAGCAAAATGGCTAAAAATGTAACAACTAAAAAAGTAGCTAGAAGAAATAGAAAAAACATCGAAAAGGGTGCAGCTCATATTCATTCTAGTTTTAACAATACAATAGTTACAATAACAGATACTCAAGGAAATACAATATCATGGGGAAGTGCTGGAGAATTAGGTTATAAAGGTTCTAGAAAAAGCACACCATTTGCAGCAGGTCAAGTTGCTGAAACAGCAGCTAAAATCGCAATGGAACATGGTTTAAAATCTGTAGAAGTATTTGTAAAAGGACCAGGTTCAGGAAGAGAAGCAGCAATTCGTTCACTTCAAACAGCTGGTCTAGAAATAAGTGCAATAAAAGATGTAACACCAATACCACACAATGGTTGTAGACCACCAAAAAGAAGAAGAGTTTAAGTATTGGCAAAATAAAAATATTTATATAGAAAGATAAAAAGGGTTAAGAGAAAATCCTTTGTCATAAAGAAAGAAAGGAGTATAAAAATGGCAAGATATAAAGACGAACAATGTCGTAGATGCCGTAGAGAAGGACAAAAATTGTTCTTAAAAGGTGATAGATGTTATTCTGACAAATGTAGTATTTCAAGAAGAAATTATGCACCAGGAGAACATGGACAAAGAAGAGCAAAACTTTCTGAATACGGAACACAGTTAAGAGAAAAACAAAAAACAAAAGCATATTACGGAGTTGGAGAAAAACAATTCAGAAAATATTTTGAAATGGCTTCTAATAAAAAAGGAGTAACAGGTGAAGAACTATTACAAATATTAGAAAGTAGATTAGATAATGTTATATATAGATTAGGATTTGGAGCATCAAGAGCTCAAGCAAGACAATTAGTAACACATGCACAATTTGAAGTAAATGGAAAGAAAGTTAATATTCCATCATATTTAGTAAAAGCAGGAGATGTAATTACTGTAAGAGAAAATAAAAAAGATAATGGAACAATTAAAGTAAATGCTGAAGAATCAGCAAAAAGACCAGTTCCTGCATGGCTTGAAAAAGATACTCAAAACTTAAGTGGTAAAGTAATCAGATTAGCGTCTAGAGAAGATATTGATATTCCAATAGAAGAACATTTAATAGTAGAGCTTTACTCAAAATAATAGTTAGAAGTAATATAGATATAATAAGAACTTTAAATTTTACTTTAAGAAGAAACTATTTAGTTTTTAAAAGTTTGAGATATATTCTCGAATATTAGGAGGTAAAAATGATAGAATTTGAAAAGCCAAATATTGAATGTCTAGAAGTGGATGATACAAACCATTATGCAAAATTTGTATGCGAACCATTAGAAAGAGGTTATGGAGTAACAATAGGAAATTCATTAAGAAGAATTTTACTTTCATCTCTTCCAGGTTGTGCTATAACAAGTGCGAAAATTGATGGAGTATTACATGAATTTTCAGATATAGATAATGTAGTAGAAGATGTACCTGATATTATTCTTAATTTAAAAAATGTAAGACTAAAGTTTGATGATAATGAAGAAAAAATATTAAGAATTGATAAAAAAGGTGAAGGAGAAGTATTAGCAGCAGACATTATAACTGATGGTACTGTTGAAATATTAAATCCTGAATTACATATAGCAACAGTAGCTGAGGGTGGAAGTTTAAGAATGGAAATGACAGCTGATAGAGGAAGAGGTTATAATTCTTCAGAAAAGAATAAAAAACCAAACCAAGATATATCTGTACTTCCAATAGATTCAATTTATACACCTGTAAAAAAGGTAAATTATCAAGTAGAAAATACAAGAGTTGGACAAATGGTAGATTATGATAAATTAATAATTGAAGTTTGGACAGATGGAAGTTTAAAAGCTCATGAAGCTTTAAGCTTGGCAGCTAAAGTTATGACAGGGCATTTAGAATTATTTATAGATTTATCAGAAGCAACAAAAAATACACAAGTAATGATTGAAAAAGAAGAGTCTAAGAAAGAAAAAGTCTTAGAAATGACAATAGAAGAATTAGAATTATCTGTTAGATCATTTAACTGTTTAAAAAGAGCAGGAATATCAACTGTAGAGGATTTAACAAATAAGACTGAAAATGAAATGATGAAGGTAAGAAACCTTGGTAAAAAATCATTAGAAGAAGTAACAGCAAAATTACGTTCATTAGGTCTAGATTTTGCTAAGGAAGATGAATAATAGAAATAAAGGAAGGTGAAAAAATTGGCAACAAATAGAAAGTTAGGAAGAACAACAGACATAAGAATGGCTATGCTTAAAACATTAACAACTGACCTTATTTTACATGGTAAAGTTGAAACAACATTACCTAGAGCTAAAGAAGTAAAAGCAATGGCTGATAGTATAATATCTTTAGCAATAAAAGAAAAAGATAACTTTGAAATGGTAGATGTTAAAGTTGTAAAAGCTAAATTAGATGCTAAAGGAAACAAAGAAACAGAATTGGTAAAAAGCAAAAACGGTAAAGAATATCTTAAAGTTGTAAAAGAAACAACAACTGAAAAAAGACAAAAAGATATGCCATCTAGATTAAATGCTAGAAGAAAAATGATGAAAACTTTAAATAAAGTTAAAGATGAAAAAGGCAACAATATCGATTTACCATCAAAATTATTCAATGAAATAGCTCCAAACTATGCTGGTAAAAATGTAGGTGGATATACACGCATTGTTAAAGCAGGACCTAGAAGAGGAGACGGAGCAGAGGTTGCAATATTACAATTAATATAAAATTAAAAAATGTCGTATGAGAAATATTTCTTAGACGATATTTTTTATTTAATAATTTACTTTTATTAATAGTTTTAATTATAAGAGAGGTAAGCAAATAGCTAAACTAAAAAGCTAGGTAATGCAGTACCTAGCTTTTAAAACTTCCATTGAAAGACATTTTTGATATACTAATAAATCAATAGAAGAATTTTTAATCAAATAAATCTAGAATAGGCACTTTTAAAGTTTTAAAAAAGCCAACAAGTTCAAAGTCTGTAATAAATTTTTTTCCATTTTCAAGTTTAGAAATATCAGAACGACTTATTTGATATCCCATTACTTGCATCCTTGCACATAATTCATCTTGTGTTACTTTTTGTTCTGTTTATATTTATAATATTTTAATTATAAAAAATTTTATCAAACTAGAAATTAGTGTCAAAGAAATAATAAAAACATATAATAACCATAGGTGGTAAGAATGGAATTTATAATAAATGTAATATTTTGGACATTAGCCATTTATGGGTTATTTGAAATAGTAAAAAATATAATATATATAAGTACATATACAAACTTTAAATCAGATGGAATATATGTAATAATAGCAGTAAAAAATCAAGAGGAAAAAATAGAAGGATTTATGCGTTCAGCGTTATTTAAACTATTATACGGAAGAGATGATTATGTAAAAAATATAATAGTAACAGATTTAAAATCAGGAGATAATACAAAAGAAATAATAAAAAAATTATCACAAGAGTATGAATGTTTAGAAGTTGTTAACTGGAAAGAATGTAAGGAAATAATGGATAATGTAGATGAAAGCTGATTACTTGAAAAAAATCTTTGTTTGTGGTAGACTAAAAATATTAGTTAAAAGAAAATAGGAGAAACATATGGAAATAACAGGAGAAATAATAACAATAATATATAAAAATGAAGTCAATAGCTATTCAGTAGCAGAAATAGAAACAGATGAAGAAGTAACAACAATAGTTGGATTTTTACCATTTGTAAATCTTGGAGATACATTAAAATTAATAGGAAAATATGTAGAACATAAAGAATATGGAAGGCAATTTAAAGTAGATACATTTGAAAAAATAATACCTCAAAATTTATCGGCATTAGAAAGATATTTGTCAAATGGAAATATAAAAGGAATAGGAGAAGCATTAGCAAAGAAAATAGTAAAAAAATTTGGAGAAGAAACAATAACGATATTTCAATCTTATCCAGAAAGACTTGCAGAAATAAAAGGAATATCTAAAGAAAAAGCAAAAGAAATGTCAGAAAGTTTCATAGAAAATTGGGAAGTCTGGCAAATAGTAGGCTTTTTAGAAAAATTCGGAATAGGAGCAGAACATGCCCAAAAAGTATTTGACCTATATGGAACAAATGCAATAGAAGAAATGGAACAAAATCCATATATATTAATAGATATAGCAAGAGGAGTTGACTTTAAGCAAATAGATAAAATGGCATTAGACCTAGGAATTAGCTATGATAATCAAAAAAGAATAATAAGCGGAATAAAATATGGATTAATACGAATAACAAACAATGGACATTCATGTGTATTAAAAGAAAATTTAATAGAATTTGTAATAAAACTATTAGATGTAAATACAGAAAATGTAGAAGATGGACTAATAGAATTAAGAACAAAAGGAGAAATAGTAATAGAAAAAAGAAATAACAAAGAAGAATATATATATTCAAGTGTATTTTATTACACAGAAGAAGAAATAGCATTTAGGATAAAACGATTACAAAATTCAAAAAACATCAAAAAAGTCACAGGATTAGAAAAAGAATTAAAAAAAGTAGAAAAAATATCAAGTATAGAATTATCAGAAAAACAAAAAGAAGCATTAAAACTTGTAAATGAAAATAATGTAACAATAATAACAGGAGGACCAGGAACAGGAAAAACAACTATAATAAAAAATATAATAGATATATATGAAAGTAAAGGAAAAAAAGTAGTATTATCAGCACCAACAGGAAGAGCAGCAAAAAGAATGACAGAAACAACAGGTAAAGAGGCATCTACGTTACATAGATTATTAGAAATAGGAAAAATAGATGATGACAGTTTATATAAAAATACAAGTAAGTATGAAGGAACACCAATAGACGCAGATATAATAATAGTAGATGAAGTATCAATGATGGACATGTTCTTAATGAATTATCTATTAAAATGTATATATCAAGGAACAAAGTTAGTATTAGTAGGAGATATAGATCAACTTCCATCAGTAGGTCCAGGAAGTGTATTAAAAGACTTAATAAATTCAGAAGAAGTACCAATAATAAAGCTAGATAAAATATTTAGACAAGCAGCAAAAAGCAAAATAATAGTAAATGCACATAGAGTTAATAAAGGAGAGAGTTTCTTAAATAAATCAGAAGAGGAAGAAGGAATGGACGAGGATTTCTTTTTCATAAAGGAAAACTCACAGGAAAAAATGTTATCTCAAGTTATATCATTGTGCACAGGAAGGTTAGAAAAATATGGTGATTATGACTTCTTTCAAAATATACAAGTACTTACACCTACCAAAAAAGGAATGCTTGGAACTAAAGAATTAAACAAGGCTTTACAAGAAAAATTAAATCCTAATTTAGGAAATTTACCAGAAAGAGCAAGTATGGGGGCAATATTTAGAATTGGTGATAGAGTTATGCAAATAAAAAACAATTATGATATTTACTGGGAAAGAGAAGGTACAGGTAAATTAGGTGGATTAGAAGAAAAGGAAGTGGGAAGCGGAGTATTTAATGGTGAAATAGGAACAGTTATAGATGTTAATGAAAAAGAAAAGCAAGTAGAAATTAGGTTTGATGATGAAAAGATAGCATATTATGAATATTCAGAATTAGACCAAATAGAACATAGTTATGCAATAACAATACATAAAGCACAACGGTAGTGAATTTGATGTAGTGATAATGGTAGTGCCACCGTCATCTCCAATGCTTCTTACAAGAAATCTATTGTATACAGGTATAACAAGAGCAAAGAAACTACTAATAGTAATTGGAAATGAGAATATAATACAAAGAATGATACAAAATGTGGATAGTAAGAAGAGAAATACAGGCTTGGAATTCAAAATGAGACAATAAGGGATGGGCAATTTTTGTCTCATTTTGGAAAATATAAAAATAATTATCTTAGGGAACTGGAGTAATTTTTTGAATTTACTCGCGTACCAGCATTTTTACTACCCTTCATGTTCCCTACGTAAAAATGCTTAATTCAAAAAATTACTTTAAATCTTTTGACTTTGAATAAAAAAGAGTTTATAATATTATTTAGTCTAGGAAAATACTTTTAATAAATCCAATAATTTATTTCAAAATTTTTAATCATATTAAATCAAAAAAATAAAATAATCGAATGGAGGTATGTTAATTTGCCAAGAAAGAGCAGAGTGTTATTAAGTGGAAAAGTGTGCCACAATATTGTGCAAGGAATAAATAAAGAATATATATTTAAGGAAAATCAAGATAAAATAAAATATTTAAATTTGTTAAGAAAATATTATGAAGAATATAAAATAGATATTATTTGTTATTGCATTATGAATAATCATACTCATCTAATTTTATATTCAGAGGAAATAAAAAATATAAGTATGTTTATGAAGAGAGTAAATTCAATTTATGCCATGTATTATAATAAAAAATATAATAGGGTTGGTTATGTATTTAGAGATAGATATAAATCTATTTTAATATTATCTAGGAAACAATTATATAAATGTATAAAATATATACATATGAACCCCGTAAAAGCAAATATTGTGAAAAATGAATGGGAGTACTTATTTTCATCATATAAAGATTATTTCAATAAGTCAGGATTTTTAAATCAAAGAATATTAGATTTTCTATTTTATAAATCGCAAAACTATATTGAGAAATTCAAGTCAATTCCATATGAAGATATTTATAATGAAAAAGTAAAAATAAAAGAAATATTAAAAAAATACTTAAATGATGAGAAAATTGGATTAGATAATATAATAAATGAAAGAAAAAAATTAGAAAAATTTCTATTATATTTCGAAAATTATAAGTATTCAAAGCTAGAATTAGCAAATATATTGGGAATTAGTAAAGCAACTTTATATAGAAAAATAAGGAAGGTGAAAAAAGAAAATGAGACAAAAATTGCCCGTCCCTAAAATTCTCAATTTAATTTATCCACCAACGTGTGGTGTTTGTGGAAAGTTGTGTTCTGATTTTTTGTGTAAAAAGTGCGAAAAAATCTTAGAAGCAGAGGCAATATATGGTATAGATAGATATGAAAAATATTTTACTGAACATTTATATATTTTTTTATATCAGGGTATAATAAGAAGAATAATTTTAAGATATAAATTTAAAGAAGAGGCATATTTATATAAAACATTTGTAAATTTTTTGTTAAAAAATAAAAACTTCTTTGAAAAAATGAAAAAATATGATAAAATAATCCCAGTTCCAATTAGCCAAAAAAGATTAAAACAACGTGGATATAATCAAAGTGAGCTAATTGCAAAGGAAATTGCTCATATGCTTAATAAAAAAGTAGAAACAGAATGTCTTTTAAAAACGAAAAATATTGTGGAACAAAGTAAATTAAATAAAGAAGATAGAATAAAAAATATACATGGAGTGTATGAGTTAATAAATAAAGAAAAGTTATTTGATAAAAAAATATTATTAGTAGATGATATATATACTACAGGTAGTACTGTTAGTGAATGTGCTAAAGAATTAAAAAAAGCAAGACCAAGAGAAATTGGAGTATTTACTTTAGCAAAAGATTAAATTAATATGGATAATGAGTAATTAATAATAAATAATAAATAATAAATTTAAAATGAAAATATACAAAGGAGGAACAAAATAAATGGAGGATTTAGTTGAAAGTATATTAGACTATATAAGGTCAGATTATACTGATTATGCAGTTATGTTAAATGGTGAATGGGGTTCAGGAAAAACGCATTTTTGGAATAATAAAATTAGAAAGAAAATAGAATCTATGCAATTAAATGGAAAGAGGTATACAACCATTTACATGTCTTTATATGGTATATCTAATTTAGAAGAAATAAGCAAAAAAATCTTCATAGAAACTACACAGTTAATGGATAAAAATTTAAGGAAATTCATGGATACAAATGGGCAAAATACGATACCAGAATATGCAAAAACTGGTATTGATATGGCTAATTTTTTTGGTGTAACTCAAAATGGAGATAAAGTGGATTATGGAGAATTTTTCTCAACAGATGATAAAGTACTTTGTTTTGATGATTTAGAGAGAGCAAATGTAGATGTTATTGATATTTTAGGATATATCAACAACTTTGTTGAGCATGACCATATAAAAACAATTATTATATGTAATGAAAAAGAGTTATCAACTAAACTAAAAAGTTCTAATATAGAGATGAAAACATTTATTGCAACATATCTTTTAGATAAACAAGAGGAATTAAATAATATTGATAAACCATTAGTAGAGAAAATACAAGATAAAATAGAGCATGTGTTTGATAAAGCAAATGATTATGAAAGAATAAAAGAAAAACTAATTGGTGAGACTTTTGAATATGCTCCTAAATTTGATTATATAATAAATCGGAATATTAATGCGTTATGAAAATAATCCAGACTTGATACGTTTTTTAAGAGAAAATACAGGATTAATAATATCAACATTTAATAAATCAGGAACAAGAAATTTAAGAATTTTAAAACATGCATTAAATGATTTTAAGAAAATATATGAAATGGTAAATAAGTCATATCCAAATACAAATCACAGAGTTATGCAAACAATGTTAATATTTACAATAGCAATATCTTTTGAAATAAAGGCAGGAAAGATTACAAAAGATAAATTTGTAAATATTAAAGATAATGAAGAATATAAATCAATACTTGTATCATCAAGAATACTTATGGATAATAGGCAGTTTTATATTAAAGAATTTGATAATAATTATTATTATAATTTTAAGTCAGAATATCGTTTCTTTAAATTTATAGAATATTATGTAAGAACACGTATATTTGATATGAAGATTTTTAAAGATAATATGGAAACAATAAGAAATACTGTAGATACAGAAAATTTACCAGCATACAAGAGGCTACTTACAGAAGAATATTGGAAAATATCAGATGATCAGTTTGGAAATGTTATAAAAGAAATTATGGAAGATGTAAAAGAAGGTAAATTAACATTAATAGATACAGTAAAGATATTTGCATATTTTAGCTATTTTTCTAGAAAAGGGTTAATTGATAATGATTTAAAAACATTAAAATCAGTATTTTTTAATGGTATGAATATAGCATCACTAAATTCAAAATACTGTGATAATGTAGATGAAGAGTTAGGGAAGATAGCAATAGAAGAAGTTGCCGAAGATATGGAAGATATATTAAGACATTTTAATATGTTAAATGACCAATTACATGACAAGATGTTTAAGGAAAAAGCAGAAGAGGTAATGAAATGTATTCCGATGAAAATGGAACAATTTTATGAGAAGTTTGATAAAGAATGTATGGACGTGCCAATATTTAAGTATTATGACCCATTTCAATTATTCCAAAGAATATCTTGTGCAAGCAATGAAGATATAGTTTTAATAAAAGAAAAGTTGTTAGATAGAGTAGAAAAAAATCCTAAGAAAATAGAACCTGAAATGAAGAATATAAAACAATTAAAACAAATAATAGATGACTATTTGAAAGGAAAAGACCCAAGCATTAAAATTGTTATGTTAAAAGAATTTTCAGATAGTTTGGGATATATTTTAGGTAAATACAAGATAAATTTCTTATCAAGAATAGGGGATAAGGAAGTAATTGAAGAAGTAGAGAGCTAAAAAGGAAGTAAAATATGAATGAAAATTATAATAAAAATAAATATTTAAAGTTGCTGAGTAAAGAATATAAGAATATTTATGAAGTAGCCGAAGAAATTATAAATTTACAAGCAATTTTAAATTTGCCAAAAGGAACAGAAATGTTCCTAAGTGATATACACGGAGAATATGCTCCATTTGAGCATATTCTTAATAATGGTGGAGGGATAATAAAAAGTAAAATAAATGACATTTTTGGAAATACAATAAGCAAAAAAGAAAGAACAACACTTGCAACACTTATTTATTATCCTGAAGAAAAATTAAAATTAATAAAGGAAGAAGAGCAAGATATAAATGAATGGTATAGTATAACATTGTATCGATTAGTAGAGGTTGCAAAAAATGTTAGTTCAAAATACACAAGGTCAAAAGTAAGGAAAGCGATAACTAGTGGATTTGAATATGTAATAGATGAACTATTGAACTCACAGGCGAGAAATGAAAAAGATAAAGAAAGATATTATAAGGCAATAATAAGCACAATAATCAATTTAAATCAAGCCGAAAGCTTTATAATAGCTATATCAAACTTAATAAAAAGAATGGCAATAGACCATTTACATATAATAGGAGATATATTTGATAGAGGACTTAGACCAGATTTGGTAATAGAAAAATTAGAAAAATTCCATAGTATAGATATACAATGGGGAAATCATGATATATTATGGATGGGGGCAACAGCTGGAAATGAAGCAAGTATAGCAACTGTTGTAAGAATTTGTGCTAGATATAATAATATAGGAATATTAGAAGATAGTTATGGTATAAACATAAGACCACTATCAACATTTGCTATGGAAACCTATAAAAATGATGACTGTAAAAATTTCTATCCAAAAGTATTTGATGAAACAAAATATGATGAAAGTGATAAAATGAATATTTCCAAAATACATAAAGCAATTACAATAATACAATTTAAACTAGAAGGACAAATGATAAAAAGACATCCAGAATATAATTTAGATAATAGATTATTGCTAGATAAAATGAATTTAGAAAAAGGTTATGTCGAAATAGAAGGGAAAAAATACGAAATAAATGATACAAACTTTCCGACACTTATAAAAGGGAATATATACGAATTAACAGTAGAAGAAAAAGAAGTAATGGAAAGGCTTTGTGAATCCTTTAAAAACAGCCCCAAATTAAATGAGCATATAGACTTTTTATACAAAAAGGGAGAATTGTATACAATATTTAATTCTAACTTATTATTCCATGCATGTATTCCAATGACAAGCACAGGGGAATTTAAAGAAGTTGAATTTTTGGGAAAGAAAGTAAAAGGAAAGGAATACTTAGATCAAGTAAATGATATTGTAAATAAAATTTGGATTAATAAAGAAAATATTGATAGAAATTTAAGAGATATAATGTGGTATTTGTGGATATCACCAGATTCTCCGTTCTTTGGAAAAGAAAAAATGGCAACATATGAAAGTTATTTTGTAAAAGATAAAGAAATGAGTAAAGAAGTAAAAAATCCATATTATACACTAACATATGATGAAAAAATATGTGATAAAATCTTAAAAGAATTTAATCTTGATATAAAAGAATCTCATATAGTAAATGGACATATGCCAGTAAAAGCAAAAGATGGAGAAAGTCCAATAAGAGGAAATGGGAAACTATTAGTAATAGACCGGAGGTTTTGCCAAAAGTTATCAGAAAAAAACAGGAAATGCAGGATATATACTTACATATAATTCTTATGGACTATTACTTAGCCAAAATAAACCATTTGAATCTGTAGAAAAAGTAATAGAAGAAGAAAAAGATATAATGTCAGAAATAATTGTAAAGAAAAAAGGAATTGAAAGAAAACGCGTAGGAGATACAGATATAGGTAAGACTTTAAAAGAAGAAATAAAAGATCTAGAAGAACTATTAAAATACTATGAAATAGGCGAATTAAAACAAAGAAAATAAAAGACCAATTTTTAAGGTCTTTTTAATTTTAGAAAAATGAATAATTTTTTCCTTTTTTGTAATAATAAGAATATAAAGAAAAAAGCATAAATAAGAGGAGGAAAATTATGAAAGCAACTGGAGTTGTAAGAAGAATAGATGATTTGGGAAGAGTTGTTATTCCAAAGGAAATTAGAAAAACACTAAGAATAAAAGAAGGTGAACCATTAGAAATTTTTACAGATAGAGAAGGACAGATTATATTAAAAAAATATTCACCTATAGGAGAATTATCAGAGTTTGCAGCAGGTTATGCAGAAACTTTATCAAAAACAACAGGACATATTGCATGTATAACAGATAAAGATACAGTAATAGCAGTATCAGGAGGTTCTAAAAAGGAATTTTTAGAGCAAGACGTAAGTCCAGAATTAGAACAACTAATGGAAGATAAAGAAGTATATATGAGTAAAGATAATAGTGATATTGCAATGCCTATAACTAAAAATGAAAATCAAGAAAGAAAAAATAACGCACAGATTGTATATCCTATAATATCAAATGGAGATACAATAGGAACAGTTATCCTTATGTCAAAAGAAGCAAATAAAAAAATGAATGAAGTAGAACAAAAAGTAGCACAGTCAGCGGCTACATTTTTAGGAACACAGATGGATATATAAAAAAATAAAACAAGCTTATAAATTTTAGTAATAAAATTATTGGCTTGTTTTATTTTTATTATCAGATAATCCTACTATATAATCTATTGAGGTTCCATAATATTTTGCTAAAGTGATTAAATGTGATATGGGAATAGTTCTATTACCTTTTTCATACTCAGAGTAATATTGTTGAGAAATGCCAAGTACTTGAGCTATCTGCTTTTGAAATAAATCATGATCTTCTCTTAAATCTTTCAATCTTTTAAATTTCACTGTAACCTCCCTGTAAACCTTGTAAAATTTAATATAATTTTAACAAAAAAATAGGCAAAGAGTAGCTGCTACATGATAAATTGTGTAAAACTTATTATTCTAGAAAGTAGGTACAAAATGAATGTAGAATGGTTTTGAGAATAAATACAAAAATTTTAAAAAACACTTGACAAAAGTAGTTTGAGTATTGTATAATAATTTATGTTACAAGAAGAAGTAAAACTTCTCACCTAAGTCTTAGTGGGCTGTGGTTACAAATAAAAAGGTTTAGCGTATGCTAATTGTATTATTTGGCTTGTAACAAAGTCAATTTTTTTTATTATTGGAGGTGTTTTTTATAAAACAAGAATTACCAATCAACAGACAAATTAGAGCAAAGGAAGTTCAATTAATAGGAGAAAATGGAGAAAAACTAGGAGTAATATCATTAGAGGAAGCATTAGAAAAAGCAGAAGAAAAGAACTTAGACCTAGTATTAGTTGCACCAAACGCAAATCCAGTAGTATGTAAAATAATGAACTATGGAAAATATAAGTTTGAACAAGCAAAAAAAGAAAAAGAAGCAAAGAAAAAACAAAGAGTATTAGAAGTAAAAGAAATAAGAGTTACTCCAAATATTGAAGAACATGACTTTGGCTTTAAATTAAAAAATGCACAAAAATTTTTAGCAGATGGCAACAAAGTAAGAATAACAGTAAGATTTAGAGGAAGAGAAATTAATAACTCAAAAGCAGGAGAAATAGTTTTAAATAAGTTTATAGAAAACTTAGAAGAAGTTGCAACTGTTGAAAAAAATCCTAAATTAGAAGGCAGAAATATGTTTGTAATTTTAGCTAAAAAAGCAGAAAAATAATCTGCTATAAAATATAAAAAAAGCGAAAGGAGTTTTAGTTATGCCAAAATTAAAAACAAATAAATCAGCTAAAAAGAGATATTCTTTAACAGCTACAGGAAAAGTAAAAAGAACAAAATCAAACAGAAGACACTTACTTGCAAACAAAACAAGAAGACAAAAGAAATCAGGAAAAATTCAAAACGCATATGCAGATAAAACATGCGAAAAAACAATCAAGAAATTATTACCATATGGAAACTAATAAGAAATCAAAGGAAGGTGAATTATAATGGCAAGAGTAAAAACAGCAAGAACAACAAGAGCAAGACATAAAAAAATATTGAAACAAGCAAAAGGATATTATGGAGCAAAAAGCTATAGATTTAGAAATGCTAACCAAGCAGTAATGAAATCATTAACATATGCTTATGTAGGAAGAAAAAAGAAAAAGAGTGATTTTAGAAAACTATGGATAGCAAGAATAAATGCAGCAGCAAGAATGAATGGAACAACATATAGCAAAATGATAGCAGGACTAAAAAAAGCAAATGTAACAATAAATAGAAAAATGCTAGCAGAAATTGCAGTATCAGATCCAAAAGCTTTTACAGAAATTGCTGAAATATCAAAAAAAGCGTAAAAAATAAATAAAGATAAAGTTATTTTCCCAAATAGCTTTATTTTTTTTTATTACAGAAATATTACAAATATGTTAAATATGTAAATTTAATTGAAAAAAAACAAGAAAAATGCTAAGCTAGAAGTAAGGATAAAAAATATGAGGAGACAAAAGAAATGAAAAATAATTTAGTAAAATTATTAAGTATAATACTTATAATAATAGCCATATTTTCTATGGGAATAGTATATGCTACAGATAATATGGAAATACAAGTAAAAGAAGCAGAATATTCAGAAGCATATAAAAAATGGCTTAACTTAAGTGAAGAAGAAAGGAAAAATACAGTAGAGCCTAGAAAATATGATATAGTACCAAATACAGATAATACAACATATCTAAAAAACATGACAAATGTATTTAAAGCAGGAAGTTTATTAAGAGCATCAATACCATCACAATATGACTTAAGGAATGTAATACCAGAAAATCTAGTAATAAGAGACCAAATGCAAACAAACTCATGTTGGGCGTTTGCAACATTAGCAGTATTAGAAAGTGCATTAGGATTAAGTGATAAAAATGCATCATTACCTGTAATATCATATGATTTCTCAGAAAGACACATGAACTATGCATCAACAAGGTCAGCATTTTTAAACAATAAAATAAATGAATATGGATTTACAAGAAACTTAAGTGATGGTGGAAACTTCTGGATGGCATCAGCATATTTGACAAACGGACTAGGAGCAGTAGATGAAAAATCACTACCATTTGAAAATAATGAAAATAATATAGATATTTCACAAATAGAAAATAAAGAAGTAACAACAACATTATATGATACAAAAGAATTTCCATCAGTAACAGCAGAAGAAAGAGCACAAGTAATGCAAATGATGAAAGAGCATATAGTAAATTATGGAGGAATATATGTAAACGTACATGGAGCAGATATGATGGGAAAAGGATATAACAATAAGACAGGAGCAATGTATAGTAAAGACCCAGAAACAGAAGGAATAGACCATGCAGTAGTAATAATAGGTTGGGATGACAATTATAGTAGAGATAACTTTAATGAAGAACAAAAACCACAAGGAAATGGAGCGTGGATAGTAAAAAATTCATGGGGAGATGAAATAACACAAAAAGTAATAGATATAAAGACAGCAATATTTGAACAAAATACAGAAATATGTATACAAAACGGATGGCTTACACCAGAACAAGTACCAGATAACCAAGTAACATATAATCTAGATTTAATATATGGAGAAGGAAAGGGAAGAATAGAAGGAGAAGATGCAATAGTAGAAATAGGCGACAATGGATATATGTATATGTCATACGAAGATTGTAATGTGTATACAAATATGGCAGGAATAGAAAAAGCAACATATGGAAAAGATTATGACAATATATATCAAAATGATTTATTAGGACCAGCAATAAATTTATCAGTAACATCTGAGGGGGAATTGAACCTAGCAAATGTATTTACAAGAGATAGGAGTAAAAATGAAGAATTAGACAAAATAAGCGTATTCTCATACCAAGGTTATGAATATAAAGTATATGTAAACCCAAATGGAGATAGTAAAGCAAAAAGCGATTTAGTAGAAGTAAAACTAAAAGAAGGAGAAACAGCAACAGAAGAACCAGGATTTCATGTGTTAGAGCTAGCAGAACCTGTAAAGCTTACAGGAGATAAATTCTCTGTAGTGTTACAAATAATAAATACAGAAGGAGAAAAGTTAATAGCACTAGAAAGCCCTGTACAAGATACATCATGGCAAGATGCGGAAGTAAATCCAGGAGAAAGCTATTGGGCTACAGAAGCAGGCTTTGAAGCAAACTATTGGACAGACTTATCAACATTAGAAGGATATCCAGGAAATCTATGTATAAAAGCGTATACAAATGAAGTGGAAGAAGAACCAGAGCCAGTTACATTAACAGAAATATATATAGACAAAGCACCTACGAAAACAGTATATCAAGAAGGAGAAAACTTTGATAAAACAGGAATGATAGTAATTGCAAAATATAGTGATGGCTCAAGTCATGAAGTAACAAACTATGATGTAATAGATGGAGATAATTTACAAGCAGGAACAACAACTGTAAAAATAAGATATATAGAAAATGGAATAATAAAAGAAACAACACAAGAGATAACAGTAAATAAGAAATTAGTACTGCTAACAGAAATAAGTGTAGAACAAGCCCCAACAAAAACAGAATATGAAGAGGGAGAAAGTTTTGATAAAACAGGAATGAAGATAATTGCAAAATACAGTGATGGCTCAAGTCATGAAGTAACAAACTATGATGTAATAGATGGAGATAATTTACAAGCAGGAACAACAAGTATAACAATAAGATATACAGAAAATGGAGTAACAAAAGAAACAACACAAAAAATAACAGTAAACAAGAAACAAGTAATATTAACAGAAATATATATAGAGCAATCTCCAGACAAAACAATATATCAAGAAGGGGAAAATTTTGATAAAATAGGAATGAAGATAATAGCAAAATATAGTGATGGTTCAAGTAAAGAAGTAACAAATTATGAAATAATAGGAGGAGAAAACTTACAAATAGGAACACAAACTATAACAATAAGATATACAGAAAATGGAGTAACAAAAGAAACAATACAAGAAATAACAGTAAATAGCGAAGTAGAAGAAGTAATAGTACTAACAGAAATATATATAGATAAAGCACCAAATAAGACAGAATACGAAGAAGGAGAAAATTTTGATAAAACTGGAATAAAAATAATTGCAAAATATAGTGACGGTTCAAGCCATGAAATAACAGACTATGAAATAATAGGAGGAGACAATTTACAGGTAGGAACAAAAAGTATAACAATAAGATATACAGAAAATGGAGTAATAAGAAGTACAACACAAGAAATAACAGTAAATGAAAAAGAAAATCCAGAACCATCAAAAGAACCAGTACCATCAAACTTTGAAAACGCAAAAGCTAAAATACAAGAAGTAAAAATATATTTTAACTCAAATGACTTATCAATTTTATCAGGAGAAATAACAATAAAAATAGATGGAATAAAGATAGGTGATGAAAGCAATGATTATAAACATTATTATTATTTATCAGGAACACAAGGAGATAAAGAAATAGAAACTTGGAAAGAAACAGAAATAAAAAAAGAAGCAGATGGAACATATTCAATAACTATAAATATAAAATCAGAGGATTTAGAAAACTATGATGAATTAATCGAAAGCGATAATTTATATTTATATATTAAAGAAATTGCAAGCATAGAAGATAAAGAAATAGAAACAATAAACACACTAGAAGTAGAAAACGAAGCAGAAGCAAAATGCTATATAGACGGAGAATATGTTGGAGGAATAGATGATGTATTAAACTATAACAAAGATAAAGAAAATAATGATAATCAAAATAATGGAGATGAAACAACAGCACCAGGAAAATTACCATATGCAGGAAGAACAATATTAATAGTAATCACTTTAGTAGCATTAATAGCAACTGCAACATTTGCATATCATAGATATAAAAATATAGATAGATAAAAAATAAAAGTAAAAGACATATAAAAATAGAAAATGAAATAAAACATTTTCTATTTTTATTTTTATCCTTATCTTTTTAGTATTTTAATTACCATATCTTAAAAATTATTGTTTTTTCATCTTAGGTTTAGAAATCAAAGAAGCAATATATCCAAAGAAAACAGCAGCAGCAATACCACCAGCAGCAGCTTTAACTCCACCAGTAAAAGCACCAATTAAGCCACTTTCTTGAACAGCCTCTATAGCACCTTTAGCTAAATTATAACCAAAGCCAGTAAGAGGAACAGTAGCACCAGCACCTGCAAAATCAACTAAATACTTATAAATACCAAGTCCACCAAGAACAGCACCAGTAGTAACAAAAATAACTAAAATTCTAGCAGGTGTTAGTTTAGTTTTATCAATTAAAATCTGACCAATAACACAGATTAAACCTCCTACAATAAAGCATTTAACCAAAGAAGAAATTTCAAAAACATTAGCCCAGTCCATATAAATAATATCCTCCTTAAAAATATATAAAATCAAAACAAAAATTAAACTTCAATACTAATTGCATGAGCAATACCAGGAATACTCTCACCCTGTTGAGAACTTGTGGAATTCATCAAAGCACCAGTGGCAATTAAAAGAATTTTCTTAAGTTTCTTTTCTTTTAATTGTTTAAATAAATAACCAGAAAACACAGTAGCACAACAAGCACATCCACTACCACCAGAATGTGTATCTTGAGAATTTTTATCAAAAATAAGAACACCGGCAATCATTATAATTAGATTTAATATTGTAACCCTTAGACTTAGCAATATCAATAGCAATATCCTTACCAACATAACCTAGATCACCACTAAAAATACCATCATAATAGCTAGGACTTCTTCCAGTATCATTAAAATGAGCAATTAAAGTATCAGCAAAGGCAGGTGCCATGGCAGCACCCATATTATTAGCATCTTTAATACCCATATCAACAATTTTGCCAGGTGTAATATGAGTAATAAAAGGACCACTGCCATTCTTAGATAAAATAGTAGCACCACTACCAGTAACAGTCCATTGACTAGAAGGAGGTCTTTGGTTTCCAAGCTCTAGAGGAAATCTAAACTGTTTTTCAGCACTACAAAAATGGCTGGAAGTAGCACATAAAACATAATTAGCAAAACTTTCTGTTAAAATACTTCCAAGACTTAAACCTTCAACAAAAGTAGAACAAGCACCAAAAATACCAAAAAAAGGTAAATTAATCTCTCTTAAGCCAAAGCTAGAAGAAATACATTGATTTAAAAGGTCTCCAGCAAAAACACAATCAATATCTTGGCTACTTATACCAGCTTTAGAAATAACCATATTAGAAGCTTCTTTAATAATTTTACTTTCAGCCTTTTCCCAAGACTTTTCACCCCAAAACTCATCTTCTAAAGTTTGGTCAAAAAATTTTGCAAGAGGACCATTAGCCTCTTTAGGACCAACAATACTACTACATTCTAAAATTGTAGGCGGATTGCTAAACTTAATAGTTTGTTTACCTAACTTTTCCAAAAAATCATCTCCTCAAAAATGAGACAAAAATTGCCTGTCCCTCTTTGTCTCAAACTAAAGTTACAGTTTGTGTGTTGAATATTAGAAAAATTATTCCAACTAAGATAGATGCAGATATTCCAAAAACTAAAACAGGTCCTGCAACTGTGAACATTTTTCCACCAACACCCATTACATATCCTTCTGATTTATATTCCATGGCAGGAGAAACGATTGAGTTCGCAAAACCAGTAATTGGAATTAATGAACCTGCTCCTGCAAATTTCCCTATTTTATTAAATAGATTAAGACCTGTTAAAAATGCAGATATACCAATTAATAAAATGGAAACTATTGTACCAGAAGTTTGTGTATCAAAACCACGTTCTTTGCATATATTAAGAATAATCTGTCCGAATTGTACAAATTAACCCACCAACCCAGAATGCATTAAAACAATTTTTAAAGATTTTAGAATTAGGTGATTTTTTATCAACATAATCTTGATAAGTTTTTTTACTTTCTAAAGGATCCATGTGATACCTCCTTAACTATCTTTGCGATTTACATCAATTATAAAACTTAAATCTAAATCGACAAAATATTCGGAAATTTTGTTTCCGTCGATTATAGCTCTTTGCTCTAAAATTTTTACTTCTGATAGATAATCAATAGTTTTAGATGCTTCAGCTATAGCCTTTACTATTGCATCTTTCCATGACACTGTAGAATTTCCTGTAATTATTAAATGTTTTTTTATATCCATGTTAAACCTCCAATATAAGAACTTTTAAGAATATCTTTTCCAATGTATAGAAAAAATATACAGAAATAGTAGAAAATAAAATATAAAAATTATATAATTAAAAATAATTTAGAAAAGATAATCTAAAAAAATTAATAAATAATGAAAAATAAAAAAGCAGAAAAATAAAAAATAAAGAGCAATAAACAACAAATAAGTAACTAAATAAATGACAGATTATAAATTGTAGATTATAAATTAGGAGGATTAGTATGATAGATAAAGTAAGAGAGATTGCGTTAAAAATACTTTATAAAATTGATAAAGGTGAAGGGTATTCAAATATTTCTTTAAATGAAGTAATAAGAGAAAATAAAGATATTTTAAATAGGAAGGATATTAGTTTTATATCTGAAATTGTTTATGGTGTGACAACATGGAGACTTACTATAGATGAGATTATAAAATTACATTCAAAAATTAAGTTAAAGAAAATATCTACTTGGATTTTAAATATACTTAGAATGTCTATTTATCAGATAGTATTTTTAGATAAAGTTCCTAAATCTGCAGCTGTGAATGAAGGTGTAAATCTGGCTAAGAGATATGGGAATAGAGGAAGTATTGGTTTTGTAAATGCTATATTAAGAAATGTTAATAAAGATGATTATAAAAAACTTTTTGATGAAAAAGATGAAATTCTTAAGATTTCAAAAACTACTTCTATGCCTATATGGATTATTGAAGAACTAATAAATGAAGGGTTAGATAAAAATAGAATATTAAATATATGTAAGAATTCTAATATAAGACCAAAGGTTTCTGTTAGAGTAAATAATTTGAAAACAAATAAAAGTGAATTGAAAGAAATTTTAAATAAAGAAAAAGTTGTAAGTAAAGACGGAGTTTTAGATGATTTTCTTGTATTGGAAAAAGTAAATGATATAGAAAATTTAAAAAGTTTTAAAGATGGTTTATTTACTGTCCAAGACGAAGCTGCTGGATTAACTGCACTTGTTTTAGAACCAAAAGAAGAAGAACAGATTTTAGATGCGTGTAGTAGTCCTGGAGGTAAGACTACATATTTATCAGAAATTATGAAAAATAATGGAGAAGTAATTGCTTGGGATATTCATGCTCATAGAGTAAAATTAGTAAGAGACAATGCAAAAAGGTTAGGAATTAAGATAATAAATGCAGAAGAAAATGATGCAACTATTTATAAACAAGAATATAAAGAGAAGTTAGATAAAATCCTTCTAGATGTACCTTGTCTAGGAGTTGGAGTTTTAAAAAGAAAGCCTGATATAAAGTGGCAAAAAAGAAAAGAAGATATTGATGAAATTATAGATTTACAATATAGTATTTTAAATACATGTTCTAAATATTTAAAAAAAGGTGGAGAATTGGTTTATTCTACATGCAGTATTTTTAGGAAAGAAAATAGAGATATTATTTTTAAATTTTTAAAAGAAAATCCTGATTTTGAAATAGAAAAAATATCAGATGTTTTGAAAAATAAAGCAAAGTTTTTCTTAAATTATTTAGTTGATAATAAATTCCTTGAAGTATACCAAAATGAAGAGACAGACGGATTTTTTATTTGTAAATTATCTAAAAAATAGTATTATTACAAAAATATTACAATTTCATTACGGTTACGTTAAACATATTGACTTTTTTCTAAATAAATATAAAATATAACTGTATTTGAGTTTTATTGACATGAAAAAAATAGAATAATGTAAAATATATTCTAGTATGATTTTTTTACAAATGCAAAAAATAAAAATAAACAAAAAAAGGAGAAAAAAATGTCAAGTTGTCTAGGACTATATATAGAAGAACATTTAATTAAATATGCAAAAGTAACAAAAGAACGAGACAATATTAAAGTGGAATCATTCGGAGTAAAGTTCTTTGATAAGCTAGGAGATGCTATTACACAAGTTATTGAAGAAACATATAGCCAGAAAACTCCTATAAGTGTAAATTTATCAGACGAAATGTATAACTATTTTGATATGTTTGCATTACTTACAAAGAATGATTTACAAAGAGCAATTAAAACAGAGTTTGAATCTTATTGTGCAGATAAAGGATATAATCCAAATGTATTTGAAACAAGATATTCAATAGTAGATAGCCAACTAGACAAAGATAAAATTAAGATTATCCATATTGCTGATAATAAGATAGAACTAAATAAAAGATTACAAGAAATAGAAGGATATCATTTAATAAATATTTCTCCTGTTTCTATGTCAATACCAAACTTAATTAAAGTAAGAAAAGATGAAAATTGCTTAGTTGTTAATATAGAAGAAGATACAATAATAACAACAATTTTGGATGGAAAAATCTTTAATGTTGATGTGTTAGAAGAAGGAAGCAGAGATATATTATCTAGAATAAATTTAAAAGAAAATTCTTATTCTAAATCTTACGAAATATGTAAAAATACTACAATATATACATCAGAAGGAAGAGAATTACAACAAGAAGAACAAAGTTATTTACCAGATATGATGCCTACTTTATATAATATAGTAACTCATATTAATAAAATGATAAATAACTATACAGATAAAATAGAAAAGGTTTATATAACAGGTACAGCAGCTCTTATAAATAATATAGATTTATATTTCCAAGAATATTTACAAGATACAGAATGTGAAATTTTGAAACCATATTTTATTGAAAAAACTAGAGATATTAGTATAAAGGATTATATAGAAGTAAACTCAGCAATATCTATAGGACTTATGGGACTTGGCGTAGGAGTTCCTGGTATGAACTTTAAAAAGAAAACACTTTCAGATGAATTACCAGATTGGTTTAAAATAGATACAGGTTCTAGTAAAGGAAGAAGGTCAAAAAGCAGTTTAAGTGGACTTCTTACTTGGGATTTAGGAGAAAAATTAGATAATACAGAAAGAGGATTAATTAGAATTGCAATAGGAGTATTCTTGTTAGTCGCAATTTACAGTGGCTTTTCAGGATTATTAAATCATCAAATGAATTTAAAACAAAAAGAAGCAGAACAATCTATTGCTAATACGGAGAGCCAAATAGAACTTGCAAATAAGGATAATGAAAAAATTAAAACTAAAACTAATGAATACTCAACAATGATACAAAATTTACAGGATGCAAATGATAGACTAACAGATAGAAATAAAACAAGAAATGCTATACCTAATTTATTAAATCAGATTATGTCAGTAATACCAGAAAATGTACAGTTGACATCAATAGAAAATGATAAGGGAACACATATTGTAATTAATGCACAATCAAATAAATATGAACAATTAGGATATTTTGTAGCAAGATTAAAAACAGATGTTATATTAAATGACGTAACATCAACATCAGGACAAAAAGATGGTGGAGTTGTTACAATTAAAATAGAAGGAGACTTACCATGAAAAAATTATTAATTTTAATTCTAATTGCATTATTAGTAGCACTTTCTATTTTCATTTTTCTTAAAGGAGTAAGCATTGGTAGTGTAGAAGTACTTGGAATAAAAGGAATTCAAACTAAGAGTGAAGCACTTACTGAAAAAATCCAAGAGGCAACAGTACTTGCTGAGAAAACTTACACAGAAGCTGTAAAAGATGTGGATACAAATGCTAAAAAACTTGAAGAAGAAAAGAAAAATTATCAAGATATGACAACAATTAGTTCTGAAAGTGATGTTCAAGCAGCTAACCAACTTGAAAGATATGAAATAGAAACTTTATGGGTTAGATTAGGAAACCATGCAACAAAGCAAGGTGTTACAATGCAGATGGATGTATTACCAAGTAGTAGTGAAGCTAAAGATACTTATAATTTAAAATTTACAGCAACAGGAAGTTATATCTCAATAACAGATTTTATATCAGCTATAGAAAACGATAGTACTTTAGGATTTAAGATAGAAGAATTTAAGATGGTTCCATCTGGTTCAAACTTACAAGGTACATTTGTATGTAAGAACATTGCTATTAAGGAAATTGCAAAGACAAATATTGTAAAAGAAAATAATAATACAAATGATACAAACAATACAAATACAGATAATGGCAATAAAACAAATAGCACAGATAATACTGTAAATGTTGTTGAATAGTAAATAGAAAGGAAGAACAATATGGCAAAGTCAATTATAAAAGAAATAGTTATAATATTATTGCTATGTTTGGCTATTATGTTAGTTTTTGGAATAGTATTTTATGAATATGTTCCAATAGGCAAAACAATACCAAATGAAGTAGATTATACTACACCCCAAAATGTAAAGAAAGAATTAGCATCTAGCAGTGATGTTGATGATAGCCAAATAATTATGACTTATGAAATTAATTCAGATGATTTAACTAACTACAGAAGAGTTCAGGACTATGTACCTGGAAAAGCAAACCCATTCTCATCTTATGAGACAAATGCAGAAACACCTACACAAGGTAACTCTTCAACAGGTAGCTCATCTAATAATAACAGTAATAACAACAATAATAGTAATGACAATAACAGTAATAATAACAATAGTAATAATGATAATAATTCAGAAGATACAAGCGGAGGACATTTCTTCCAAAATACAGGTACTAAATAGTTATTAACGTTATACTTATAAAAATAAGTATAATTCAAAATAAATTAATGCTAAAGACAAAGGGGGGAAAACGAATGAAGAATAATAAAGGTATTACACTTATTGCTTTAGTTATAACAATAATAGTTCTATTAATCCTAGCTGGTGTATCAATAGCATTAGTAACAGGAGATAATGGACTATTAAAACAAGCAACAAGAGCAGGAGCAGAAACACAAGTTGCAGAAGCAAAAGAAATGGCAATAATGGACGTAAGTACATTAGTTGCACAATATTATGAGGATAGATATGTAAACAAACAATCTACAGGAACAACTGGAACTACTGCAACAGCATATGTTAAAGCTAATTTAAAAAACAAAGCAGGTTACTATGAATTTGAAAGTACTACAGGAGTAATTACATTAACACCATTAAAAGATGATGGAACTCAAGTAAAAGGAACTCTTGATACGACAAAAAACAATGCATATATTGATTGGTCTGACGAATAAGAATAAAACGATATTTTAAAACAATTTTATAGGAGGATAAAAAATGTTAAAGAATAATAAAGGTATTACACTTATTGCTTTAGTTATAACGATTATAGTTCTATTAATCCTAGCTGGTGTATCAATAGCATTAGTAACAGGAGATAATGGGCTATTAAAACAAGCAACAAGAGCAGGAGCAGAAACACAAGTTGCTGAAGCAAGAGAAATGGCTATAATGGATGTAAATGCATTAATAGCACAATACTATGAAGAAAGATATGTAAATAAACAAGCAAGCGGAACTACATTAGAAGATAATGCAAAAGAATATGTAGTAGCAAACTTAGGAACTGTAGCAGCAACAAGAGGTGACTATTATGAATTTGATGGTACAGATACAATTACATTAGTACCATTAAAAGATGATGGAACAGAAGTAACAGGAAGATTTAGTGCAGATAATGGAACTATTACATGGAGTGATAAAGTAGTAGAAGATGAAGAACCATAGTAAAAGTTTATAATGATTTATAATACTTTGGGAGGATAAAAATGCTAAAAAATAATAAAGGTATTACTTTAATTGCATTAGTAATAACAATAATTGTACTATTAATTTTAGCTGGAATATCAATATCTTTAGTAACAGGAGATAATGGTTTATTAAAACAAGCAACAAGAGCAGGAGCAGAAACAAAAATTGCTGAAGCAAAAGAGATGGCAATAATGGATGTAAATGCATTAATGTCAGAATATTATGAGGCAAGATATGTAAATAGACAATCTAATACTATAGGAAAAACAGAAAAAGATTATATAGTAGCTAATTTAGAAAATGTAGCAAGTACAAAAGCTAATTATTATACAGTAACAGATGAGACAATCACATTAACACCATTAAAAGACGATGGAACAACAGTAACAGGAACACTTAAAGATAATGGAGACATTACATGGAGTGATGTAACACCATAACTAGAAAAAATTAAAGCAAAATATAAGCCATACGCACACTGAGTGTGTATGGCTAAATTAATAAAAAGGAATTAAAATGGAAGCATATTTTTATATCATAGTATTTATAATAGGAAGTCTATTTGGAAGTTTCTATACATTAGCAGTATATAGAATACCAAAAAGACAAGATATAACACATACACATTCTTATTGTCCTAATTGTAACCATAAATTAGGCTTTTTAGACTTATTTCCAATATTTAGTTATATATTCCTAGGCGGAAAATGTAGATATTGCAAAGAAAAAATAAGACCAAGATATCTAATAATAGAAACATTATCTGGAATATTATTTGTAGTAATAGCGTATTTAATGAGACTAAGTTTTGAAAACTTAAGCTTAATGAAATGCATAGAATATTTCTTTGTAGCACTATATTTAACATATATAATAATAATATGTGGAATAGATAAAGAAAATAGAAAAATGGACAAATATGTAAATATCTATGGTGTAATGGTATCAATCATGTATATGGTATATCTATACATAGTAGAGGAAATTAGTATATATAGATATGTTATATATATGATAATCTACATACTAATTTTACTATTTGATACAATAACATTAAAGAAATTTGCAAAAAGTACTTATATGACAGGAATATTATTAATGGTTGTTACAATGGCAGGATTTACTGGCGAATTTGTAACGGCAAGCTCAATAATATTAACATTACTTTCAATGGCAATATATATATTATTATATAAATTAAAAAATAGATTAAATAAAAACATGAAAACAGATAGGCAAATATCAGGTGAAATTAGTATAGGATTTTACTTAGGAGTATCTAATATTATAATATTTATAATAGCACTAATATCTAATAATTATCTTATATAAAGGAGAAAAGTATGAAATTACGAAGTGAGAAAGGATTTACTGGTATAGACATTTCAATATCTGTTGTGATAATTTTTATATTTGTATCAATAATAGCAGCATTAATAGCACAGGTAAATAGTAAATCAAGAGAAATATCATTAAAAAATGATGCAACATATATAGCAATAAACGAAATAGAAAAAGTAAAAAGTAACGGACTAGAAGAATATGTAGGAAAAAGCGAAGCAGATGGAAATAATGTAATATGTGAAAATGAAGAAATAGAAAATGAAGAAGGCTTTTATAAAACAATCACAGTATTAGACTATGCAGATGTAGAAAAAGACGAAGAAATAGAAAAAGATATAGTAAAAAAAGTAACAGTAAAAATATCATATATGTTTAGAAACGAAGAACAAAAAGTTGAATTATCAACAATAGTTTCAAAGGAGAGCTAAGAATGAAATCACAAAAAGGTATAACATTAATTTCATTAACTGTATATGTTTTTGTAATGATAATAGTAGTAGGAATAATTGCAGTAGTAACAGGAACATTTATGAAAAGTCTTAAAGAAAATGACTTCTACAATGACCCAATAGCAGAATATACAACATTTAATAGTTACTTTACAGAAGAAACAAACAAAAAAGGAGTACAAATAACAGACTGTAAAGATGATTATATAATATTTGACAATAATGTACAATATTCATTTATACCTGAAAATAAAGGCATATATAGAAATAAAGTAAAAATATGTTGGGATATAGATGAATGTAAATTCTCACAAACAGAGGAAAATGGAAAAACAATAGTAACAGTAGAATTCAAAGCAGGAGGGCAAGATAAAACAACAAGCTATACAATAGAGTAATTAAAAAAATAAAATACAAAAGAAAGGAAGAAATGCTATGGAAATGAGAAGGAGACAACCTTTAGGTGTTGAATTGGTAAAAAGAGGAATAGTAACAGAGGAAAATATCGAAAATGCCTTGGAATACCAAAAACAGTATCCAACAAGGAAAATAGGAGATATATTATATATCTTAGATGTATGTGACCCACATACATTAATAGAAGCAATGGGCGATATTTTAGGAACAAAAGGTATTTTATTAAATACAAGAACAATAAAAGTAAAAGTAACAGACTATATGTCATTAGATGTAGCAAAGAAAAATAAAGCAATACCATTTGCAGTAGAAGCAGGAAAAATAAAAGTATGTTTTGCAAATACGGTAAATGTAAGAGCAATGGAAACAATACGTTTATTAATGTTAAATAAGGGTTTAGTAATGGAAAGTTATATAACATTTGAACCAGACATAGATAGAATACTAGAATCTTATGAAGGAATAGCAACAGATAATTTAAATCATACTGGAAAAGATGATACAATAACATCATTAGTAGACAGTATCATAAAAACAGGAATGGAAAGAAGAGCAAGTGATATCCATATCGAGCCAATGCAAAACAAAATAAGAGTAAGATACAGAATAGATGGAGAGTTATTTACAGCAGCAAATATAGATAAATCAAAACAAACACAAATAATAGGAAGATTAAAAGCAATATCAAACATGCATCAGGAAAAACAAGACTCTCAAGATGGAAGAATATTAATGTATGAAGATTATAATATTCGTGTATCATCACAACCAAATGTATACGGAGAAAAATTTGTTTTAAGATTACTAAAAAAAGACATGCACATAAGAAATATATTTGACCTAGGAATACCAGCAACAGAAAAGGAACTAAAGAAAAGCATAAATAAGAAAAACAGTATAACAATAATAGCAGCACCGACAGGAGAAGGAAAAACAACAAGTTTATATAGTATAATAGATTATTTAAATAGTCCAGAAATAAATATAACAACAATCGAGGATCCAGTAGAAATAAGAATAGAAGGGTTAAATCAAATAGAAATAGACCCAAGAATAACATTTGCAGGTTCATTAAGAACCGTATTAAGACAAGACCCAGACATTATTTTAGTAGGAGAAATACGTGATAAAGAAACAGCAGAAATAGCAGTACAAGCAGGACAAACAGGACATTATGTATTATCAACAATACACACAGTAGACAGTTTAGAGGTAATTACAAGATTAAGAAAAATGGGACTTGCAGATTATGATATATCAAGTACAATGGCAACAATAATATCACAAAGATTAGTAAGAAGACTATGCCCTAAGTGTAGACACGAAAGAAAATTTAATAAAGAAGAAAAAGAAATAATCGAAAATATAGGGAAAAAATACGGAGTAGAATTTGATACATCTGGAGTAACTTACGATGCAGTAGGTTGTAAACATTGTAATAATACAGGATATTATGACAGATTTGGAATATTTGAAATACTAAATATAACAGATGAAATAAGAGCAGAAATACTAAATGGGAAAACAAGTATAGAAATAAGACAAGAAGCAATAGCACAAGGATATAAACCATTAGTAGTAGACGGAATCAGAAAAGTAATTGGTGGACATACAACATTAGAAGAATTAAATAAAAAATTACTAATCTTTTAATTACGAAGGAGGAAAAAATTATGAATTTAGATAAAATATTGGATGAGGCAATACGTCTTGATGCTTCCGACGTTCATTTAATCTCAGAAAACAAACCAATGTTAAGAATTGCAAGAGATTTAATACCTGTAAGAGGAAGTACAATATTAACACCAGAAGACTTATACGAAGTATATGATTATTTAGTAAAAGGAAATGTTGACAAAGATGAAGTATTTAATACAACAAAGAAATTAGATATGTCATATGAATATAAAAACATACGTTTAAGAGTAAATGTATCATTAGCAGATGATACACCAATAATAACATTAAGGTTAATAAAAAATGAATTGCCAACCTATGAATCTTTAGGAGTTCCAGATATAGTAAGAAGAATGACATACCAACCACAAGGATTAATCCTGGTTACAGGAAAAACAAACTCAGGAAAAACAACAACATTAAATGCATTAATAAATCATATAAATGAAACACAAAATAAAAAAATACTAACATTAGAAAGCCCAATAGAATATAAACATCATTCTAAGAAATCGCTAATAGTACAAAAAGAAGTAGGAAAAGGAAGAGATATATTAACATATAGTGATGGTGTTAAAAACTCATTAAGAGAGGATTGTGACATATTAGTAATAGGAGAAATACGTGATAAAGTAACAATGGAGGCAGCAATCGAAACAGCAGAATCTGGACATTTAGTAATTGGAACACTTCATACAAAATCATGTGCAGAAACAATAGATAGAATGGTAAACTTCTATGAAGTAAGAGACCAAGCAAGTATAAAATACTTATTATCAGCATTACTAAAATTAGTAGTTTCACAAAGATTATTAAAAGGAACAGATGGAAAATTAGTATTAGTACCAGAAGTAATGGTAGTAGATAATATAGTTGCAGGGTTAATACGTAAAGAAAAATTAAGTGTATCAGAAATAGAAGATGCAATACAAAGTAATCTAGAAAAAGGAAGTATAGGATTAATAAATTCATTAGCAGAATTATTTGTTAATGATAAAATAACATTAGAACAAGCAAAATCACAAATAGAAGAAAAAAATATAGAAACTTTAAATAGAACAATTATGCAATTAAAAATAAAAAGAGGAAAATAAACTTTAAGGAGGTAAAAACTCATGCCAACATATATGTATAAGGCAATGACTAAAACAGGTATAGTTGTAAAGAACAGAGTGGAATCACCAAGTAAGCAAAACCTAATAAGGTCTTTAAAAAACAATAACTTATTACCAATATCAATAGAACAGCTAGCATACAGGTCAAAAAATGCTCCTAGGAGACAGAAAAGAAATGTAACAGACATTAGAGAAATAATGAAAGATGTAAATACAACACAGCTTACAAATGATAAAGGAAAAACTCTATCAACAAAAGAAAAAGTAAATTTATATTTTGCAAGAACAGAAAAAATAACACAAAGAGACTTGGTTGTATTTACAGAGGACTTTTATCTATTAAAAAAGGCGAACTTTAATAATATCCATGCATTAAACACAATAATAGAAAGTACAGAAAATTTATCTTTAAGAGGAATTCTAGAAGATATATTAGCAGGGGTAGAAGCTGGAGAATATATGTATACAACAATGGAATATTATTCAAATGTATTCCCATATATATATGTTAATATGATAAAAGTAGGAGAACTATCTGGATCACTTACAAACTCATTACATCAAGCTGTAAAATATCTAGATGATACAGAAACTTTAAATAGAAAATTAAGGACCATATTTATACCAAATATTATACAATTTATATTATTGATAGTAATGTTATTAGTAGGAACATTGTTTGCAATACCAGCAATACAAAGTGTATATGAAGCAGTAGGAACAGAGGACCAATTACCAGCAATAACACTTTGGTTCCAAAGTTTTGTAAACATGGCGATAAAATACTGGTATATACCAACTCTGATATTACTGATTATCATTGCGGCGATTGCGTTTTATATTAATACACCAAAAGGAAAATATAATTTTGACTATTTTAAATATAAAATGCCAATCTTTGGTGAATTAATATTTGCACTAGATTTTACGAGATTAACGAAAGCCATGTTATTAAACTTAAAAAATGGTATGAGAATTCAGGAAGCATTAGATGTAAGTAAAAATGTAGTCAAAAACCTTGTAATGTTATCAATAATAGAAACCTCTTTAAATAATATATTAATAGGTGAATCTTGGATAGAACCTTTTGAAAAATCAGGCTTAGCAAAACCAATGATTACAGAGATGTTAAAAATTGGTATGCAAACAGATTTAGCAGAAATGATGGAAAAATTAGTTGAATATATGGAAATAGATATAAACAATATCATGGAAAAAATCATGAAAGTACTACCACAGATTGTGTATGCAATCGTAGGTGCTGTATTAATCTTCTTTGTATTAGTAGTATTAGTACCTTGTGTAGAAGTTTATATGGGAAACTTCTTATTCTCAGCTTATGGAGTATAAGAAAAAAATGGGAAAAAGGAGAAAGCTCTTTTTTCTCATTTTTCTATTTTCAGAAAGGATTGTTGTATGATAAATAAAAATAAACGAAAAGGATTAAGTATAGAAGAGAAGATACAGATATTATTAAGTCACAGAAATCTTGGTGCAATAAAAATAAGTAGAAAAAATGCTACAGATGAAGAAAGAAAATTAATAGAAATAGTAATTAGTTTAAGAAGAGCATATAAAGAAGGAAAGTTAACAAAGGAACAAATAGATGTGTTAGAAGAAAATGGAATGCAATGGAAAAGACAAGAAGCAGGAAGAAGTATGTTAGACATTTTAATAGCATCAGGTATAAATATAGGAGATATAAGACAAAATGGAGAAAACTTGACAGAAGAAGAAAGAAAATTAGGACAGGCAAAGCATAGTTTAAAAGTAGCATATAGAAAAGGATTGTTATCAGAGGATATAATAAGAGAAGCAGAAGCAAATGGAATGGTGTGGGATGAAAAAGAAGTAGGAAGAAGTATGTTAGAAAGTTTAATAGCATCTGGAAAAAATCTAGGAGATATACAGCAAAGAGGAAAAAGTCTAACAGAAGAAGAAAAAAGATTAGGGGAAATTAAACATAGATTAATAGTAGCATATAGAAAAGGAAAATTATCAGAGGATGTAATTAGAAAAGCAGAAGCAAACGGAATGGTCTGGGAGAAAGAAGCAGGAAGAAGTATGTTAGACCTTCTAATAGCATCAGGAAGAAGTATAGGAGATATACAGCAAAAAGGGAAAAATTTAACAGAAGAAGAAAGAAAATTAGGACAGGCAAAACATGGTTTAAAAATAGCTTATAGAAAAGGAGTACTATCAGAAGATATAATAAGAGAAGCAGAAGCACATGGAATGGTGTGGAGAGAAATAAAATCTAGAAGGCAGGGAAGTAGTTTAAATGAATTAAGAAGGCAAAAGGAAAGTTTAGAAGCTAAAGAAGAAAAGGCGAGAAAATTACTAGAAGAAGTACAAGAACAAGTAAGGATGCAAGGTAGAGATATATCAGATGGAGAGGAACGTTAAATGGAAGATATATTAGATTTACAAAGAAAATATGAATGTGGCAAAGTACAGGAAAATGAACTATCAGAAGATGAAATAAAGAAATTAGAAAATTTATATAGAAAACAAATAGAAGAAAAAAGGAAAAACTTAAAAGTGTATAAAACAGAGATTTTAAAATATATGAAAAAATTAAAAAAATAGAAAAAGAGGAAAAGTTATGAAAATAGGAATAGACTTAGGTGGAAGTCATATAGCAATAGGAATTGTTGATAGAAATGGGAAAATATTAGAAAAAGTAGAAAAGAAATTAAG
>CALXZC010000004.1 GCA_944393135.1 uncultured Clostridia bacterium | reverse complement strand
ACAAAATTAATAGAATTAACAGAGGAAGAATAGAAATATATCTTCCTTTTTTTCTGTTTAAAACTTTTTTTAAATATGGTATTTACAAATACCGTATTTATGTGTAAAATAAATTTGTGCTGGTAGAAAAGCTAATTTTTAAAACAAAATACATATTTTATGTATTAATTTTAATATCTGTTTTTATAATAATAGTACCTTGATATTTTAATAAAAGCTATATTACAACATATCTTTGTTTTAAATTTAAGAATAAGGGAAATACTATTATAAAATAGATATTAAATAAAATAAACAAAAATGTAAAAAACTAGCATAAAATTACTAAAGTTAAAAAAGATATTAAATTAAGAGAGGGGAATTAAGAAATGTTTAAACAAATATTAAACATAGACAAAGGTATAACTTTAATTGCGTTAGTAATAACAATAATTATCCTTCTAATCCTTGCAGGAATAACGATAGGCTTAGTAGCAGGAGATAATGGAATACTTACGCAGGCAGGTAGGGCTCAAGAAAAAACAGTGCAAGCACAGGAAGAAGAAAACATAAAATTAGCAGTAATGGCAGCAATAGGAGAGAGTTTAGGAGGAGATATAGAGCAGGGAGATTTAGAAAAAGAGTTAGACGTATATTTCGGAGGAGATGGATATCAAATAACAACAGGGGAAAATAATGGAGAAGATGGTTATATAGTAACAATAGAAGAAAGTGGAAACCAATACTTTGTAGACAAAGATGGAAATGTAAGTCAAATGATAAAAGGACCAAGTGTAACGCATACAATAAGTCCAGAGGGGCAAGTAGCAGAGGGAGACAAAATAACTATAACAATAACAGCGACAGCAACAGAAGGAAGTATAACAGAGATAATAAAGCCAGATGGAAGTAGTGTGAAGAATGTAACAGAGACAACATATGAAGTAACAGAAAATGGAGAGTATAAATTCACAGTAAAACAAAGTAATGGAGGAAGTACAACATATACAGTAGAGATAACAACAGGAATAGAAGTAGAGAGATTTTCAGATATATATACAGAAACAAAGGAATACACAAAAGATGGAGAAACAGCATGGATACCAAAAGGATTTGCAGTAGGAGTAACAAGTAAAATAGATGATATAAGTGAAGGATTAGTAATAACAGATAAGATAGATGAAAACCATAAAAGTATAGGAAATGAATTTGTATGGATACCAGTAGCAAGTGAAGATGAGTATGTAAGAAATACAAGTTATGTTAATACCAGTGTTTCAGCTAAAGCATATACAGATACAGGATATTTACCAGAAGGAATAGCACCGACAATACCAGAAGAAACAACAAAGGCAGAAGATATAGGAGCAATAAACGAAAAAGCAGAAAGAGAGGCAGTAGTACGTAAGGGAGGATTTTATATATCAAGATATGAAGCAGGAAAAGAAGAAGAGAATAGATTAGTAAGTAAAAAGGGAGCAACAGTGTGGACTGGTATTTCACAAGCAGATTGTAAAACAGAAGCGAAGAAATTTATAAATAATGAAAATGTAAAAAGTGCATTATGTTCAGGAATACAATGGGATGTAATAATGGAATTTGTAGATGGAAAGCCAGATGGAGAAAATAATACAATAGATGTAACAGTAAATGGAGATAGAGGAGGTTCTTCAGCATCTACTTCAGGAGGACATAAAGCAGATAGAATGTGTAACATATTTGATTTAGAAGAAAATTATTTTGAATATGTAGCAGAAAAGAACTCTTACGGTACGTACTATCCGTTCGTCAGTAGGGGTGGCCTTTACGACTACAGCAATTCGGCTTCTTACCGTAACGGCATCAGCGATGGGGCAGCTTACGGCTACTTTTCTTTCCGTTTCACACTTTATGTAATGTAGTACTGAAAGCTAAAGGAGTTTACTTAAAATAGTAGACGAAATAGTTTTAGATAGAATAATTTGAATTAAAGTCAAACGACTTTAGACGTTATAAGGAATTTTTCTAAAGAAGACACAAAATGTGCTTGCACATTATGAGGCTTCTAAAGAAAAATTCCACTAAGGTGGCGCCACTAAGGTGGCGTTTTTTGCGTGTTTGCAGGCAAAAAACGTTACATAAAAAGGTGGTGATTTTTAATGAGTTTTAGTGATATGATGGAAGTTTTAAAAGAAGAAAACAAAGGCAGAATAGTATTGTGTAATAATGGGAGTTTTTATATAGCAGTAGGAAATGATGCAATAACATTAAATAAAGAATTAGGATTGAAACTTACATGTATGAGATATGGAATGTGTAAAGTAGGATTTCCAATAGAAGCATTAGAAAAATATGTAGGCTTATTAATAGAAACAAAATATAGTTTTATTGTATATGATTTTAATAGTAAAAAAGAAGAATTATCTATAATAATGAGTGCTTTAGGGAGAAGGCTAAATTTAGAAACATCAAAAAACAAATGTTTTAATTGTGAAAAAAGTAAAAACAAGAAAATAGATAAATATACACATGCTTTAATAAAAATGTATGAAAGAGAAGAAAGAGAAATAAGAGAAGAAAAGCCAAGAAAATCAGAAAAAAATTATGAAAAAGAGGAATAAATATGGAAAAGAAAGAAAATACATTAAAATTGATACCAAAAACAGAAATATATGTAGAGTATATAATAAATCTAATAATAAAACTTCCAAGAACAGAAAAATTTAGTATAGGAACAGAATATAAACAAAGTTTATACAAAATCTTAGAAGAGATAATGTATGTAAATAAGATAGATAAAAGAAATAATGTTTTTGTGATTAATGTTTTAAACAAAATAGATAGCTATTTAATGGCTCAAAGAATTTATTTAAGAATAATGGTAAAAAATAAATGGATAGACAAGAAAAAATTTAATGTAGCAATGGGTATGATTTACGAAATAGGAAAAATACTAGGAGGACTAATAAAATATTATGCCAAAAACATTAAGAAATAAATATTATGAAAATTTGTGTTTTGAAAAATTAATGGAAGCACATAAAAAAGCAAGAAAAGGAAAAGGTTTGCGAGACGAAATAATTAAATTTAATCTAAAACAAGAAGAATATATTTATTACTTATTAGAAGTTTTGAGTAATAAAACATATAAACACGGTGGATATGAAGTTTTTTATGTAACAGAACCAAAACTACGTAAAATAGAAAAAAGTAGGTATATAGATAGAATAGTTCATAGATGGTTAGTAGACAATTTTTTAGAACCATATTTTGTACCAACATTTATTAATACATCTTATGCATGTATAAAGAAAAGAGGAATGCATAAAGCATGTTTAGATGTACAGTCTGCTATGAAGAAATGTAAAAATAAGTGGGGAAGTTATTATATATTAAAAATGGATATAAGCAAATATTTTGAAAATATAGATAAAAGAATATTACTTAGTATTTTAGAGAAAAAAATAAAAGATAAAGATGTAATGTGGCTAATAAAAGAAATATTATATTCTCAAAAGAAGGAAGTAGGCCTAGAAATTGGAAATTATACCTCACAACTATTTGCAAATATATATCTTAATGAAGCTGATACATATATAAAAAAAGAATTAGGAGTAAAATACCTTTTTCGTTACATGGATGACTGTGCGCCACGAATGTATAACAAGTAAAACAAAATTACTTGAAAGATGCAGTAATTGTATAGATGATGGTAGTAGGTCTACCGAAAACGTCATACAGGTGGAGTTTTCAAACCACTCTAAGGTGCTGTATTCAAAAGATATGGTATTGAGCGTTAGAGAAAAGGCAACAAAAGTTGTCAGGTGAGTATTAAGGAGATGAATGAGCAAGTGAACCACTTACGAAAGCATCGAAAAGTATAGATTTCATCAAAACCAGGGGGTTGTCGTTAATCTGGGATAAGTCTAGTGGAAACCTGTTTACTGACTAGGCGGTGAACGGTGCAAAGGTGGCATGAACTTAATACAGGCATTTATACGAAACGTGGGAACCTACGGGCTAATGATAAGGGAGAATATCAAGTGGAAGAACCATAAGATAAGAGTACCAATGTAGTCATAGGGGCAGATTAAATCGTAGTAGTGAAGAAGTTTCTGTAATGGAAGTGGAGCGAAGGGTTTAAAATTACTAGTTTAAGAAATAAGTCAACTTTGAAAGGAGGAGGAACTTATGGAAGAAACAAAGCCGTTTAAAATTTCAAAACAAGCAGTGAAAATAGCATTTGACAGAGTAAAAGCAAATAAAGGAACATATGGAATTGATGAACAGTCAATAACAGATTTTGAAATAAATTTGAGAGATAATTTATATAAAATATGGAACAGAATGTCATCAGGAACATATTTTCCAAAACCAGTAAAAGCAGTAGCAATACCTAAGAAGAATGGTGGAACTAGAATACTAGGAATACCAACAGTTGAAGATAGGGTAGCGCAGATGGTAGCTAAAATATATTTTGAGCCAAATGTAGAGAAAATATTCTATGAAGACTCTTATGGTTATAGACCAAATAAGTCAGCAATACAGGCAGTTGGAGTATTAAGAGAAAGATGCTGGCGAAAAGATTGGGTAGTTGATTTTGATATAAAAGGATTGTTTGATAATATAAGACACGATTACTTAATTGAAATGGTTAAAAGACATACAAATGAGCAATGGATAATTCTATACATAGAAAGATGGCTAAAAACACCATTTAAAATGCAAGATGAAACAATAGTTGAAAGAACAGCAGGAACACCGCAAGGAGGAGTAATAAGTCCGATATTGGCAAATTTATTTATGCACTATGTATTTGATGACTTTATGAGCAAAAAGTTTCCTAATATACCTTGGGTAAGATATGCAGATGATGGAGCATTAAATTGTGTATCAATTAAGCAAGCAAAATATATAATTAAAGTTTTAGATAAAAGATTTAAACTTTTTGGTTTAGAATTAAATTTAGATAAAACTAAAATTGTGTACTGCAAGGATGAAGATAGACAAGGAGATTATGAAAATACGAGTTTCGATTTTCTAGGATATACATTTAAAACAAGAGGAGCAAAGAACAAATATGGAAGATTATTTAGAAATTTCCTACCAGCAATGAGTGATAAAGCACAAAAAGAAATAATAAAAAAGATAAGGAGTTGGAAATTACAATTAAAGTCGGATAAAACAATAAATGACATAGCAAATATGTTTAATAGCAAAATACAAGGGTGGATAAATTATTACACACATTATTATAAGTCTGGAATAAACAAAGTATTAAGATATATAAATAGATGTTTAATAAAATGGGCAAGAAGAAAGTATAAGAAGCTAAAATCAAACAAAAGAGCTGTAAACTGGTTAATGACAATAGCACAAAGAGAACCAAAATTATTTGCACATTGGAAATTTGGAATTACGCCAACGGTATGGTAATTGGGAGCTGTATGATGGGAGACTATCACGTACAGTTCTGAGAGAGGCTTGAGGGGAGGTTCCTCTTGCCTACTCACTTCATTTTAATGGTTTCTAGTAAAGAAGAAGCTAAAAAATGTTTATCTTGTATAAAAGAATTCCTTTCTTGTAAATTAGGTCTTTCATTGAATAAAAAAACACAAATATTTAAATCAAAACAAGGGGTAAATTTTTGTGGTTATAAAATAAATGAAAATAGACTAAAATTGCGTGATAAAGGAAAAAGAAAATTAAAGAAAAAAATAAAAAAGTTAAAATATCTGGTGAAGTTAGGTGAAATATCAAGTGTTGAAGCAAAAAAATATTTAGCAGGACATATTGGATATATAAAAATAGCCAACACATGGAATTTAGAAAATAAATTATTTTATAGAAATTAGGGACAAACCGGAAACTCTTACAATACGAACAATCCGTTCGTCAGAAGGGGTGGCAATTACAACAACAGCAATTCGGCTTCTTACCGTAACAACAACAATGGGACAGCTAACGACAACAATTCTTTCCGTTTCACACTCTAATACATTTTTAGATTATATATTTTACGGAATATATACAATAAAAGTATTAGTATTAAAGAGGTTTGTTCCTTCCTAATTTAGGTAAAAATGAATTAATAAAATAGGTATTAGTAGAAATAGTATTATTTTGAATATACCTATTTTAACTATAGTAAAAGTAATTGGAAAAAATTATAAAAGGAGAAATGAAGAAATGAATATATGTTTTTTAATAGGGAAAATAATAAGTGAAATAAAATATGATTTTGTAATAGGAAATAAAAAATATTTTAACAAAGAAAAAATAACAGTTGCAAGATTTAATATAGAATTACTAAACAAAAGCAAAATCTCCATAATTGCTTATAATTCTATTGCTGATTTTTGTTATCAAAAATTAGATAAAAATTACAATATATTTATAGAAGGATTAATTAATACAGTAGGAAATATAGAAATAAAAAATATAAAAATAATTTAAGATAAAAGTAAATAAGTGATTAGAAAAAATTCTATAAATTAATAGGCAAAAACATATCTAAAACAAGCCATTTGTATAAAGTTTTGTTAATATATGAATAAAGTATGTTAAAAAGATATTTAAACCTAAAAACCTTCTGTTTTAATTAAATAATAATGTACTAAAAAAGGAAGATGAAAATCAAAAAATATGTAGATTTTTGAAATATAATGTGATAAAATAAGCTTACCAAACTTTTGGGAGGATGTTAAAAATGGTTGTTAAAAATTATTACAAAATATTAGATTTAGAAACAAGCCATGTTTCAATAGATGAAATAAGGCAAGCATATAGACAAGCTGCAAAAAAATATCATCCAGATTTAAACATAGGAGATAATTTAGCAGAAGAAAAAATAAAAGATATAAACGAAGCATATAAAATTCTATCAGTACCATCATCAAAAAGAAAATATGATAGAATGTGGAATGCAAAATTTGGAAAAGGGAAAAAAGCATTTTCAGATAAATCACAAAAAGGGGCAATATTTAACATATTCTTAGGAAATATAGAAAATACAGGAACAGACGAAAAAATAAAGAAAAATCCTATAAAAGGAGAAAATGTAGAAACAGAAATAAATGTTAATATCTATGATGCATTTTATGGTCTAGAAAAACAGATTGTATTAAAAACAGTAGAAGGACAAACCAAAACATATACAGTAAAAATACCAAAAGGAATTAGAAATGGAGAAAAAATAAGATTAATAGGTCAAGGAAAAACTGGAAAATATGGTGGAAAAAACGGAGATTTATTAATCAAAATAAATATAGAAGGAGACCAAAAATTTAAATTAGAAGGATTTGATTTATATACATATTTATTATTAACACCATGGGAAGCAGCTCTAGGAACAAGAACAACTGTAAAAGCAATAGATGATGAAACAAATATATATGTACCAGAAGGAATAGAAAGTGGAGAAAAAATACGTATACCAAATAAAGGATACTATATAGACAATGAAAAAAGAGGAGATTTAGTTGCAGAAGTAAAGATAGTTGTTCCAAAACATCTAACAGAAGAAGAAAGAAATGTATACCAAAAATTAGAAAAAATATCAAAATTCAATCCAAGAGCTTAGGACAAACAAACTTTACATAAATTTAATATTGACAAAAGCTTGATTTTCCGCTATAATTTATATAGTGTTTAACAAATGATAAGCTATGGATTAGAACATAGGAGTGAGGTGTAAAAAATGGATGCTATACAAGGAAAACATTTTAGTATAACAGATCCAGAAGGTGTAAAAACTGTAATTTATGAAGTATATAAGACTAAAAAAGAATACTGGACCGAATATCCTAAATATACAGTTGAAAAACTTGATTTTACCGAGGAAATAGTAGGAAAATATAATAAAAAAACATTTTATGTGGAGGACCCACAAAAAGAAGGAAATCAATTAGTTATTTTATCATTTGGAGAAGATAAAGTAATTATTAATAATGGTATTTTGCTTGGTGATGAAGTCAAAATAACAAAAAAACCAACATCATTTAAGTTTGATGTAATTTATTCAGAAGAGCCAATGGAATATAAAGAATTTCAATACACACCAAACTTAAAAAGACCAATATCAATTATAGATCCAGAAACAACAGAAGAAATAAAGCCAGTGCTTTATTTTGATGAAAAAACAAATGAAGTAAAAGGAAAATGTAAATTAAAACCATATAAATCTTATTTTGCGTTTGAAATAAGAGAATAATAGGGAGGAAAAACAATGTCAGAGAAAAAATTGACGGGTAAAAAAGAATATATTGAAGGACCAGCAGGAATAAACGATAGCTTTACAATTAATGGTGTACATATGAAACAAATATTCAAAGGAAACGAAGAAAAAGCAACAAAGAAAAATGCTATGACAGTTACACCAAATTCTGTACAAAGAGAAGTAGTAAGTACAGAGTTAGAATTAGGAATGACAATAAAAGCAGAAAACGGTGGAAAACCAAAATCAAGAGACGAAGAAACAAGATAGAACTAAAGAGTAGGTGTTATAGAATGAATTATAAAATCGAAGGAGCTATTAGAAGAAATAGAAAATATTTTATAGTATATGCAATACTATGGGTTGCAATAGCCATAGTATTTGTTTCGCCATTTAGTTATAGTGCACATGTTGCAGAACTAGATGGTGAATTTAATTTACAAGTATTTATAACAACATTTGGAACATCAATAATAAATCCATTTGGAACATTTGGAAAAGTATTTGCAGAAGGAGCAGGAGAAAATTTTGTATCAACACTATTAGTAGTAACAGTAATATATACAATATTTTTCTTTATAGGATTTGTAAGGTCAGCACCCAAAAATGAATATTCAGATATAGAACATGGATCTAGTGACTGGAGCCAAAAAGGAGAACAATATACAGTATTAAACAAAAATAAAGGAATAATACTTGCAGAAGATAATTACCTCCCATTAGATAAAAGAGGAAACATAAACGTTCTAGTAGTTGGACGGATCAGGGTCTGGTAAATCAGCATCATACTCAATACCAAATGCATACCAATGTTTAGGTTCATATGTATTTACAGACCCAAAAGGCGAAATATACGATAAAACAGCAGGATATTTAAAATCAAAAGGATATAATATCAAAATATTAAACTTAGTAAGACCACAATATAGTGATGGATACAATCCGCTAATGCATATATCATCTGAAAGAGATGTAGATATAATTGCACAAACAATAGTAAAAGGACAAAAAAGTGAAGGTTCAGGAACAGATCCATTTTGGGATGACTCAGCAGAAATGTTATTAAAAGCATTAATATATTATTTAATAGCAACAAGACCAGAAGAAGAACAAAACTTGGCAAGTTGTGCAGAATTAGTAAGAGCAGCAAACAATAAGGGCGGAAATAACTTACTATCAGAACTCATGGGACAACTTCCATATGACCATCCAGCAAGAATGAACTATAAATCTATAGAAATCGCACCAGAAAAAACATATAGTTCAATATTAAGTACCTTGCAATCAAAACTAGGAAAATTTGACTCAAAAGAAATAGCAGAATTAACATCAACAGACACAATAGACTTTGAAGAAATAGGTTCTAAAAAAACAGCAGTATATGTAATATCACCAGATACACACACAGCATATAACTTTATATTAACAATATTCTTCTCACAAATGATAGACCAATTATATGACTTTGCAGGGCAACAACCAAACGGAGAATTAAAAATACCAACATTCTTTATACTAGATGAGTTTGCAAACATAGGTCAAATACCAGACTTCGACCAAAAAATATCAACATCAAGAAGCAGAAAAATATCATTTAGTGTAATTTTACAAAACTTAGACCAATTAGAAGCAATTTATGAAAAATCATACGAAACAATCATGGGAAACTGTGACACACATGTATTCTTAGGAAGTAACTCATATAAAACAGTAGAATATTTCTCAAAAGCATTAGGAGAAAAAACAATAGAAAGAGACAGCATATCAGTAAATAGAGATAGACAGAACTGGAAAACAGGAAAATCAGTATCAGACCAAGTAATGGCAAGAGCATTAATGACACCAGACGAACTACGTAGACTAGACAATGACTTATGTATCATATTTGAAAAAGGAATAAAACCAATAAAAGCACAAAAATATTACTATTTCAAACACCCAATGATAAAAGACTTAGAAAAAGAAGCAATTAGCCATAACGATATAGGAGAAATAAATAGAGGAACATGGAGAAAATACAATCCATACAATCCTTATGTAGAAGAAAAAGAAGAAGAAAAGAAACAAGATTTAAAAGTAGAATCTCTAGACGATTTATTTGAAGAAGAGCCAGAAACCAACAAAGAGGAAACGAATAAAGAAGAAACAAATAATCAAGAAAAAGAAATAAAAAAAGAAGAACAAAAAATAGAACCATTAAACTTAAAAAGCTTTAATGATGCACCAATATTACCTCAAGACGAAGATGAAGAATATGACTTACAAAAAGAGCTAGAAGCAAAATTTGATGAATTATTCGGACCAATAGATGAGACAAATGGGGACGGGCAATAATTGTCTCATCTATCAAAGCATAACAATAACTAAAAGTTAGGAATAACTAACAATTCCTAACTTTTATTAATTTACTTTCTATAAATATTTATATGGAATTACTTTATTTTTTTCATCTAAATCAATTATATTATCATACATACATATAATTGCACCTTCACTAGTATCTCCTATTGTTTCTAATATCTTAAAGTTTTCAATCATATCTTTAGATGGTTTTGCTGTTTTTTTAATCTTTATTGGATATAATTTGCCATTTTGTTCAATTATTAAATCTATTTCACGCTTTTCTTTATCCCTGTAAAAATATACAGGTGGTCGTAGTTCACCACTATTATAATAACTTTTAATGATTTCTACTATTACGTAATTTTCAAAAAAATTTCCTGACATTATTCCAGCTTCTAATACTTTACTAGATGTCCATTTAGTTAAATAAGCAGCTAATCCAGTATCAAAGAAATATATTTTAGGTGTTTTTATTGCTCTTTTCAGAATGTTATTATAATATGGTTCAAGTATGTATACTATGTTAGAAGCAACCAAAATAGATAACCATCTTTGAGCAGTAGGGATTGTTATTCCAACTTCATTTGCAATACTATTTAGATTTAATAATTGTCCAATTCTACTTGCTAGAGCCGTCATAAATTTTAAAAAGCTAAGAGTATTTCCTACTTGTGTTAAACTTCTTACATCTCTTTCGATATATGTGCTTACATACATTGCATAAAACATTTCAATATCACTTTCTTCTTGATATAAAGCAGGCATTGAACCTTTGTAAATAATATCCCAAACCTCATCATAAGAAACATCTTTGATATATTCTTTTCTTTTATTTAAATAAGCTTTTGTAGGAATAAAAGGTTCATTGAAATTAACTTCTTTTATTTCTCTAAGGCTTAATCCTAGCAAGTTTAAAATGCCAACTCTTCCTGCTAAACTTTCGCTAACATCGTTCATTAAATTAAATTGTCGAGAACCAGTCAAATAGTACAATGCTTTTTTTTCACTGTTATCTACTGAAATTTTTATATATCTTAATAAATTTGGAGCATATTGTATTTCATCAATTATAATAGGTGGTTTGTTTGCTTTTAAAAATAATTCTGGATCTTCTACTGCTGATTGATTTAAAATCATATCATCTAATGTTATATAATGGATATCTGGTTTTATGCTTTTTAACATAGTTGTTTTTCCAACTTGTCTAGCACCAGTCACTAGTATAGCTTTAAACATTTTTTCTTACTTATGAATTACATCTTCAGCTAACCTCTTAAAATATTTCATAACTCGCCTCCATGACTATAATAATATTTAATATTATTATAGTCAAAAAATAAATTTTGTCAACGAATTTATATTTTATTTACAAAAATTAAATTCCGAATTAATAAAAATAACGAAAAAATATTCGCAAAATTACTTGTAAAAAATTTTTATTTATAGTAAAATTAAAAAGTAGTGAGGTGAAGAAATGAAATTCGTACATATAGCAGATATGCACTTAGATAATGCGTTTTTTAATCTATCAGATAAAGATATAATGGGAGATTTAAGAAGATTAGAGCAAAGAAAAATCTTAAAAAAAATAATAGAATATATTAAAGAAAATAATGTGGAATATTTATTTATTTCTGGAGATTTATATGAGCATAAATATATAAAGCAATCTAGTATTGAATATCTAAATAATTTATTCAAAGAAATTGCTAATACAAAAATATTCATAGCAGCTGGAAATCATGACCCAAGAGTAAAAAATTCATATTACAATAAATTTGAATGGAATGAAAATGTAAAAATATTTAATTCTTATATAGAAAAAATAGAAGAAAAAGATTGTAACATTTATGGGTATAGTTTTGATGATTTTTATTGTAATAATTGTGGAATTGAAACAATTAAAGTAGAAGAAAATAGAAAGCCCAATATCTTAGTCATACATGGAAATTTAGATGGAGCGAAAAAAGATGATAAGCCATATAATCCTATATTAAAAAGAGATTTAATAGAAAAAGGATTTGATTATGTAGCGTTAGGGCACATACATAAAACGAATTATGACGAAAAAGAAAACCAAAAAATATTATATCCAGGCTCTACTATTTCTCTAGGATTTGATGAAACTGGAAAACATGGGATGATAGTAGGAAATTTTGACCAAGAATTAAGATTAGAATTTATTCCACTAGATGAAAAAGAATTCACAATCAGAGAATTAAAAGTGGATAACATATATTCAAAAGAAGAATTAATTGAAACTATAAATGAATTAAATATAGAAGAAAATACTTATGTTGAAATAGTATTAACAGGAGGAAGAAATTTTGAAATCAATGTATACGATATTATAAAATTTATACAAAACGATAGAATTATAAAAGTAAAAGACGAAACAAAAATAGCAAAAGATTTAGAAAAGATAGCAAATGAAAGTACATTAAGAGGAATATTTACAAAAGAAATGTTAAAAGAATTAGAAAATGAAAATAATTTAGAGAAAAAACAAATAATAGAAAAGGCCATTGAAATAGGATTAGAAGCATTAGAATAGAGGTGGAGTTTTGAAAATTAATAAAATAAAAATAAATTCTTATGGAAAATTAAAAAATAAAGAAATAAATTTGGGAAATGGAATAAATATAATCTATGGAAAAAATGAGGCAGGAAAATCTACAATTTTAAAATTTATTATAAATAGTTTTTATGGAATATCTAAAAATAAAAATGGAAAAGAATATTCAGATTATGAAAGATATTTACCATGGGAAAGTGAAGAATTTTCAGGAAATATAGAATATGAGTTAGATAATAAAAATAAATATGAAATTCATAGAGACTTTAAAAAGAAAAATCCAAATATTTATAATGAAAGAAAAGAAGATATATCAAAACAATTCAATATTGATAAAACAAAAGGAAATGAATTCTTTTATGAACAAACAAAAGTAGATGAGGGACTATTTTTATCAACAGTGGTAGTAGGACAACAAGAAGTAAAATTAGAAAACAAACAACAAAGTATGTTAGTACAAAAAATAGCTAATTTAGTAGGAACAGGAGAAGATAATGTATCATTCAAAAGAGCAATGGATAGAATATTAAAAAGACAATTAGAAGAAATTGGGAGCTCAAAGTCTAGGGAAAAACCAATAAATATAACCATGAGAAAAATAGAAGAATTAGAAAATGAAAAACAAGAATTATCTAAATATGAGGATTTTAAATATAACATAGAAGAAAACAAAAATTATTTAAAAAATGAAATAATAAAATTAGAAAATGAAAACAATTTATTAAAAGAAATAAAACTATTAAGCGAAAGAGAAAAAATAGAAAAAGAAAAAATAAAAATTCAAGAGAATATAAAAAAAGAAAATAATGAAAAAATAGAATTAATAAAAAATAAAATAAATGAAATAAAAAATAATAATAAAAATATTTTAGAAAATAATTTTAATAAAATAAAAAATAATAATAAAATAAATAAAGAAAAAAATAAATTAAATAAAAAAATAATTTTAATAAATATTTTAATAATTTTAATAAATATTTTACAACTAATATTTATTAAAAATAAAATATTTAATTATATTTTTCTTCTTACAGTCCCAACGGTTATAAGTTTTTCTATTTATTTAAAAAATAAATTAAATAAAAAAATAAAAAATAAAGAATTAAAGGAAGAAGAAGAGCAAGAAATATTTAATAAAATAAATATAGAAATAAATAATTTAAATGAACAAATAAAATTATTGGAAAATAATAATATAGAAATAGAAAATAAATTAAATAATTTTAAAAATAATTATAATTTAAAAATTAATTTAGAAAAAGAAAAAATAAAAAATAAATATTTAGAAAAATTAGAAAATGATAAAATAAATAATTTAATTAATTTAGATGACATTAATTTTGAAATAGAAAAAATACAAAGTAAATTAAATAATCAAAATATAGAATTACATAAATTGGAATTAGACCAAAAAAATATAGAACCAAAATTAGATAATCTATCAAAAATAGAAGAAGAATTAGTTAACAATAAAAAAAGAATGTTAACTTTAGAAAAATTAAATGAAAGTTTTGAATTAGCAAAAGATGTTTTAACAAAATCATACGAAGAAATGAAAAACATAGTTACCCCTAAGTTTACAAAAGCGTTGTCAGAAAATATTGCAGAGATAACAAATGGCAAATATAATAATATTAGGTTTAATGAAGAAGAGGGATTAATAGTAGAATTACATAACGGAGAGTATATGCCAGCATCTCGATTAAGTGTAGGTACAATAGATCAATTATATTTGTCATTAAGATTATCAATGGTAGAAGATTTATCAGAAGAAAATCTACCAATAATATTAGATGAAGCATTTGCATATTTTGATGAGGAAAGATTAGAAAATATTTTAAAATACTTAAATGAAAAATTTGAAAATCATCAAATAATATTATTAACTTGTACAAATAGAGAAAAAGAAATATTAAATAGAAAAAATATAAAATACAATTATGAAGAATTATAATTTAAAAAGTATAGTAATCTATACTTTTTAAATTTTGGAAAAATCTTGTAATAAGAGTAAAAATGTAGTATAATAATTGTTGTTAAAAATTATAAAGGAGAAATTTATATGTTTGAGAAATTAGAGGCAATAGAAAAAAGGTATGAAGAACTAACAAAGGAAATAGCAGATCCAGAGTTAATATCAAACCAGTCAGAATGGCAAAAAGCAATGAAAGAACATGCAAGTTTGGAAGAATTAGTACAAAAATTCCGTGAATATAAAAGAGTAAAAAAAGAAATGGAAGAAGCTGAAGAACTTATGTCTGACCCCGAAATGAAAGAACTTGCAGAGACAGAATATTATGAGAAAAAAGAACAATTACCAAAAATAGAAGAAGAATTAAAATTTTTATTAATCCCAAAAGATCCTGATGATGATAAAAATATTATATGTGAAATTAGAGCAGGAGCAGGTGGAGAAGAAGCAGCACTATTTGCTGGAACATTATTTAGAATGTACTCAATGTATGCAGAAAAGAAACATTGGAAAGTAGAAATATTAAACGAAAACGAAACAGGACTTGGAGGATATAAAGAAATATCTTTTATGATTACAGGAAAAGGAGTATATAGTAGACTAAAGTTTGAGAGTGGAGTACATAGAGTACAAAGAGTTCCAGATACAGAAAGTAGTGGGAGAATACATACATCAACAGTAACAGTTGCAGTACTTCCAGTAGTAGAGGACGTAGAAATAGATATAAATCAAGCTGATATAAAGATGGAAGTGTTTAGGTCATCAGGAGCAGGTGGACAACATATTAATAAAACATCATCAGCAGTTAGACTAATACATATTCCAACAGGAATTACAGTAGAATGTCAAACAGAAAGGTCTCAATTTCAAAATAGAGACAATGCAATGAAAATGCTTAGAACAAAACTTTATGAAATAGAAAAAGCAAAACAAGATAATGAAGTTGCAAGTGCAAGGAAATCTCAGGTAGGTTCAGGAGATAGAAGTGAAAAAATAAGAACATATAATTATCCTCAGGGAAGAATAACAGACCACAGAATAGGAATGAGTATTTATCAAATGGAAAATTTCTTAAATGGGGATTTGGATGAAATGATAGACAATTTAATTGCAGCAGATAGAGCAGAAAAATTAAAAGGAGAAAATGAATAATAATGAAATTGTTAATAATATCTGATATACATGGCTCTTTATATTATGCAAAAAAAATATTAGAAATAGAAAATAGAGAAAAACCAGATAAAATAATTTTATTAGGAGATTTATATTATCATGGACCTAGAAATGAATTGACACAAGAATATAATCCAATAGAAGTTTCTAAAATATTAAATTCTTTAAAAGATAAACTATTAGTAGTAAAAGGTAATTGCGATGCAGAAGTAGATGAAACAATTTCAGAATTTCCTTTTAATGAAAACATTGAGATAAATGCAAATGGATATAATTTATTTTTAACACATGGACATAAATATAATATAGAAAATTTGCCACCAATAGGTGTAAAAATAGATATCATGCTGTATGGACACTTTCATACTGGATTTATCAAAGAAAAAGACGGTATTATTTTTGCAAACCCAGGCTCAATATCTTTACCAAAAGGAAATAGCAAGCATAGTTATTTAATATTTGATGATAATAAATTAATATTAAAAGAAATAGATGGAAGCATTATAGAAGAGAATAAACTAAAATAGAATAATATCATACTCCAAGCAATAAATTTAAAGTAAATATATTGTAAGGAGTTTTTTATTTATGGAGATATTAAAAACTACACTTTTAGGATTATTTTTTGGAACATTTGGAACAACACTTGGTGGGATTTTAGGAATTTTTTTAAAAAGAAAATCAAATAAATTTTTAAGTTTTATATTGGCTTTTGCATCAGGGTTGATGATGGCTGTAATATGTTTTGATTTAATACCAGAAAGTTTGGAAATAAGTAATATAATAGAAGTGCTAATAGGAACTATTTTAGGTATTATTGCTATGATTTTTTGCGACTTGTTAGTAGATAAAAAATTTAGTACTAAAATACAGACAAATAATAAACAAAGTAAATTATTAAAAACAGGCATGATAGTATCAATAGGCCTTGCAATACATAACTTTCCAGAAGGTCTTGCAATTCGGGTCTGGTTTTGAAGCATCATTAAAATTAGGATTAAGTTTAGCAATAGCAATATGCTTGCATGATATACCAGAAGGTATTTCAATGGCAGTTCCAATGAAAAATGGTGGAATGAAACCTATTAAAGTTATTTTCTATGTTATATTATCAGGTATAACAACAGGAATAGGAGCACTTTTTGGAGCAATTATAGGCTCAATTTCAGAACAAGTAATTTCTTTGTGTTTAAGTTTTGCAGCAGGTGCAATGTTATATATTGTATCACGGAGAATTAATCCCAGAAGCAAATAGTCTATATCATGGAAGAATGACAGCTATTGGAAACATACTAGGCTTTATAATAGGAATATTTGCAACAAAATTGTGAAAAATAAGTTTACAAATAGTAAATAAAAAATATAATTAATAAAAAGTTGATTTTTTATAAAATATAGTTTATAATATTATAAATAAATTATAAACTATATTTTTATTTTGAAGTGGGTGATGGTATGGCAATGGTATCAGAAGAAGAAGTAATAAGGATTTTTAGTGAATACAATTATTGGTGGAAAACAAAAACGGTAAAAAAAGAAAATTTAAAGAATATGAAAAGAACAACTTTTTATGATGTAAAAGAAGCTTTTTTAAATAGTGATGTTAGAAGATTTGTATTATTATCAGGAACAAGACGTGTTGGAAAAACCACAATTATGTACCAAATAATAAATGAATTACTAAGAAAAGGTGTTAATGAGAAAAATATATTATATATATCTTTAGATAATCCAATGCTTAAAACATATGAAGTAAATAAATTAATAGAAATTTATATAAATTACGTTTTACCAAAAGGAGAGATCTATTTATTTTTAGATGAGATACAAAACTCAAATAATTGGGATGCTTGGCTTAAAGTATTTTATGATTTAAATAAAAATTGGAATATATTAGCTACTGGAAGTGCAAGTACGAAGCTAGAAAAAGGAAGTATGGAAAGTGGTGTTGGGAGATGGATAAACTTAACAGTTCCAACCTTATCTTTTTATGAATATTGTGAGCTTTTATATGAAGAAAATGAGATTACAGGAGAAGATATATTAAATATAATAAAAGACTTACCAGATAATGAAAGAAAAAAATTATTAAAAGCAAAAGATGCAGAAGAAATAACATCAATATTCAAAAATTATAAATCAGTGATAGGAAATATAAAAAAACAAATACCAGAGGATTTTAAAATAACAGATTTAGAAAAAATGAGTACAGAAGAATTAAAAAATTTGATAAATATATTAGAACCTATAAAAGAAGATTTTAATAGATACTTATTTATTGGAGGTTTCCCAGAAGCAGTAAAAATTACAGATGACTTTACTATGCAAAAAATCTTAAGAGAAGATTTAGTGGAAAAAGCTATAAAAAATGATATACCAGAAACATTTAAAGTAAGAAATATAAGCACTTTAGAAAACATATTTACATATTTATGTTATGAATCAGGTAATATTATAAGTTATAATAAAATAGCAAGAACATTGGAAGAAATATCAGTACCAACAGTACAAGATTATATAGGGCTTTTAGAAAAAGCAAACTTAATATATATAAGTAGTCCATTAAATGAAGGTGGAGTTAAAATATTAAAGTCAAACCCTAAAATATATATAGTAGATAGTGCAATACGAAATGCAGTTTTGATGAAACAAAATTATTCTTTAAGTAGTACAGAATTAGGATATGTTGTAGAAACAGCAGTATATAGACATATTCACACTTATATGGAAAAAATAACAGGAAATATTGGCTTTTTTAGGGATAAAAAAGGAAAAGAAATAGATGTAGTTACTAATTCAGTAAAAGAGAACATGTATATTGAAGTAAAATATAGAGAAAAAGCAAATATAGAAAAAGATAATCCTATATTTACAAAAACAGATAAAGATGATAGATTATTTGTAATAACTAAAAATGATTTGGATAGTGAAATTATAGAATTAGATAATAAAAAGAAATTAGTAAAAATACCAGCATATGCTTTTCTGTTTTTACTAGGCTTAGAGGAGGAAAACAGTATATGAATATAATGTTTGTATGCACAGGAAATATTTGTAGGAGTGCAATGGCACATCATTTATTAGAAAAAAGACTAAAAGACTTAAAAATAGAAAATGTAAAAGTCTATTCTTGTGGAGTAACAGCTTATAATGGTGAAAAGTCTACTTGGGAAGCAATATATATTATGGAAAAATATTATGATGTAGATTTAAAAAAACATAGAGCAAAAAATATTAAAAATTCCAATATAGAAAATATGGACTTAATATTATGTGCAACAAAATACCATAAAGAAGATGTATTAGAATTATATCCAAGCTTAAAGGGAAAAGTTTTCACAATGAAAGAATATGTAAATTATGATGAAGAAAATTATAATAAAATAGATATAAAAGACCCTTGGGGATATGATAAAGAAACATATTTAGATTGCTCAAAAGAAATAAGTAAATGTATAGAATTATTGATAGAAAAAATAAGTTCACAAGAAAATGAATTTATGTAATAATATATTAAAATTCAAGGAGATTTGATTAATGGATATTAGAAATATAGCGTTAGTAAGAGCCACCAATATTATTCCGTTTGATAGTATAGTACACCCAATTAGTAATGTCCCTTATTTAAGAAAAGAAAGAGGAACAGAGTTTTCTTATGCAATTAGTGATTTATTGAAAAAATTATCCATAATAAATATGGAAAATTTTTGGACAAAGACAGAAGAGGAGCAAGAAAAGATATTAGTAAGGAACAAAAGAATTTTAGAAAGCTACTTGCCATACACCTCTGATTATAATTCTATGGTATTATGGTCATTAAATGGAATAGTTCCAGATGATAGTAATAATACTTTTTCAAATAAAGATTGTGCAATAATAGAAAGTCTAGAAGAACAAATAAAAAAAACAAATGTAGTATCTCTTACACCAACAGATACAGCAATCAAAGGGGATGTTGTTTTATCTAATAAAGCAACTATTTTAATCAGTAAAAACAGATATGACTCTTTAACTGATGAAGAAAAAAATAAATTAAGTAAGTTAAAATTAAAAGTTGTAATATTTGAAGGAACGTTAGAGCAAGCAATAAATAGTAAACTTGAAGCCAGTAATTTATATACAGTAGAAAGATTATCTTTAACACGTTCTAAAAATGGATATAATGAATCAGAGACAAAAGAAGAACTTTTAGATACAATTTCTTCAATTGCAGATGCTCATAATATTTTGCAGGTACTATTTTGGGATATTGTAACAGGGAAAAACGATGAAAAAGAAAATTTAAAAGATGTAAAAGATGAGTATAAAAATTCAGTAGAAGTAGCTAGATGTTATCATAGAACTTTTTTAAAATATTTATCTTTAAATTTAAATATTGATAATGAAGTTATAAAAAATGCAACAGAATATATAGACTCATCAAAATATATGCAAGATTTATGTGACGAAATAGAAAAGGTGGGAATAGATAAATATAAAGAAGTAGTAGAAAAGTATAATAAATTATTGGAATTACTAAAAAGTGAAGGGAAATTACCAACTCCTGAGGAGATTGTCAGTGATATAAAGGAAAATAAAGAATTTGACTTAACTTCTATAATAAATAAATTAGAAAATGAAAATAATTCAAAACAAGAAATTGTTGAAGAAAACGAATATTTTAAAATATTACAAGAAAAATATAATTATAGCAATGATATAATTGATGTGTTAAAAAAGATAATACCAGCATTTATAGAATATTTTGGAGAAGAACATAAGTCAACAATTTTAGATGCTATTTCTAGTTGTGAAATACATATTCAAAAAGAAGGAGAAAAAGCACAAGTATTTTTATCCGAGTTTTTTCCAGAAAAGAAAATTGATAAAATTCCAGTTTTAGGAACAGCTTTTTATAGTAGTATGCCTATTATAGAAGAAGGTAAAGTGAATTCAAAAAGATTGATATATTTAACATCAAAACTATCACCAAATTTGCAAGAGGAAAGTACACTTTCAAGATTGGTTCACGAAATAGGGCATTTAGTTAAGAGTTATAATAGTGAATATGTTATTAGTAATGGAAAACTAAGTCAAAGAAGCGGAGTTTCTACAGAAATTATACAAAAAGAAGAGGTGACTGGTAAATATATAGAATGTGAAAGTATTAATTTTGGAATAGAAGAGGCAATAAATTGTTACGATGAAGAAAAAATCATGTCAATAATACTAGGAAGAGAATATAAAACAAATAGTTATGGTCATCATTTAAATGACTGTATAGAAAAATTATTTGAAAACAAAGAACTGATTAGAGTATTTAGAAATGCACAAATAAATGGAACAAATGAACACATACAATTATTAGGAAAAGAAGAATTTGAAGAATTGTCTGATTACTTTGAAGATGTTTATTATCCTTTTGTAGCACCACCAAGAGAAGTTATGAATGGAAAAGTAAGAGTTCTAATAGCAAAAAGAGATGAAGCGAAAGCTAAAATAATACATTTTGCAAATAAATATAGACAAAGAAAAGAACAAAATTTTTCAATAGAGCAAATAGAACAAATAGATAGTTTAGTATCAAAAGAAGAAAGAGTATTGGGAAAAATAGAGTTAGCAAGTGGCATTGCAGAAGAAAAAACAATGGCGGAGGAAGGAAAAGATGAACCAGAAATATAGGGAGTCTTTAACAGAAATAAATACGATATTTAATCTCATGAAAAAGGAGTATATTATTAAAATACCAAATAAACTTAAACAGTTTATTTGTGATAATATGGATAAAAATTATATTCCAAATATAAATGTAAATAAAAAATTAAGTGAACAAAATATTAAGCAAGCCACAAAAATTTTATTATCACTAATTTATAGAAACTATTGGTGTGATGAAGAAAAAAGAAAAATTTTACTAGAAAAAGAAATAATAAGCGAAAATAAAAAGAATAAGAAATATGATTATAATGAATTATTTTTTGAAAATAAGATGACTAAAAACCAAGAAAAAATAGAAAATAATAAGTTGATTTTAAAAAAAGAAAGATTTTGGAATAAAATTCTAAGAAAGATAAAAGAAATAATAAAATAATAATTTAAAACTTTCGTGTTCGCTTGTAAAAAAATATTAAAATTGGTATAATTTAAAAAGTCAAAAAAGCGAAAAAGGAATGGTAAAAATGTCAGAAATATTAGAAGGATTAAACGATAAACAATATGAAGCCGTAGTGAATACAGAAGGACCATGTTTAGTAATCGCTGGAGCTGGTAGTGGAAAAACAAAAGTATTAACACATAAAATAGCATACTTAATAAAAGAAAAAGGAGTAAAACCATGGGATATATTAGCAATAACATTTACAAATAAAGCAGCAAATGAGATGAAAGAAAGAATAGTAAACTTAGTAGGAGACGTAGCAAAAGATATCTGGATGGGAACGTTCCACTCTATTTGCGTAAGAATTTTAAGAAGATTTATAGATAGAATAGGGTTTGACACATCATTTATAATATTTGACACATCAGACCAAAGAACATTAGTAAAAAATTGTTTAAAAGACTTAAATATAGATGATAAATTATTTAATGAAAGAAGTGTCTTATCAGAAATCAGTAATGCAAAAAATGAAATGCTAGATCCAACAATGTATACGGCAAGAGCAAATGGAGACTTTAGAAAAGAAAAAATTTCAGAAGTATATGAATTATATCAAAAAAGATTAAAAGAAAATAATGCAATAGATTTTGATGACATAATAAATTATACAATAGAAATATTACAAGATAATGAAGATGTAAGAGAATATTATAGTAATAAATTTAAATATGTTCTAGTAGATGAATATCAAGATACAAATAAATCACAATTTACGTTAGTAACAATATTAGCTGCAAAATATAAAAACATAACAGTTGTAGGAGATAATGACCAAGGTATATACTCATTTAGAGGAGCAGACATATCAAATATATTAAACTTTGAAAAAGATTTTCCAGGAACAAAGATAATAAAACTAGAACAAAACTATCGTTGTACAGGAAATATATTAAAAGCAGCAAATAGTGTAATAAAAAACAATGAAATAAAATATAAAAAAGAATTATGGACACAAAATGAAGAAGGAAATTTACCAAAAGTATACCAAGCAGAAAATGAATATGATGAAGCAAGTTATATAGTAGAACAAATAGAACATTTAAGAAGAGAAGAATATTATAAATATAACGACTTTGCTGTACTTTATAGAATGAATACACAGTCAAGAGCAATAGAAGATATATTAAGGAGAGAAAACATACCATATAAAATAATTGGTGGATTAAAATTTTATGAAAGAAAAGAAATAAAAGACATAATTGCATATTTAAGATTAATACAAAATCAAAATGATAATTTAAGTTTAAGAAGAATAATAAATGAGCCAAAACGTGGAATAGGAAAAACAAGTTTAGATAAAATAGAAGCTATTTCTAATGAAACAGAAATATCAATGTATGAAATAATTAAAAGAGCAGACGAATTTGGATTAAATAGAGTATTTATAAATTCAAGAGAATTTATAAATGCGATTGAAGAATTAAAATCCAAAAAAGAAACAATACCAATATCAGAATTAATAAAGGAAACACTTAAGAAAACAGGGTATACAAAAGCCCTAAAAGATGAGAATACAATAGAAGCAGAAAATAGAATACAAAACTTAGACGAATTTTTAACAGTAGCAATAGAATTTGAGGAAGAAGAAGCAGAAAATGGCTTAAGAGAATTTCTAGAAGGGATAACATTATCTAGTGACATAGATGATTTAGAAGAAGATGCAGAATATGTGACATTAATGACATTACATAGTGCAAAAGGGTTAGAATTCCCAGTAGTATTTTTAGTAGGAATGGAAGAAGGAATATTCCCTGGATATAAATCAATATCAGAACCAAAAGAATTAGAAGAAGAAAGACGATTATGCTATGTTGGAATAACAAGGGCAAAAGAACATTTATATTTAACATGTAGTAAACAAAGAACAATATTTGGTTCAACAAGTTATAACCAAGTATCAAGATTTTTAAAAGAAATTCCAGAGGAATTACTAGAAGGATATGAAGAGGCATTTGGAGAAACTACAAACAAAGAAAAAATGTTTAAAGATAGCTCTTATAGTTGGACATATGGAAACAAAGAAAATACAAAAGTTAAAAGTTATAAAGTAGAACCAAAAGAAGCGGTAGCAGCAGCAAGTAAGGCAGCAGGTAACTTTATGTTTAGAACAGCTGAAAGTTTCTTAAATAATTTAAATAAGACAGCTAAAAAAGAAGTAGACTTATCACAATATAAAGAAGGAGTAAGAATATTCCATAAAAAATTCGGTGAGGGAATAATAAACAAAGTAGAACCAGAAGGAGAAGATTTAAAAGTAGATATTAACTTTGATAAAGTAGGACATAAAAGATTAATGGCTAAATTTGCAAACTTAGAAGTAATAGAATAGATGGAAGGAAGAATGCCAATGGAAAAACTAATAGTAGATATGGATGATGTACTTTGTGAAAAAGGATTTATAAGAATGATAAATGAATTCTTAGGTACGAACTATGAACAAGAAGATGCAAAATCATATTATATAAATGACCTAATACCAAAAGATAGAATAAAAGAATGGGCAAAATGGTATTCTAACAGAAACACATATGATTACGTAAACATTGTAGAAAATGCACAAGAAGTAATGGAAAAACTAAACCAAAAATATGAGTTATATATAGCAACAGCATATGTATTTAGAGATGCACCAGAAATATCTGGAAAGACATTAAATGATAAATATAATTTTCTATGTGAAAATTTCCCGTTCATAGATCCACATAAATTTATATTTATATCTAATAAGGACTTGTTAGAAGCAGATATTAGAATAGATGATAGCCCTAAAAAATTAATGGGAAAGGCTAGGTTAAAATTATTGTTTACAGCATACCATAATAAAAATTTAACAGAAACAGAATTAAAAGAAAATAATTTTATAAGAGTAAATAATTGGAAAGAAATAGAAAAAATATTATTAAAATAAAAGACCTCTTTTCTGCTTCTTAGAATGAGCAAATAAGGAAGCGAGTAATAAAAACTAATGTATGAATATAAAATAATTACTACAATATTATACTATTTTTGTATATAGCATAGAAAATAAAATGAATGTATAAATATATAGGAAATTAACTTGTAAAAAGCGACGATAGTTAAAAATGTTAAAAGCATATAAATATAGAATATATCTAAATAAAGAACAAAAAGCAAAAACATTTCACTGTTGCCGTTTTGTTTATAATCAAACATTATCAAAGTATAAGAGTAAGCATAATAATAAATTAGAAACAATTTCAAAACTTTTTGAAGATAGTGAAATAAGAAGTGTGTGGGATAGTGAAAAAGAAGAATATTATTTTAGTGTAGTTGATGTTGTTGGGGCATTAACAAAAAGTGATAGAGCGAGAAAATATTGGAATGATTTAAAAATAAAGCTAAGTCAAGAAGGTAGTTAGTTGTCCGAAAAAATCGGACAACTGAAATCAGAGCCATTCAAACTCTGGCTTGCAAAAATGGGAAAAGAAAGAATTGATGAAGTATTTAATCCAAAACTTGTGGTTAATCGTGCTGTTGATTATTATAGAACTAAAGGATATAATGATAAATGGATTAAGGCAAAATTAACAGGAGTTGTAGATAGGCGAAAATTAACAGATGTATGGAAAGAAAATTGTATAAAAAAATAATAAATGGAAATAATAAACTTAGATTTTAAATGAAAGGAAGGATAAAAATGCCAGATTTAAATCAAATGGAATTACAACATTTAAGACATCTAATAGGAGCACATGAAACAACATATCAGAAACTAAACACATATGCAGGGCAAGCGGTAGACCCACAAATAAAACAACTATTTACAAAATCAGCACAAGATGCATTAAACACAAAACAAAAATTAATGAGTTTTTTAGGAAATAACTAAAAATTAAAATTTCAAGGGAGGAAAAACAATGGACGAGAAAGTAATGGTAAATGATATTTTAGCAGGAGTAAAGTCAGACTTAACAGCATATCAAACAGCGATATCAGAATGTGAAAATATGGGATTAAGACAAACATTCCAACAAATAAGAAATAATGATGAAAGTTTCCAATACGAATTATTTAAAATAGCTCAAAGTAAAGGATATTATATACCTGCACAAAAAGCAACAGTAACAGAGATAAACACAGTAAAATCAGAATTGCAAGGATGAGACAATAGGGACGGACCTATCTGTCTCATTTTTAAAGTTAATAGAAAAAACGAGATAAAACGAATAAAAAAGAGATTAAGAGAATAAACAAGAGAAAACTTACGGAAATTAGAGTTAGAATATCTTTGCAAAAATAGAAATATTACAATATCATTACAAGGAAAATAAAAGATGTACAAAGGAGAGAATATTAATGTTAAAAAAAGTGTTAATACATACAAGAAGGGGAATTAAATTTATAATTCTTTTTGTGATAGCAACTTTTTTAATTATAGGAACAATAGCCTTTTTATATAAACCAACATATAGTGTTTTTATAAATGGTGAACAAGTGGGATATACAGAAGATAGGTCAGGTTTACAACATAGAATTAATGATTATGTTGAAAAAGGAGATGGAACAAATTCAAATGTTGCATTTGTTCAAGTGGACAAGCTACCAGAATATAAATTATGTCTATTGAAAAAGAACATTGTAGCAAATGATGATGAAATATTTAATAAAATAAAAGAAACAGGAGTTACATATTATAGATATTATGCTATAACAGATAATCAAGAAGAAAAGGCATATGTAGGAACATTTGAAGATGCAGAAAAAGTAGTCAATGACTTAAAAACAAAGGATAGTTCAAACATTGCAAATATTGCAATAGTAGAAAAATATGAAACAGAAATGAAAGACTTAATAACATCAGACGAAGCAGTATCAAAACTATATATAGAAAAACCAAAAGTAGTAACAGTAGCCAAAAAAACATCTTCTACAAGATATGCAGCAAGTGGAACTGTTAATACAAAAGGAACAACATCAAGTGCAAAAGCAAACATCGGAATAACTTTAATAAAACCAATTTCAGGAATAATAACATCTAGATTTGGAGCAGCAAGTAGTATAAGAAGATCATCACATACAGGACTAGATATTTCAGCATCAAGAGGAACACCAATTAAAGCAGCAGCAGCAGGAACAGTAACTTTTTCAGGGTATAAAGGTTCATATGGAAATATGTTAGTAATAAGTCATGGAAACGGAGTTCAAACATATTATTGTCATTGTGATAAATTATATGTAGGAACAGGAACACAAGTATCACAGGGTCAAACAATCGCAGCAGTAGGCTCTACAGGAAATTCAACAGGACCACATTTACATTTAGAAGTTAGAGTAAATGGAGTAGCATATAACCCACAAAACTACGTATATTAAAATAACCAGATTTTATCTGGTTATTTTTTTGAAAAAAACTTAACACCTGTAAGAATAGCGTTTCCTTTAATAATTAATTTACCATGTTCTAATAATTTACTTTCAAAACTACTAGAATAATGAATAGCTGATAAAAATTCTGAAGAAATAGAATAGAAATTTTTAAGAGCATTATCATCTAAATTAGTATTTTTCATTAATAGATAATATGTATTATTATATAAATATAAATATGTATTTTTTGAAAGTTTTTTAATATCAAACCTATATTCTTTATCTAGACACTCACAAAAATCACAAAATTCATCAAAACTATTTATTTTATATAAAGCATGTTTACAATTTACATTTAAAGACTTCCTTTTAACCTTAAGAGAAATCTTACTTGGAGATAATATTTTATTAGAAGCAGTGTCAACTAAATATTTAGTAATTGTGAAAACTAGAATATCATCAGAAGTAGAAAATGCTTCTATGAGAAGTCTACAACCATCAGTATTAAAGCCAACTTCGTCCTTTGCTTTTTCTAAAATATAAGTGAAAAAACCTGAACGTTCTACTGCACTAGCCATGATAGTTTTAGCATCTAAACTATCTAAATTAAAATCAGAGGAATTTATAATAATTCTAATTTTATTCTCTGTTAATCTTTCTATTTTCATAAAGTAACAACCTCCTAAAATAACTACTAATTTAATTATACTACTAATACTATTATATTTAAATATATAATTTTTGGTAATTATTTTTAGTAAAAATTAAATTTCACCATAATATAACATAACTGATTTCATATTACAATAAATTTACTTGTAAAAACTTAAAATTAATAAAAAAATAAGAGTATTTACTTGAAAAAATTACTAAATCAAGATATAATACTTTTGTGGTAAAATGAATAGCCGTAAGAAAAAACGAAATTTTGGAGGGATAAAAATGGCAACAAAAGAAAAAAATGTATGGATTTTATTAGTATTTATATTATCAGGAATAGTAATAGGAGGACTATTAGGAGAACTAGCATCAAGAGTAGACTGGCTATGGTGGCTATCATATGGACAGAGTTTTGGGTTAAACACACCAATAACACTTGATTTAAGTGTTATACAAATAACATTTGGGCTAATGTTCAAAATCAACATCTCAAGTATAATAGGAATGATACTGGCAATACTTATATACAAAAAAATATAGGAAATAGGGACAAAATATAAAAATCTAGGAAGAAAGGATTGGTATATTTTGTCATGAAGATTAAAGAATTACCAGAATTAGAAAGACCATATGAAAAATTAGAACTATATGGTGAAAAAGCATTATCAGATGCTGAATTATTAGCAATAATAATAAAAACAGGAACAAAAGAAGAAACAGCAGTACAATTAGCACAAAAATTACTGAGTTTAAACAATACAACATACGAAAACCTAAATTATTTGAACACATTAACAATACAAGAACTAATGACACAAAAAGGAATAGGAAAAGTAAAAGCAATTCAACTAAAGGCAATAGGAGAAATAGCAAAAAGAATGTTTAAAACATCAAACTACAAAAAAATAAAGATAAACGAACCTAAAGATTTAGCAAAAATATTAATGAGTGACCTAAAATTAAAGAAAGAAGAAATAGTAAAAGTAGCTGTTTTAAGTTCGAAAGACGAAATACTAAAAATAGTAGACGTAGCAAAAGGAACAACTAATTTAGTAAGAATACCTATTAAAGATGTATTATATGAACCAATAAGAATGAAAGCACCAAAATTCATATTAATACACAACCATCCAAGTGGAGACTGCACTCCGAGTGAAGATGATATATTATTTACAACCTTATTGGAAAAATCAGCAAAATGTTTAGATATAAAAATGGTAGATCATATAATAATAGGAAATATGCAATATACAAGTATCTTTACTGAATTTGCAAAAGAAGAACAAAAGAAAAATGCAAAATGAGACAAAACTAAAAAAAGAAAGGACTTTGAGAATATGAAATTATTAAACTTTAAATCAAAAGATATTGGAATTGATTTAGGAACAGCGAATCTTTTAGTAGCATTAAAAGGAAAAGGAACAGTATTAAAAGAACCATCAGTAGTAGCGATAAATAGAAGAACTGGAAACATTGTAGCAACAGGAACAGAAGCAAAAGAAATGCTTCGGAAGAACACCAGAACAAATAGCAGCAGTAAGGTCTATGAAAGATGGAGTTATAGCAGACTTTACAGCAACACAACTAATGTTAAAAAACATAATTGCAAAAGTAGGAAAAAGATATAATATAGGAAAGCCAAGAGTAGTAGTAGGTGTACCATCAGGAATAACAGAGGTAGAAGAAAGAGCAGTAGAAGAAGCAATAATACAAGCAGGAGCAAGAGAAGTATATTTAATAGAAGAACCAATGGCAGCAGCAATAGGAGCATCGTTAGATGTAGGAGAACCTAGCGGAAATATTATAGTTGATATTGGAGGAGGAACAACAGAAGTGGCTGTTATCTCGCTAGGAGGGATAGTAGTAAGCCATTCATTAAGAGTAGCAGGAGACGAACTTGATGAAGATATAGTAAACTATATAAAACGAGAAATGAATTTAGCAATAGGGGATACTACAGCAGAACAAATAAAAATACAACTAGGTTGTGCAATGCCACTAATGACTGAAATGTCAATGGAAATAAGAGGAAGAGACTTAAGTACAGGACTACCAAAAAATGTAACAATTACATCTATGCAAGTAGAAGAAGCAATGAAAGAATCTATATCTAAAATAGTAGAAATAATAAAAATGACATTAGAAAAAACACCACCAGAACTTGCGGCAGATATAATGGAAAAAGGAATAGTATTAGCAGGAGGAGGAGCATTAATTAAAAACTTGGACAAGCTAATAAGTAAAGAAACAGGAATGCCAGTATATGTGGCAGAAGAACCATTGGACTGCGTAGTAAGAGGTGCTGGAAAAACATTAGAAGATATAGAGCGTTTAGGAAGAGTTCTTGTAAATGCGAGAAACAATAGAAGATGAGAAAACAAGGAGTAAAAAATGTATAGAAAGAAAAAAAGTGGAATTATAGGAATTATAATAACTATCATAATTTTAATTTTAGTTGTAATTTTTTCAAATGGAGAAACAAACTCAAACTTTTTTGAAAATGCTGCAACTAATCTAGTTATGCCTATACAAAATGGATTAACTTATTTAAAAAATAAATTAAGTGGAAATGGAACATTTTTTACAGATATAAATAACTTGAAACAAGAAAATGAAGAATTAAAGCAAAAAAATAGTGAATTAGAACAACAGCTAAGAGAACTAGAAAACATAAAAACACAAAACGAAACATTACAAGAATATTTAAATTTAAGTGAAAAATATGGCGAATATAATACAACACCAGGATATGTAATAAACAAAGAAATAAGCAACTACTCAAAAACAATAGTAATAAACATTGGAAGTGATGATGGAGTACAAGAAAACATGACAGTAATCGGAGACAAAGGTTTAGTAGGACATGTAATTTCTGTAACAAAAAATACAGCAAAAGTACAAACAATTATAGATACAGCAAGTTCAGTTAGTTGTACACTAAGTACAACAGATGATAGTATAGTATGCAAGGGAACATTAGAAGAAAATTCAACATTAAGAGGAATGTATATACCAACAGATGCAAATGTTGTACAAGGAGATAGTATAGAAACATCAGGACTTGGAGGAATTTATCCAAAAGGAATCCATGTAGGAACAGTAAAAAGTGTAGAAAATGCCCAAAACATAACAGATAGATATGCTATAATCAATACAGCCGTAGATTTTGATAAATTAGATACAGTACTTGTAATAACAAATAAGTAAAGAGGTGAAGTGATTGAAAAAAGTAATTATTAATCTTGTATTAGTTATAATTCGGACTAATTATATATTATATTCAGTCAAACTTCTTTACATGGTTTAATATAGCAGGTACAATGCCAAACCTATTTATAATATATGTTTTATTTATTGGATTATTTGCAAGTAGAACAATAGGCACTATATATGGAGTAGGAATAGGATTAATGTTAGATTTACTATTAGGACAACAAGTTGGAATAAATGCAGTAACTTTAGGGATAGTAGGATTTTTAGCAGGAATATTTGATAAAAACTTTTCAAAAGACAGTCGTATGACAATAATGCTAATGGTATTTGGTTCAACATTCTTAGTAGAGGTGTTAAATTATATACTTAATTACATGTTTTTATCAATAAATGTCGAAATATTTACATTTTTAATAATATTAATAGTAGAAATAATATACAACTTAATATTAACAATAATACTATATCCAATTATACAAAAAGCAGGATATTATATAGAAAATGAATATAAAGGAAACACAATATTAACAAGATATTTTTAAAAAATAAAAAAGAAGGAAGGTGGTAGTTTGATAAGAAGAAACAAGACCATAAAAAAACCAAATATAAATCTTAGGTTTAATTTAATAACAGTTCTTGTATATATAATAGGAATAATATTAATAGTCAAACTATTTAGCCTTCAAATAGTACATGGAGCAGAATATAGAGAACAATCAAACACAAGACTTACAAGAGAAAGTACAATAGAAGCGGCAAGAGGAGAAATACTAGACAGAACAGGAGCAACATTAGTAAGTTCAGATATGCAGTTCTCAATAGAAATGTATAAAACAAAAGTAGATGACAATGAATTAAATATCTCTATTTTAAATATGATAGGAGTACTTGAAAAATATGGAGTTTCATATCCAGATAGTTTTCCAATAAGCATAAACCCATATGCATTTACAATCTCAGATGAAAAACTAGCAGAGTGGAAAGAAGAAAATGACTTTGATGAAAATATAAGTGCAGAAGAAGCATTCAATAAATTTGTAGAAAAATACGAAATAACAAACACAACAAATATAGAAGAAATAAGAAAAATAATAGCAATTAGATATCAAATAACAGTAGAAGGATATAGTAGCACAAAATCAATAACAATAGCAGACAATATACCAAGAGAAGCAGTAGCAGAATTTAGTGAAAGCTCAGAAAAATTTGCAGGAATAAATATATCAGTAAAACCAGTAAGAAAATACACATCAGGAACACTTGCAGCACATATATTAGGATATGCATCACAAATAAGTGGAGAAGAATATGAAACAAGAAAAAGTACATATAGCCAAAACGATATAATAGGAAAAACAGGAATAGAATACGTATTTGAAGAATACCTAAAAGGAAAAAATGGAACAAAACAAATAGACATGGCAGTTGATGGAACAACAACAGCCGAATATATAGCAGATGAAGCGGTAGAAGGAGCAGATGTAGTACTTACAATAGATGCAAACCTTCAAAAAGTCACAGAAGATGCATTGGCAGCAAACATACAAAAAATATCAAGCGGAGGATTTGGACAGAGATTTGATGCAAAATCAGGAGCTTGTGTTGTTATGAATGTAAATAATGGAGAGATACTCGCAATGGCAAGTTATCCAACATATAATCCAGCAGATTTTGTAGGAGGAATAAGCACAGAAAACTGGAACAATTATAATAATAATACAGCACATCCATTAGTAAACAAAGCAGTACAAAGCTCATACTCACCAGGATCAACATTCAAAATGGTAACAGCAATAGCAGGGTTACAATCAGGAGCAATAGACCTAAACACAAAAATAAACGACACAGGAGTATATAACAAATATGCAAACACAGGATATAGACCAAAATGTTGGTACTATAGCGACTATGGAAGAGGACATGGCTGGCTAGATGTATCAGGAGCGATAGAAAAATCATGTAACTACTTCTTCTACGAAACAGCAGATAGAATGGGAATAAATACATTAGCAAGTTATGCAAAATACTTTGGACTAGGAACAAAAACAGGAGTAGAACTACCAAGTGAAACATCAGGATATGTAGCATCACCAGAAACAAAAGCAAAACTACATACAGATGACCCTAATTGGTATGCAGGAGACACATTACAAGCAGCAATAGGGCAAAGTGATAACTACTATACACCAGTACAAATGGCAAGATATATAAGCATTCTATCAAACGGAGGAAACAGAATAAGCCCTACAATAGTAAAAACAGTAAGAAAATCAGACGGTTCAGAAGTATCAAAAGAAGAAATCGAAAGTTTTGTAAATCAAAAACTAGGAATAGAAGAAGAACAAGTAGAAGATGTAGATATAAAACAAGAATATTTAGATGCAGTTCTAGCAGGAATGGAATCCGTTACACAAGACAGTTCAGGAACAGCATATGTAAGATTTAAAGACTTTGGAATAAGTGTAGGAGGAAAAACAGGATCAGCAGAAACAACAGGAGGAGTAAATGCGTGGTTTGTAGGATTTGCACCATTTGAAAATCCAGAAATAGCAATAGTAGTAATAGTAGAAAACGGAGGACATGGAAACTACACAGCAGAAGTAGTAAGAGACATAATGGAAGAGTACTTTGGAATGAATGTACAAACAATAGAAGAAGATATGACAGCAGAGCCATATGTACAAATAATGAATTGAGACAAATGGGGACGGGCAATTTTTGTCTCAACTTATAAAAATTTAGTTGGAAGGATGTAAAAATGAAAAGTAATTATGTTAGTATTAATTTAAGAAAAGATGAAATAGTAATAAAACTAGACGAAAATGCTGAGCAAGGGCAAATAATTGCAGTTTTAAGAAAAAAACTACCTGAATTAAGGAAATTATATAAGGATGAAAAAACACCAATAAGAGTAACTGGAAAAGTATTAAAAAATAAAGAAATCGACCAAATACAAGCAATTATAAAGGAAAAATTAGATGTTGAAATAGATTTTGATATGCCAAAGAGCTTAGGGCTTTCAAGTATAAAGAAAGCATTTGATAAAGAAATAGCAATATCAGAAACAAAATTCCATAGGGGTTCTTTAAGGTCAGGGCAGAAAATGGAAGTAGAAGGAAGCTTAGTAATATTAGGAGATGTAAATTCAGGAGCAGAAGTAATGGCATCAGATAATCTTGTTGTGTTAGGAGCATTAAGAGGATTAGCACATGCAGGAGCCAAGGGAAATAAACAAGCAATAATAGCAGCAGGTCTATTTGATGCAGTACAAGTAAGAATTGCAAATATAGTGAAAGAAATTAACAGAGATGAAGAGCCATTGCATAAACAAGCATATATAAGTGTTATTGATGATAAAATTGTAATAGAATAATTAGCTTAATAATAATAGTAGCAAAATACCAAAAAGAATTTCATCTTGTACACCTTCTTTATAAAGAAAGAATAACAATCCAATTATAATAAGATCATCTAGATATAATTTTATGCCTAGTATTTCTAATATAGGAGTATTTATGTCACTTTCTAATAATGCAGAAATATTTATATTGGCAAAAGAATTATATTTAGATGATTTTTTTTCATTATAAGTTTTATCAGAAGAATTAATTGTACTATCTTTTGGAACATCATGAATAACCTTATTGTTTTTATAATAAGGATAAGCACGGTTATAATAATTGTTGTAAGGAAATGAGAAAAAAGGAAAGTAACTCATATACTATTTAGGCTCCTTATTATCATTTTTTAGAATCTCAGCTATTTTAGCAAAATTCATTAAGTTAGCATATTGATCCAACTTTTCTTTTTTTCCATCACGTAAATAAGGTTTTAAAGAAGAAAGTAAATTATTTCTTGGATCATTACTATTATTTACTTTATCCATAATATTTTTTATTTTCATAAGAGTATTCATATCAATGTTGCTAAAATCAAAAGAATTATTACTAGAATTTTCTGAGCTATTATCAGAATTAGTATTACTAGAATTATTCATCATTGAAGAAAAATTTTTCATAACATCAGGAGGAATATTGGAAACAATGTCGGCTAAATTCCCACTTTTCATCATATCATTTAACTTATTCATAGCATTTTGGTCAAAATTAAAATTATTATCCAAAAAAATCACCTCTAAAATAATTATATGTGTATTAAATTATATTATTAAAGTAAAAATAAAATGTTACATCAAATTGTGAAAATTCTGAAAACAAGAAAATATATAAGAAATTTTACATAAAAAGTCAAAAATACATTTTAAAAGCTTGAAAAATGTGCTAATTTAAGTTATAATAGTAAATAGAGATATTGCGAATATAATATCGCAACAAAAGGACAATAAGCCTGTAAAAAGTTCAAATAGACTTAAAAACAAGATGTAATATAAATTTAACAAAAATGTAATATAAATTTAAAGAAAATAAATAAAAACTACTTCCCTAAAGGAAAAAGACACAAAATTCAAATCGTTTACTTTTTAGAAGAAAATCAATATTGCTTTTTTGAAAAAATTTATTTAATATATTAGATAGAAAAAACAGGTATTCCATTTAAACAAGGAGGAAGAAAATGAAAAAGGTAAGAAAACTAATTAATTTTATTTTGGTATTAACTATTGTTTTTTCATTAATAGGCGCAGACTTTGCAATAGCAATAGAAAACAATGAAGAGAATCAAAATGAAAGTCAAGAACAACCAATTATAGGATTAGAACATTCAGTAGAGAAGTACTATAAAATAGACAATAGTTCAGAAAGCGAAGAAAGTGAAGAAAGTGAAGAAAGTGAAGAAGATGTTTTAGATACAGTTGTACTTCAAGAAAGAATTGAAGTCAAAAGAAATGAGAATATTCCTAAAATTGAAAACGAGAATTTATCAGTTATTTTACCAGTTTTACAAGAACAAAATCCAAGTAATTTAGTTGTATTAGCAAATGGGGTAAAATTGGAAGAAAATAGCTACTCTTGTGATGCACAAAATGGAATATTAAAAATAACTTTAGATGAAGAGAAAGAATTAAAATATATAGGTAATTCGGTAGATACATATCAAATAATATGTAAATATACAAATATAGAATTTGAGCCAAATATTAATATTAATCTAAATACAACAGTATATACAAAATGTGAAAATATAGATGAAGTAACTCTACAAAAAGAAGATAATGTAGATGTTACAGAGTTAGGTTCAAGTTTATCTTTTGATGGAAAAATTAGCGAAGAAATCTACAAGGGGTATTTATACCAAGGAAATCAAAGAGATACAGACTTTGTTGAGAGATATCAAATATCTATATCAGACATAGAAGAAATAAATGAAATTACAATAGACTTACAAAGTGAAAACTATGTGCAAGAAAACGAAGAAAATAAAACTCTATATGATGTAAATGGAAATACATATTATAAAGGAATATATCTAACAAAAGAAGATATGTTAAGAATTCTAGGACAAGATGGAAATATAACAATCAGTGATTTAAATGGAAAAGTATTATATACAATAAATAAAGATACGGAAGCTGACGAAAATGGAAATATCAGAATAGATTATCAAGATAATAATCTAAATAGAATACAAATAAAAACAACAAAACCTCTTCAAGAAGGAAGTTTATCAATTTATAATATAAAATCTATGAAACCAGATACAGGTTATTCAAGAAGAGCCTTAGAAAAATTTAATAAATTCGAAGAAACAATAAAAGCAAATGATATAACAAAAGTTTTAACAATGAATTTATTAGACACAGCACCTAAAGCAGATATTCAACTAAATAAAGCAGAATTATCAACTATGCAAGAAAATCAAGAAATGGAAATAAAAGTAATATTAAACACAATAGATGAAACAATGGAATTATATAATAATCCACTATTACAAATAACATTCCCAGATGAAGTAGAACAGATATCATTACAAGACAATATTAATTTATTATATGAAGAAGAATTGCAAATAGCTAATTCATGGGTAGATGGTAAAACTGTATATATAGAACTACAAGGAGAACAAACAAGTTATAAAGAGGCAGCATTACAAGGTGCAGAAATCAATTTTAAAGTAAATTTAACATTAAACAAAAAAGCAACAAATAGTGATAAAGAAATAAAATTAAATGTTATAAATAGAGGAAATGGAAAAGTAGTAGAAGCAAGCAAAGCAATAAAAATAATATCACCTAGAGATATGATTACTATAAATAGTATAAATGAAATAGGGCTTGAAACTTACGGACAAGAGGAAAACTCAGAAATAACATTAAATAGAAACAATGATAAAAAACAAGTTCAAGTTTCTTCTGAAATAATAAATAATAAAGAAAATGTACAAAATGTAAGAATACTAGGAGATATGCCAACGAATAGTAGTGAAAATAATTTGAATGCAACTGTAATAACTCCAATATCAGTAGAGGGAGCAGTATCAAAAATATATTATACAACTAATGAAAATGCTGACGATAACTTAGAAAATGTTGAAAATGGATGGACAGAAAGTTTTGAGAATGTAAATGGACCTAAGAAATATTTATTAATAGTTGACCAGATGAATGTTTCAGACACAGTAAAAACATCATATACAGTACAAATTCCTGAAAGTTTAGAATATGACCAACAAGCAACAGAAGGATATACCGTAATGTTTACAAGTGCAGAAACAACATCAAATAATGTTAAAGCAACAGATGTAACTTTAACAACAGGACAAGGTCCTAAATTAGAAGGAAACTTAACAGCAAATGTTGGAAAAGATAGCATTAATTCAGGGGATACAGTAAAAGTAGGAGAAGTTATATACTATAATTTAGAAATTAAAAATACAGGATCAGAAACAGCCAATAATGTAATAGTAAATGTGCCTGTACCAGAAGGAATGCAATTACTAGAAGAAAAACCAGCAGTAGCTGAAGGTGAAAGCAATTATGAAGAACCAGATGATCCTAATAATATGGGATATATATATGGAAATGGGTTTTACAATGAAATAAATAGTGATACTTATAAATCTACTATAGAAAAAATGGAACCAGGAGAAACAGCAAATGTAGAATTCCTATTAAGAGCAGACGCACAAAATGCAAATGCAAGTATTACACCAGAAGTAAATTACAATGAAGGAACTATGGAAGTAAATGGACTAAACTTAAATATAGAAGATAATGCTATACAAGTTTACATTAAATCAGTAGATGAGCCTACTGTAGTTCATCAAGAAGGGCTTAGAATAACATATATAGTAGGAGTTAAAAACATTTCTAATACAGTCCAAAATAATGTTAAAATAGATATAGATCATCCAGACAGTATTGAATTATCTTCAATATCATTTCAAGAAAGTGATTATGAAGGAGAGCAGGTTACGATAGATAGTATTGAGGCAGGAGAAGAAAAAACTATAAAATATATTTATGATATAGTATCAGTAAATGAAGAAGAGGAACAAATTTTAACATCAGTAAATGTTACAGATAGTCAGGGAAATATTACAAGAGCAAATATATTTCCAATAACAGCATATGGTATTTCAGTAGATATAAATTTAACAGCTAATAATGAAAATGGATATGTAAAAACAGATGATGAAATAGAATATAATTTAACTATAAAAAATAATGGAAAAGTAGAAATAAATTCATTATTTATAGAAGATCAAATATCAAATGAATTAACTATTTTAAGTGCAATATTTAATGGAGAAGAAGTGGCAACTGAAAATATTGTAGAAAATAAAATAAGTGTATCATCTGACCTAGAAGTAGGAGCTAGTATAGAATTAGATATTAAAACAGTAGTAAACTATTCTGATACAAGAACAGAAAATGTTGATATAGTTAATCAGGCGGAAATGGAAATAAACACAAAATCATATACATCAAATGAAGTAAGGCATACTATAGAAGCTTCAAGAACAGATATAGTTAACCCAGATGATCCAGATAATCCAGGAGGAGGATCAGATGAAGATGGATATTCAATAAGAGGTATAGCTTGGCTAGATGAAAACGAAGATGGAGCTATGCAAAGCGATGAAGAGAAAATATCAAACATAAGCGTATCATTATTAGATATTGAAACAAATGATTTTGCAAAAGATGGTGATGGAAAAGTAATTACAACTACAACAAATAATTCAGGAGAATATACACTTCGTAACTTAAAACCAGGTCAATATATGGTAATATTTGATTATGACTTAAACAAATATTCATTAACAACATATCAAAAAGAAGGAGTAAACGACAGTGAGAATTCAGATGTTATTTCAAGAGAGTTATCAATAGATGGAATGCCAAAAATATATGCTGTTACAGATACAATCGAAATAACAGATAGAAGTGTAGCAAATATTAGTATAGGACTTGTTAAAGCAAAAGAATTTGATTTAAAATTAGATAAATATGTAACACAAGTCGTTGTTCAAAGTCCTAGTGGAACAAAAGTACATTCATTTAATAACTCAAGTTTGGCAAGAGTTGAATTAGAAGCAAAACAAATGAACAGCTCAAGTGTAGTTATAGAATATGCAATAGTAGTAACTAATGTAGGAGAAGTAGATGCATATGCAAGAGACATAATGGATAAATTACCAGAAGGATTTGAATTTAGCTCAGAATTAAACAAGGATTGGTACTTAATGGGCAATGAAGCACATAATGCATCAATAGCAAATGATGTAATCAGCCCAAACGAAAGTAAAACATTAACATTAGTATTAACAAAAGATATGACAAATGATACAGCAGGAACATATACAAATACAGCTCAAATAGTTGATAGTTATAATGCCTCAGGAGTACAGGACATAAATGATAGTAATAACGTAAGTCAAGCACAAACAATCCTAGGTATTAGAACAGGTTCAATTATATTAAACATAGCATTAGTAATTACATGTATTGTGACTGTAGGAGTAGGAATATACTTTATTAAAAAGAAAGTTTTAAATTAAAAGAAAGGAGGTAAAACTAATGAGTAAAAATATAAAGAAAACTGCATTAATTATTATTGGGTTTATAATAATGTTGTTTACATTAGCAGGTAGTTCAAATGCAGTAATGATAAATTCTTTTAGTAGTGTTGCATATAATCCAAATTACTACTGCCTTAATAAAGATCAGCACAATCAAAATTATGCTACATCATATTATGCACAAGGTACATATACAATAAAAGGAAATAAAGCAGCAAGAGGAAATACAACAGATAACACATCAACTATTTCAAGTGAATGGAATGGAACACTTGCTTATGTATTAATGCAGTATAGAGGAATAGGAAGTCCATATTATGATAATACTGTTAATGCATATCTTACAGGTGTTTGGCGTTTACAAGGACAACGTTTACTATGGAGAGTTATGCCAAGTTGGTATAGTAGTGTTGGATCAAGATTAGGGGCTTATGCTTCTTATGGTGCACCGTATAAATATATGAGTAATGACGCATCAGTATTAAGCGCAGCTAAATCATATGCCAGAAGCATTAGTTCACAAGGAGTTGTAAATAATACAAATCTTGATGCTATAACAGTAGAGGCATTTGAGAGTAATGGAGAAACATTAGTTAGAGTTGGACCATTTAATATTACATATCCAGGTACATTTACTTCATTTACATTAACAGGAAATGATGGAATAAATATACCAATTAGGTCTTATGAAAGATATAGTGGTTCTACACTACAAACTATATCAGCACCTAGCAGTGGACAGAATTTCTATGTAACAATTAGTGTACCAGAAAATGTACATACGATAGAAAAAATGGCTTTATCAAGTAAAGGAGATGTTATACAAGTAGGCTTCACAATTTATAGAAGCCAAACAGGAGAGCAAGACGTCTTAGAAAAAGAAAATCCACATTATGAACAAGAAGATTATTATGGGGAATGGGAGATAAATATAGATTTATTTGGAAAAATGCTTATACTTAAAGTAGACGAAACAACAGGAACACCACTACCAAATGTAGGATTTACATTACAAATGGTAAAGGGGGTTAAAGCAGGACAGTATGTACATCCAGATGCAGATGGGCATGCTGTATACACAGATGAACCTGTAACTATAATAACAGATGAAAATGGAGAAATATTTATAGACCAAATGTGGATGGGTGATTATGAATTAATAGAAACAGTTAACCCTAATTATGGATATTATATAGATGGTGAATTACCGAAGGTAATAGGAACATATACAGTAAATCCAGGAGCAACAGCAGAGGTTACAGCAACTAACCTAAGAAGATGGATAAAATTGTCTGGTAAGGTTTGGGAAGAAATGGTTATGGGTAAAGAATCTGAGCCAGATTATCTATATTCAGAAGGTAGTGACGATAAACTAGTAGCAAATGTAACTGTAAAATTATTAGATAGTAATGGAAATCCAGTACCATTTAATACAGAAACAGAAAAAGGTCTAACAGAAATATTAACAGACGAAAATGGATATTATCAAATGTGGGATATTGAGATTGAAAAATTAGATCAATACTATATACAATTTACTTATAATGGAATGAGCTATGACCCAGTACCAATAGTAGACTTATCTCCAACCAATGAAAATAGTTCAAAGGCAGCAGAAAATCTTGATGAAAGGGCAGAGTTTAATAGAAAATATTCAGAAATAACACATAGTGGTACAACAGGACCAGTCGGAGAATCAAGAGATGATACTGGAAGTAAAACATATGATTTAAATTATGATACAGATGAATTTTATGATGGAAGTAATCAACGTAAAAGTACATTAAATTATGGAGCGAATGCGGTATATGGTTATGATGGACAAAAATTCCCAGTAAACATGACAGATGAACAATATATAATGCATGCATCAACAAAAGATGCATATCAACAAAATGGACAATCAGGATATTTAACAGACTTTGCTTCAGTAGATGAAATAAGACAAGGAATGCAAGAAGAAATTAAATATATTAACTTAGGAATTAAAGAAAGAGAACAACCAGATTTAGCATTAGTAGAAGATATTGAAAAAGTCCAAGTATCATTAAATGGTTATGTACATACATATAACTATGATGACAGATTTAGTGGCAATACTAATACAGATGGATTTAATGTAGGTGTAAAATTCGCAAATGAATATGGTTCAGCAGAATATACACAAGCAATTTATTCATCAGACGTAGTATATAATGATCAATATACACAAGGAGAAGATGGACCATTAGATGTATATGTAAGATATAAAATAGCATTAAGAAATGAAGGAACAAATATATACACTAGGGTAAATGAAATTGTAAACTACTTTGATACAAGATATACTGTATCTAGTATTGAAGATGATGCGGGAAATACATATTCATTTAATAGTGAAGGAGCAGTAGGAGAATACAATAAAATAACAATACCAGTTAATCAAGAATTAGCATCTCAAGAAACAAAATATGTATATATTACATATCAACTAAATAATGATGCAATAAATGCAGTATTAAATGATAACAGTGAATTTACAAATAATCCATTAGACTCTATTACAGAAATAACATCATACTCATCATATTCAGATGCATTCAGCACACATTACGCGGGAGTTGACAAAGACTCTAGACCAGGTTCAGCAGAACCAGCAAATAGAGATACATTTGAAGATGATACAGATAGTGCACCAGCATTTAAACTAGAAGTAGCAGAAGGAAGAGTTATAGCAGGAACAGTATTTGAAGATACAGCAGTACAAGAATTTTTAGATAAAGTTAATAATACTGAAACTGGAGAATACAAAGAAAGAATTGGTGACGGAACATATACAACTGGAGAAAATGTAATACAAGGTGTTACAGTAGACTTAATAGTATTATCTTATAATGAAGCAGACGAAATAGACTTAGCATCAGCAAATATATTAGGAGAAGAAGGAAATCCAAACTCTTCTACAATAGCAAAATTATACCAAGGAATTACAAATGCTGATAAGAAAGAAGTAGATGCCACATACGAAACAGGCGCAGATGGAAGCTATAGATTTGATGGAGTAATACCAGGACAATATTTATTAAGATTTACATATAAACAAGAAAGTATAATATGTGATACAAATGGTAATGAAATTAAAAAATTAGACGACCTAGAAAAATATAAATCAACAATCTATAGAGGAAATAGACCAGATAATGAAGCAACATCAGCAGGAGACACAGATTATTGGTATAGAGCAGAAACATCAGGAGAAGGAGCAGCAAGATGGTCAGACGCAAGAGATGAAATTGGTGTAAATAGAGCAGGAGGAAAATATGACTTACTAGAAGATAGATTAAATCCAGAAAAAGAATTCTACTATGGAAATACTACTCTAGATGAAGGAGTAAGAGTAGACGAAGATATATTAAGTGCTATAGAAGCAAGAACAAGAGGATTTGAAATTAAAATGGATTATGACATCAACTTAGACAATATGAGTAGTAAGGATGATCAACTTAAATTTGTATTTGACAATATGGACTTTGGTATAATAAGAAGACCAATACAAAGACTTACAGTAGAAAAACAAGTAGCATATGTTAAATTAACATTAGCAAATGGTCAAGTACTAATTGAAGGTAACCCAAACCCAGAAGAGGGTGGAGGACTACAATATGTAAGATTCTTACCAGATGGAAATATCCATATTGAGCTAGACAGCGAAATTATGCAAGGAGCAACATTAACAGTAAGATATAAATTTGTAGCAGATAACACAGAATCAGAAATAGACTATAATGATGAAAATTACTATATCTTCGGAACACCAAAAAATCCAAATAGTTTAATAGCTCCTAGAATAAAGAGATTACATGATTATTTATCAAATGATTTAATATTTGATAGTGATAATAGTCCAGATTGGCATCAATATGAAGCAAGTGAAGTAGAAGAAATATTTAATAATAAATATTTATCACAAGATGTATATGATACAGTAAAAGGACTAAATCAAATATTATGGTCAGATGCATATGCAAATATAGGATTAGGAAGATATGATAACTTAGAATTACAAGTATCTAAAGTATTATCAAACAATGTAAACGACCCAATATTTGATAATGACATTGAAATAAATATCTTAACAGGAAGAAGAACAACAAAAGAAGGTAGTGATGATGAATACACAGTACCAGGAAACTATATACCAAGTGATGATGGTAGAATAGAAGGTGGAGATGATGACTATAGATATATTACAGTAACAGGACCTACTGGTGAGGACTTAAACTACATACCATTCATTATCTTAGGAGTTGTAGTATTTGTAATCCTGGGAGCAGGAGTTGTAATCATAAAGAAAAAAGTATTATAATTTAATACAATATAGAAATTAGGTTAGATAAAATCTAGCCTAATTTTTTCTTTTAAATATTGCTTTTTTCAACATTCTGTAATAAAATAAAAATCGTATATTAAATAAATATGAAAAAAATAAAAAGAACAAATAAAAAAATGTAAAAAAGTTTTTTAGTTTAACAGACTAGAAAAGACAAAAACCACAAAGGACAAGTAGTAAAATAAGCTTATCAAAAATAAAGAGGTGGTAAGGATGTTTCAAAATTTAAGTGAGGATACAATAGATTTTGGTAGTAAAAACACAATAGAAAACAGAGAGAAAAGTAAATTTAACATACTTTCAAACGTATTTTCAAAAGAAAATATAGTAATATATATAGTTGCGTTTATGTTATCATTCGTATCTTTAGGAGGAGAATTTTCAATCTTTAGTATAAGCCTATTAGGGGCTTGTTTAGCATTTTCGATTCCAGCATTAGGAGTAATAACAATATCATTAATAGGAAACCTAATAAAATTCGGAGTAGGAGGAGCAGTAGAATATTTACTAACAGCAATAGTAATGATAGCAACACTATTTATAGTAAAACCACGTTATAATGAACAAGAAAGAAACGAAAAAATAAAAATCGGCAAAAATGTATTTATAGCAACATTATTAATAAGCATAATAAAAATATTCATGTCAGTATTTACATTATATGACGTGTTGAGTGCAATAACATTATCAATAATATCATTAGTATTTTACAAAATATTTGTAAACTCTATTCCAGTGGTACAAGAATTTTATACAAAAAAAGCATTTTCAATAGAAGAGGTAATAGGAGCAAGCTTGTTATTTGCAATAGCAGTAGCAGCATTTGACAAAACAAGTATATATGGGTTTAGTATACAAAATATATTTAGTATATTAATAGTAATGATATTAGGATGGAAAAATGGCATATTAGTAGGAACAACATCTGGAGTAACAATAGGAGTAACTTTGGGAGTAATTAGTAATAATGAGCCAATAATGATAGCGGCATATGCAATATCAGGAATGATAGCAGGAGTATTAAATAAATTTGGGAAAATAGGAGTAGTTATAGGATTTACATTAGGAAATATAGTACTAGCATATGTATCAAATGGATATACAGTAGAGCTCATACACTTTAAAGAAATACTAATAGCATCAATAGGATTATTATTAGTACCAAAAAATCTAAAAATAGACCTAGAAGAATTTATAGGAAATTCTAAATTTTTACCTTCTACAAGTGGAAGAGCACTAAATAAAAGCAAAGAAGTTGCAGAAAGTCTAAATAATGTATCACAAGCAATAAGCAAAATGGCAACAACATATGAAGAGCCAGACAAAATTGAAACAATAAGTAAAGAACAAGAAGAAAATAAAAAAATATTTATATCAGAGTTACTAAACAATTTAGAAAACTATAAAGATAATATGCTTTATGATGATATAGCAGATGTAAAAGGAAAAATAATAGACAAAATATTTAATCTATTATTAGATAAACAAGAAATAACAAGAAAAGAACTTCTAAAAATATTTGCAGAATGTAATAGTTATATAATAGGATTTGAAGATAAAGAAATAAGTAAAAAATTAGAAGAAAATATTATGCAAATAGTAAGAACAATAAATATATCATATAAAGTAAGTAAGTCAGACTTTATTTGGAAAAAGAAAATATCAGAAAATAAAAAGAACGTAGAAAAGCAGCTAAAAGGAGTATCAAAAGCAATAGAAAGTATGGCAAAAGACTTAGAAAATGATATAGAAAATGAGGAAAAATATATAAGAGAAAAGCAAGAAATAACTGAGATACTAGGCCAAAAAGAAATAGAAATACAAGATATAGTAGTTAAAAAGGAAAATAGATATATAATAGAAATATATTTAAAAGATAATATCGAAACAGCTAAGATAGAAACAATAGAAAAAATACTTACAAAAATATTAGGAGAAAAAATAGTATTAAACGAAGAAGGAAGTATAGGAAAAAAATTAAACTTCCTATCAGATGACAAATATATAATGGCAATGGGAACATCTAATATATCAAAAGCAAAAAGTATGATTTCAGGAGATAGTATATTAACAATAAGATTAAAAGACGGAAAATATCTTGTTGCAATAAGTGATGGAATGGGAAGCGGAAAAGAAGCAAAAACAAGTAGTTCAGATGCGCTAAAACTATTAGAAAATTTATTATTATCAGGATTTGATAAAAACATATCATTAGACTTAATAAATAATACATTAATAAATCGAAATAAAGAAAGTTATGCAACATTAGATATAGCAATAATAGATTTATACTTAGGTAATGTAGAATTCATAAAAAGTGCAGCATGTCCAACATACATAAAACATGCAAAAAAGGTACAAATGATAAAATCAAGTTCTTTACCAACAGGAATAATAGAAGAAAGTAAAATTCAGACGTTTGATAAAGATATAGAAGCAGGAGATATAATAGTACTTTGTTCAGATGGAATTATAGATTCTAATGTAGAATACAAAAATAAAGAATTATGGCTAAAATATTTATTAGAAGATATAGAAACAACAAATACACAAAAAATAGCAAATATTATATTAGAAGAAGCATTAGATAATAACTATGGAGTAGCAAAAGACGATATGAGTGTATTAGTTTGTAAATTTAGAAAAAAAGAAAATTAAAATTCATTGATAAGATAAGCAATATATGATATAGTATAAATGTGCAAAAGGAGGAAAAAGCTTTGAGTAAAGGGAAAAGATATGACGAACCAAAACTAAACCTAAAAAAAGTATTTGCAGTAATAATTTTATTTGTTGTTATTATAATGTGTATAGTCATGTTAAAAGGAATACTAGCAGGAGAAGAAGAAAAACAAGAAAAAATAACAAGTATAGACTATTTTTCAGCATATAATAATAACAAATGGGGAGTAATTAACTCAAATGGAGATATTGTAATAGACCCATCATATGCAGAAATGATAATAGTACCAAACAGCAAAAAAGATATATTCTTATGCACATTTGATGTAAATTATGATGATGGAACATATAAAACAAAAGCATTAAATGGCAAAAATGAAGAAATATTTACAAGTTATGAACAAATAGAAGCAATAACAAATATAGATGAAAACCAAAACTTATCATATAATGGACAAGTATTAAGAGTACAAAAACAAGGAAAATATGGGCTAATAAATATGGACGGAACCGAAATATTGCCATGTGAATATGAAGAAATAAAAGCATTACAAGGAGTAGAAAACGCTATACTACTACAAAAAGAAGGAAAATATGGAATAGTAAATAATGAAGGAAAAACATTAATAGAACCAAACTATGTAGAAATACAAGGACTAGGAAAAGAAGCATCACAAGGATTTATAGTAAAAAATCAAGAAGAAAAATATGGGATAATAGACATATCAAATAAGCAAGTATTAGAAACAAAATATGATGCAATATCAAAAATACATAAAGGAGACTATTATGTAGTAACAGAAAATGGAAAACAAAAAGTAGTAAAAAAAGATGGAACAGAAATATTAAATGGAGAATATGACGAAATAGTAGCAATCTTAAAAAATCCAGAAAACGGAATAATATATAAAGATAATGAGAAATATGGGCTAATGAACTTAGAAGGAACAAAAATAATAGCAGAAAACTATGATGACTTAAAAGAAGCAAAAACAGGCACCTTTATTGTAAAACAGAAAGACAATTATGGAATAATAGACCAAGAAGGAAAAACATTAGTAGAAGTTAAATACAAAGGAATAAATTATAATGAAAAAGCAGATATATATATAACAGAAGATGAAAACTATAATAATGAAATATTAAAAGGTAATTACGAAATAAAATTAACAGGTATGGTAACAAATATAGACGATGAAAGAGGATATATAGAAATAAAACAAGAAGAAGGATATAAATATTATAACTTTAAATTTGAAGAACAAAAAGAAGCTGATATATTTAAAACAAACACATTATTCGTAAGTAAAAAAGACGGAAAATATGGATTTTTAGATAAAGATGGAAATGTAGTAGTAGACTATATCTATGATGATGCTACAATGCAAAATACCTATGGATATGCGGGAATAAAAAAAGACGGAAAATGGGGTGTAGTAGATAGAAATGGAAAAGTAATACAAGAACCAACATATAAACTAGATGACTATTTACAAATAGACTTTATAGGAAGATGGTACTTAGGAAAAGACCTTAATATGAACTATTATAGAAAATAAATAAGAGGTGATAAAAATGGAACTAAAGACAAATTACCAATATACATACTTTATACATCCGTTTGTAATAAAAGAAGGGAAATATCAAAAATACATATTAAAAATGTTAAGAGATAAAGACTTTAAGCTAAAAACATTTCAAAAAGAAAAAGATTTAAAATTATACCAATATTTCTTACCAAAAACAAGAGAATTTCTATTCTCAAGCTTTAGCTTTGGAAATAGCAAGCTAAAAAAATTAGAAGAATTACCAGAAGAAACAAAAGCAGCAATAATTAGTAAATACCCATGTAATATATTTGAATATAGAATAAAAAAAGACATACAAGGAAAAGTTGACGATAAAAAAGGAATATTTTTTACAATATCAAAAATAGAAATAATATGCTTTGAAACAGGAATATGTTTCTTAGTCATAAAAACAAATATAGAAGATGCTAATAGTTTCACAAATGTACTAAACTTTAACTATAAATTTAGAGATATAAATGGAGAAGAAGGATTACATGCGTATGATAATATACGATTACAAACAAATAATTTCACAAGCGCAGAAACATTTAGAAGCTTTATAAGAAAAATAACAGGTTCAAACTTGGATGCAATGAAACTAGATATAGACACAGAAAGATTTCTAACATATTCATATATATGTATAGACCAAGAAGCATGGAATAGTACATCAGAATTTGAAAAAATAGCACATCACTATATAAGGTTTGCAAATGTATTACCAGCAGATAATAGTAGAAAATTAGAAGAAGAAAAAATAACAACAATATCAAACTGGAAGTATGCAAAACTAGCATTAAGTAAATTAGGAGTAATGTTATTCTCATCAAGCGAGGATATGAATAATTATACAATACTGCCAGATGAATTTGAAAATCAATATTTATATACATATATAATTAATTTATATAAAAAAATATATTTAAAAAAGATAGAACTAAAACTAAAAGATCAAAGAAAAGTTAAAAAAGCAAGAAGAGAATTTATAGAATTCACTAAAAACTTATGGATTAGAGAAATAACAGATGACGAAGTAGGAACAATGTTAAACCATAGAATTAGTGAAACATTAGAATTAGAAAAATTATATAATCAAGTAAAAAATAAATATGATATTTTATATAAAGACTTAAATATAGAAAAAAATAAAACAACAACAATAATAATAGCAATAATACTTGTATCATCACTAGTATTCAATATATTAAATTTTATAGTTTTAATGAGACAATAAGGGACGGACAATTTTTGTCTCATTTTTTATAGGAGTAGAAAATGAAAGTAAGTTGTGGAATAGATATTATTGAAATTAGTAGAATTAAAGAAAGTATTGAAAAACTTGGGGATAGTTTTTTAAATAGAATTTTTACTGAAAATGAAATAAGATATTGTGAAAGTAAAAAAAATCAAAAATACCAACATTATGCTGCTAGATTTGCAACAAAAGAAGCAGCTTTTAAGGCTTTATCTTGGAAATTGGATGATAAATATTCAATTTGTTGGAAAGATTTAGAAGTACAAAACAATAAACAAGATAGACCGTACTTAAAAATAATTGGGATAGATACAAGTGACATAGAGAATATAGATATTAGTATATCACATTGTAAAAGTTATGCAGTAGCTAATGTAACAGTTTTGACAAAGTAGAAAGGATATAGTTATGAAATATTTTGATAACCATGCACATTTAGATGATGAGAAATTTGATGAAGATAGAGAAATTATAATTGAGGAAATACATAAGGAAGATATGGGATTTATTTCAGCAGGATATGATTTAGAAGCTTCTAAAAAAGCGATTGAATTAGCTAAAAAGTATGAATTTATTTATGCAACATGTGGAATTTCTCCTAATGATATTCCACAAAATGAAGATGAATTGTGGAAAAACTTAAATGAAATTGAAAAATTAGCTAAAGAAAATTATAAAGTTTTAGCAATAGGAGAGATTGGACTAGATTATTACTGGGAAAAAGATGAAAAAATTCGTGAACTTCAAAGGAAAGCTTTTATATATCAAATAAACATTGCAAATAAATTAGATTTACCGATTGTAATACATACAAGAGAAGCAGTCATGGATACTCTAAATATTTTAAAAGAAAATGAAGTAAAAAATAAAGGTGTGTTGCATTGCTGCCCTTTAAATAGAGAACTTGTAAAAGAAGGACTTAAACTTCGGATTTTATATTTCATTTGCAGGACCAGTAACATTTAAAAATTCTAAAAATGCAAATGAGATAATAGAAATGGTACCATTAGATAGAATACTTATTGAAACAGATAGTCCATATTTATCTCCAGAGCCTTTAAGAGGTAGGCGAAATGACCCTAGAAATGTTAAATACATAGCGGAAAAAATAGCTAATATAAAAGGATTATCAAAAGAAGAAGTTGGAAAGATTACATATGAAAATGCTAGGAATATATATAAAATAGAAGCATAATAATTAGTAATTATAAATATACTGAAATATAAGTACTTTTAGTATAGTCGAATATTTGTAAAATTTGACGAATTTAAGCTTTTGTGATAAAATATGGAAAAAATAAAGGGGGAGTAAATATGTATAACTCAAGATCATTAATAAGTATGTCTGATGCTGTAGGAAGTACAGTATGGATTGTCTTATCATTAATTCTAGCAATAGTAGGTGGAATTTTAGTTTATTTCTTATTCTTAAGTAAGAAAAATGAAGGAAAATTCAAAGGGTTTGTTGGATGGTTATATGAATTCTTATCATTCAAGAAAATGTTTTTAGAAGCATTATTAAAAATAACATATTTAATTGTTGCAATTTATATAACATTATCATCTTTTGCTTTAATAGGAACAAGCTTCTTAAGTTTCTTATTAACATTAGTATTAGGTAATGTAATTGCAAGAGTTATTTATGAATTTTCTTTAATTTTATTAGTAATTTGTAGAAACACAACAGAAATAGCTAAAAATACTTCAAAAAAAATAGATGACAATAAAACACAAGAAAATAAATAAACCATAAAGGCTAGTAGTTATACTTACTACTAGTTTTTCTTAAGTAAGAAAGAAGGATTATATGCAAAAATATTTAGATTTGAAAACAAATAGTGATTTTGAAAAATTAAGGCAACCAGCAGAAATAATAAAAAAAGGTGGAATTGTTATTTTTCCAACAGAGACAGTATATGGAATAGGAACAAATGGATTTAATGGTAAATCTATAAGAAAAATCTATGAAATAAAGAAAAGAGATTTTAATAAGCCAATAAGTTTACTAGTAAGTAATATGGAAATGGTAAAAATGGTTGCAGAAGATATATCAGAATTAGAATATGAGTTAATGAAGAAATTTTGGCCAGGACCTTTGACAATAATATTAAAAAAGAAAAAGGAAGTACCAGATATACTTACTGCTAATGGAGATACTGTTGGTGTACGCATGCCTAGTGGAGAGGTCGTAAGAAAATTACTAGAATATGCAGGAGTTCCTATTGCAGCTCCTAGTGCTAATATTTCAGGAAAACCAAGTGGAACTAATATTGACGATATTAAAAAAGATTTTGATGAAAAAGTTGATTTTATTATTGATAATGGAATAAGTGAATTAGGAATTGCATCTACAATTATCAAAGTAGTGGATAATATTCCTCATATTTTAAGGCAAGGCTCTATTACAGAGGAAGAAATTAAAAAACTTATAAATAAATATTAATCATTTTTAAAGGCGTTCCCGACCATTTTTAGGTATATATATGCTAAAAATGGTCGGGAATATTATAAAAAACTAAATATTTTTATTTTAAATTTCTTAATGCTTCTATTCTATCATGAGTACTAGGGTGTGTTGACCAAATACTTGTAGTTTTCTTT